>JAISDC010000224.1 GCA_031265105.1 Verrucomicrobiales bacterium
TTTAATTAAATTAACTCCGCGGCTCTGCGGCTCTGCGCGAGATTTGTTTGCGCTGCCGCCCCATCCTGCCGGCCTATGGAGCGCGGGCGTCTCGCCCGCTCCGTTGCCGGCTGGAAGCCGGCGCTCCCAGTGAGTCAGTGCCGGCAGACACGAGCAGCATCCAGTTCCCCTTCCCCCGTCATCCCAAGCGGCGCCGAGGGACCGGCGCGGTTCAGCAAATCAGCTAAACTTTTCCCCGCTGACCATGCCACCCGTGCAGGCAAATTCCCCTCTCGCAGAGGGGAATATTTTAAGGTGAACTGCTATTGCCATGGTTTTGAGTTCTTAAAATCTTGCCTGGACGCGCGGGCGGCGGCTAGGATGACGCGATGAAAATGTTGCTGATGATTGCCGTCGTCACGGTCAGCGGCGCCGTGGCCGGGCTGGCGCAGGATCCGGGGGAGGCGCAGGACGCGCTGGCGGAACGGCAGAAGATTTTGAAGGCCGCTGATCAACTGGATTTGCTGGTGCAGCAGAATTCCCAATTGACGCAGCAACTGGCCGCGCTGCAAGAGCGGTTGCAAAAGTTGGAGACGGTCAGCGGCGAGTTGCGGACGCAATTGGCGCAGCAGCAGAAAGACTGGGCGACGGAACGGGAAAAATTGCTGAAGGAAGTAGCCAGGCTGGTGGCGGCCGGCGGCAAGGCCGGCCAGTCGGCCGGGGAAGTCGGCGCGACGCCGGAACTCGCCCCCGCCGCCGGGCTGGAGCCGGGGTTTGAATATGTGGTGCAGGCCGGGCAGAGTTTGTGGGCGATTGCCGACGCGTATCAAAAGAACGGGGTGAAGGTCACCGTCGAGGACTTGCGCAAGGCCAACAACCTGGGGAAGAACGATCTGTTGCAGGTCGGGCAAAAACTGTTCATTCCCAAGAAATGATTTATGAGTGGCGACCAACGGGCCTTTCGGCTGAGGAAATTGAACGACGCGGAGGTTTACGGGCCGATGAACGCGGCGGAGTTGCGGCAGTTGATTGAATCGGCCTATGTTTCGCCGGAGGATGAAATCGCCACTGAGGATGACCAATGGCAGCCGGTGACTGAGTTTCCCGAACTGGGGATGGTGTGGCGGATTCAGGCGCGGGACGGCACGTTGTACGGGCCGACTTCGCTGGGCACCATCCGGGAGTTTATCCGGACGGGCGAGATCCAGTTTGATGACCGGGTGGCCAAGGGCGAGGAAAAACCGCGGACTATCGCGGAACTGCTGGGCGAGGCCGAGGTGGCGCGGCTGAAAACGGAAATCAAGACGTCACGGTCAGCGTCCTCCGGCCAGCAACTGGAAAAAGCCCTGGAAACCGCGCGGGAGATTCGCATCCGCAACCTGGAGGCGAACCTGGAGCGGTTGCAAAGAGAGTATGACGAGTTGAAGCACCTTTATTTGCAGACCCGCGAGGCGCTGGCGAAAAGCCGCCGCTGACGGTCGGTTTGAAATTTTTTACAGGGAGATCATGGAGTTCATGAAGGTTTTAAGAAAGTAATCTCAATGTTCTCCATGATCTCCCTGTAAAAAAATTTCAGTGCATTCAATCCGAATCCTGCTACGCTGACCGTTCGCAAAACCAATATGAGACACACTATTTCAGTTCGCGTGGAGAACAAATTTGGCGTGCTGACGCGGATTACCAGTCTGTTCAGCGGCCGCGGGTTCAACATTGACACGCTGAATGTCGCCCCGACGGAGAATGCCGCCGTTTCCAAGCTGACGCTGGTGGTGGTCGGCGACGACAAGGTGGTGGACCAGGTGACCAAGTTGCTGAACAAGCTGGTCAACGTCATCGAGGTACACGATTTCAAGGAAGGCGAATATGTTGACCGCGAGCTGGTGCTGCTCAAAATCAAGGCCAGCGCCAAAACGCGCCCGGAAGTCATGCAGTTCTGCGAGATTTTCCGCGCCAAGATTGTCAACGTGCAGCCCGCGGATTTGACCATTGAAATCACGGGCAGCGAGTCGAAAATCAGCAAGTTCCTGGAACTGATGAACGGTTTCGGCGTGCTCGAGTTGACCCGCACCGGCAAGGTGGTCTTGCCGCGCGAGTAAAATAATCAATCATCAATCATCAATAAAAAATAATATCTATGGCAGCAAAAATATACACAGACAAGGACGCCAACCTGAACGCGCTCAAGGGTAAAACCTGCGCCGTCATCGGGTTCGGCTCGCAAGGACACGCGCACGCTCTCAACCTCAAGGACAGCGGCGTCAAGGTAATCGTCGGACTTTACAAGGGGAGCAAATCCATTCCCGTTGCCAAGTCCAAGGGCTTCAAGGTTTACGAGGTCGCGGAGGCGGTGCGGCTCGCCGACGTGATTCTCGTCGCGGTGCCGGACACCAAGCAGGCGGCGTTGTACGCCAAGGAAATCGCGCCGAACCTGACCAAGGGCAAGACGCTGGCGTTCATCCACGGCTTTTCGATTCATTACCGGGCCATCGTCCCGCCGCAGGACATCAACGTCATCATGATCGCGCCGAAAGGTCCCGGTCACATCGTCCGCCGCCAGTTCACCGAGGGCAAGGGCGTGCCGGCGCTCATCGCCATTTACCAGAATCCGGGCAAGAACGCCAAAGCCATCGCGCTGGCCTGGGCCAAGGGCATCGGCGCCACGCGCGGCGGGGTGCTGGAGACCAGCTTCAAGGAAGAGACCGAGACCGATTTGTTCGGCGAGCAAACCGTGTTGTGCGGCGGCCTGAGCGCGCTGGTGCAAGCGGGTTTTGAAACGCTGGTCGAGGCGGGTTACTCGCCGGAGATGGCGTACTTTGAATGCCTGCACGAGTTGAAACTCATCGTGGATTTGATGAACGAAAAAGGCATCAGCGGGATGCGTTTCTCGATTTCCGAAACCGCGAAATGGGGCGACGTGCATGTCGGGCCGAAGATTATCGACGCCGGCGTGAAGAAGCGCATGCAAGCCGCGTTGAAGGACATCCAGAACGGCAAATTCGCCCGCGAGTGGATCAAGGAATACCAGACCGGCTATAAACGCTACAACAGCTTGCTCAAGCAGGGCGAGCAACACCTGGTGGAAAAAACCGGCGAGCGGTTGCGCGCGCTGATGCCGTGGATTGGCAAGAAAAACATCAAGGGCGCGCAGGCGGCCTACTGAGTTAACGCAAATCTCATAGCTCAAATCTCAAAACTATAATTGGTTATCCAGTTAACCCGTTGTGGTTTTGAGATTTGAGTTTTGATTTTTGAGATCAACAATTATGTCAGACGTGACCAATGGCGGGGGCGAAACAGTCGCTGACGGTGTTCACGCATTGCCGCCGCGCGAACAATGGACGGAGGCGGCGCGGCGCCGGCGCGATGCCTACGCCGTCACGCCGGGCGCGCCGCTGCTGAAGACCGAGTTCGGTTATTATTGCTGGGACGACTGGAAACAGCAGGGGATGCCGGATTTCCCGCAATGGTCACCGACAGCGGCGGAATATTTTCACTACGACGAGCCGGGCAACATACAACTCGGCGGCTTGGGCTGGTGCGAGCCGGAGTACGTGCCGCGCTTCGAGGTGAAGGTGCTGGAAGACCGCGGCGACACCGAGGTGGAGCAGGACTGGGCCGGGCGCAAGGTGCTGTATTTTAAGGGCCGCCGCAACGGCTTCATGCCGGAATATCTCGACACCCCGGTCAGCGACCTGGCGTCGTGGCAGGCGCAGGCCGAGTGGCGGCTCGACCCGCAAGACTCGCGCCGTTACGAGGGGCTGGAGCAACGCCTGGCGCCGGTCCGGGCGGCAGCGGCGCGCGGGGCAATGGTGACGCAGGGCGTGGCCGGCTCGTTCATGTATCTGCGTTCCATGCTCGGGCCGGAGCGGTTGTTGTTCGCGTTCTACGACCAGCCGGAACTCATCGAGGCGATGATGACCCGCTGGCTGGCACTGGCCGACGCCGTGACCGCCGCGCATCAAAAGTTCGTCACCTTCGACGAGATTTTCTTCGCCGAGGACAACTGCTACAACAACGGCCCGCTGGTCGCCCCGGCGATGATTTCGGAAATGCTGCACCCGTATTACAAGGAATTGCTCCGGCGGGTGAAGGCGCGGCAGCTTGACCGTCAGCGGCACCTGTACCTGCAAATCGACACCGACGGCGCGTGCCAGCCGCTGATTCCGTTTTACATGGCAGAACTCGGCATGGACGCGATGTCACCGTTCGAGGTGGCGAGCGGCTGCGACGTGGTGACCATCGGACGCGAACATCCGCAGTTGGTCATGCGCGGCGGCATCGACAAGCGCGCGCTGGCGCAAGGCAAGGCGGCGATTGACGAAATGGTGGAGCGCATCCTGCCGGCGATGCGCGCGCGCGGCGGCTACATCCCGTGCTGCGACCACGGCGTGCCGACGGAAGTATCGCTGGAAAATTACCGGTACTACCGTCAGCGCTGCGTGGAGTTGGGGGAGTAGGAAACTCAAAACTCACAGCTCAAATCTCAAAACTATAATTCCCCTCTCGCAGAGGAGTGAACGCGCAGCGGACGGGGTGTTTCAACGTTCAGTCCTCTTCCCCCCAAAACGCTAAAACACCCCGTCGCTCCGCGCCACCCCTTGTCTGTTGCCAATGGTGTATAATCGCGAGCGACGGCCAACATCCCCGATTATCCGCTCTAAGCCTTGCCCCTGCGGGGTCTTTTCATTTGAGGCAACTCGCAGTCGCATATTTTCCCAGCGTATGATTGACGGATGGGCGGGAGAATTATAAAGTTTCCCCCTGTTTTGCCGATGGCGGATGTCTTATGAAAGAATTTTTGTTACTGCCGGAATTTCAACTGCTGGCGTGGACGCTGGCGCTGTTCGTGGTCGGCGCGTGCCGCCCGCAACTGGCTCCGCGTCGGCTGGCTTGCGCCGCCGCGATTGGCGCGACGCTGGTGCTGGCGGGGACGTTCATCGCGCCGCTGACGCTGGGCGTGGGACAATATTTTCACGGGTTGTACGCGGTGGACGGGCTTTCGATTTTCTTCAAGCAGTTTTTCCTGGTGACGCTGATTGTGGTGTTATGGATGGCGGCGGAATTTGCGGAGACGCTGACCGGGTCGCGCCACGAATTTCTGCTGCTGCCGTCGCTGACGACGGTCGGCCTGCTGCTGCTGGCGTCGGCGACGGATTTCACGCTGATGTTCGTCGCGCTGGAACTGGTGACCATTTCGTTTTACGTGCTGGTAGCCTGCCAGCGCGACCGGGTCGCCGCGCTGGAGGCGGGGGTGAAATATCTGATCATTGGCGCGCTGTCCACCGGGTTTCTGGTGTACGGCATCGCCTTTCTCTACGGCAACACGGGCAGCACCGCGTTCCGCGCCATTCTGGAGACCCTGGCCGCCGGGCCGCTGAATCCTTCGCTGTTGTTCGCGCTGACGCTGATCATGGTCGGGCTTTGTTTCAAGATCGCCGCGGTGCCGTTTCACGTGTGGGTGCCCGACGTGTATCAGGGCGCGCCGACCCCGGTGACCGCTTTTCTGGCGGTGGGCAGCAAGGCGGCCGGTTTTGTGGTGCTGTTGCGCCTGGTGGATTTTGACGGCTTCAGTCATCCGGCGCTGGTGCCATATACCGGGTCGCTGCTGACGGTGCTGGCGGGGCTGACCGTGGTGCTGGGAACCTTTGCCGCGCTGCCGCAGCGCAATTTGAAACGGCTGCTGGGTTATTCCAGCATCGGCCACGCGGGATTTATCTTGATGGCGCTGAGCTGTCACACGCCGCGCGGCGTGAACGCGGTGTTGATCTACCTGGTGTCCTATTTGTTCGCCGGCCTGCTGGCTTTCTTTTTGATAACCGTGGTGGCCCGGCAGGTGCGCGGCGAGGAACTGGCGGATTTTTCCGGCTTGTCCCGACGCTCGCCGCTGGCCGCCTTCGGGCTGGCCGTGGCGTTTGTGTCCATGGCCGGCATTCCGCCGTTGCTGGGCTTTGCCGGCAAGCTGGGCGTGCTGGCGGCGGCCTGGGAGGAGCATAAGTACGTCCTGGTCGGCCTCGGCTTGGTGGCGGCGACGGTCGGGTTGTATTATTATTTGAGCATTGTCCGCTACATGTACTGGAATGAACCCGCTGACGGCGCGGAGCCGGTGCGCCTGTCTGGTCGCGCCAAGTTATTGGTGTGGACGCTGACCGCGGCCGTGGTGGTGTTCGGCGTTTATCAAATGCCGATTGCCACGGCGGTTAACCAGGTCTTGTTGGCGCGTAATTGGTAAACGCTTTTCGTCATGAAAAACACAACAGTCAGGGAGTCGGGGACGGTCGCCGCGGTGGCCGGCTGGAAATGGATTGCCGCGGCGGTCTTTTTTGGCGCGGTGCTGTTGCTGTGCCGGTTTTCCCCCAACCCCAACGCCGCCCCTGAGGCCGGCGTTAAGATGGCGCTGCCCGACCGGGTGGGCGACATGACTGGCGGTGAATCACAAGGCATGACTGAGGTTGAAAAACGGGTCCTGCCGGAAGACACCGAGATGGTTCGCCGCCTGTATGGCAACGCCCAGGGAGATGTGCTGGCGCTGACCATCGTGCTGGCCGGCGGGGCCAAGAACAGCATCCACCGCGCGGAAGCCTGTTTGCCGGCCCAGGGTTGGTCTATTGACAATGAGGAAGTCATCCCGGTGACGCTGGCCAACGGCCATCAGTTGAAGGTGATGAAAGTGTCCATTCACCGCGGCAGCGAGCCGGCCTACGGCAAGCCGGTGACGCGCCGGGCGTATTATTTGTATTGGTTTGTCGGCAAAGACAGCAGCACGCCGAGCCATTGGACGCGGGTGTTTTTGGGCAGTTGGGACCGGGTGTGGCACAATCGCAACCATCGCTGGGCCTATGTCAGCGTCTTCATGCCGGTGATGGACGACCGGTTGTATGCCCCGCGCGACGAGAAACAGACGCTGGCCATCATGCGGGATTTCATTGCCAAGTCGGCGCCGGCGTACATGTATTCGGAACTGGGTGACGATGCGCCGGCACGCCAGGATTAGAACTGAACTCCGGCCACGAAGACGCCAAGGCGCGAAGGATTTTTTGGTGGGTCACTAAAGTCAGCGGGCTACTCCATGCCCGCTCCAGCGACCCTAGCGTAGCGAATCAAAGAGGCACAGAGAAGCACAGGATTAATTTTTTTAATTTAATAAAATCTCTGTGGTTCCCTGTGTCTTCTCTGTGGTTCTCTGTGGGCCAAGGTGCCGTTAGGACGAACGGCGGCGGATGAGGGCCAGCGTGCCGAGGCCGGCGCCGATTAGGAACCAGGTGGAGGGTTCCGGGACGGCGGTGGCGTTGAAGGTCAGTTGGTTGTTCGCCACGTTGAAGGTGCCCTCGATGCCGGGGTCGGTGACGCTGAATTGGTCAGCGTTGATGCTGTCGCCGCCAGTCGCGCCGGTCCAGTTGAGCACGGTATAGTTCCCGGTCGAGGTCAGGCTGCTGAAGTCGATGATGATGCCGTCACCGATGGTGATACTGTCGGTGACGTTCAGCACGCCGTCCGCGTAACTAAGGATGGCGCTGCTTTCCAAGGTCAGGTTGTCCAGGGTGCCCGCGCCGTGGAATAAGGCTCCTGCGCCGACGGTCAGGGTGATTTCGCTGGTGGCATCGGCATCACGGGTGAAGTTGCCGATGAGTTTGGTGCCCGCGTCGCTGAGGGTGATTTCGATGGTGCCGCCGGTGGTGACGGAGACATTGCCGGTGAGAACGCTGCCGTTGGCGGCGTCGAGGGTGAGGGCGCCGGCGGCGTAGGCGAGGATGTTGCCGGTCAGGATATTGTGATTCAGGTTCACTATGGCGGTGCTACTGTATGAGGATTTAAGCGCCTCCGCGCCACTGCCAGTGGCACTGATGTTGCTGTTAGTCAGCCGCATGGTGGAAGAGTTGTTCACACTCACGCCGCTGGCTGCGGAGCCTGTCGTCTCAATGGTCACGTTGTTCACGGTATTGTCGCTATAGCTGTTGAACACAAGCCCGGATGCTGAGTTGCCGCTGGTACTGATGCTGCCGCCGGTCAGCAGCAGGGTGGAGTTGTTCACACTCACGCCGTGGCCCTCATAGCCTGTCGTCTCAACGGTCACATTGTTCAGGGTGGCGCTGCTGTTGACGCGGAGATAAACCCCATATGCGGTGCTGCCGCTGGTGCTGATGTTACCGCCAGTTAATGTTAGGGCGGAGGTGTTTGACACAATCACGCCGTGGCTGTTATATCCCGAGGTCTTAATGGCCACGTTGTTCAAGGTGCTGCTGCTGTTGATGTCGAAATAAACCCCATGCCCGAGGCTGCCAGTGGCGGTGATGCTGCCGCCGGTGAGGAGCAGGTTGGCGTTATTAACATAGGCGCCTTGGCCGGATATAGCGCCGGAAACACTGTCATTGGTGGCGCTGAGAGTGATGTTGGTGCCGGTGTAGGTCACTCCCTCGGTGGTGACGCTCAGGGCTGGCAGGGTGGGGTCGCTGTCGTTGTAGGACTGGTTCGACTCGGTGGTGCTGCTGGTGACGACTTTGTTCACCGCAAAGACATTCAACGCGGAGGCGCTGAGGACGCTGAGGAGCAGCAACAGTTTGAATTTGGGTTGGGTTAGTTTCAGTTTCATTTTCATTGGTTTTCTGGTTGTTTGGTTTTCTGGTTTGGTTTGGTTGAGTTGAAGGTCAGAGTTGCGCGGCGAGGCTGCCGAAGGCGGCGGCCAGGGCTTTGCCCAGCAGGGGGGTGAGGGCGACGGCGATTAACACGGTCAGCGCGCCACGCTTGAGTTGTTTGGTTTGTTGTTTCTGGTAGGCCGGCAAGGCCGGAGCTTGGTTGGTTTTCATGTTAGTCATGTTTGTTTGGTTTTAATGGCCGCGAAAGAATGCAGGGAACACAAAGGATTTTTTACAGGGAGATCATGGAGTTCATGGAGGTTTTAAAAAATAATCTCCATGCTCTCCCTGTAAAAAAAAATCCTTCGCGCCTTGGCGTCTTCGTGGCCGGAGTTTGGGTGACAACTTGCAGGCGGGCGTCGCGGAAGCCTTTGAGCAGTTTTTCCAACTCGACGATGAGGTCGTTGAGTCGGCCGAAACCGGCAGCGCTGTTGGTGATCAGGCCGATTTCCGGAGAGGGCAGGCTGAGGCGCTCGCGGATGCCGGGCAGGACGCCGACGTATTGGGTGAAGAACTCCCGCAGGCCGGGCCAGGTTCGGTGGATGTATTTTTTGCAACTGAGTTTGAACTGGGTGTTCATGATATAATTTCCTTGATTAGGGTGTTGGTTTGCATCGGCAACCGCGCCGATGAAAATGGTCGGGAGGTGAACCCTGTCACGCCGCGCGTGAACGTCGTCACGCCGCGCGTGAAGCCTGTCACGCTGAGAGTGAATGCCATCACGCGGCGGGCGGATGCGGTCACGCTGAGAGTGAACGCCGTCACGCGGCGGGCGAACGCGGTCACGCTGAAGGTGAATGCCGTCACGCGGCGCGTGAACGTCGTCACACCGAGAGTGAACGCCATCACGCTACGGGTGAACCCCGTCACGCTGAGGGCGAAGCCTGCCACGCGGCGTTCTGCCGGGATGCTAACCGGATGGGGAATGACACGGACAAAACTCTGCGGAGAAATTAAGGAGTCGAGGCAGGAGTCATACGGAGCGCGTGAGCGCGTGAGCGCGTGAGCGCGTGAGCGCGTGAGCGCGTGAGCGCGATTCACTTACGTTATGACTTATCTCTCTCATCTTCAGCGGGTTAGCGGGGTGTTACTTTGGCTTAGGCTACTGGGCTTTCTTGGTAGTTAGTAGATAGCATGTAGTAGGTAGCATTGGTTTTTCCCGATAACGGGATGGGACGATATGGAATCATGCTGACTTGCGCAAGGTTTTTTTTCGTTTTTTTTTAACCGCAGAGGCGCAACACCTTAGCTGGCTATTACGCGCCCGCTCTAACGACACTAACGAAGCGAATCAAAGACGCGGAGTTTTTTTAATAATTTTATCCGCGAAAATCCGCGTAATCTGCGGATACGCTAGTTAGTATATGAGTCAGCGGCCTTGACGCCGGCACGGTCAGCGGCGAAGATTCGCCGGTGAAAATTTCCACGGAACAACGTCGCGCCGGGGTGTTGACGCCGGTGTTTGCCTTGCGGTCGCGGGATGATTTGGGGGTCGGCGACACCGGGGCGCTGACGGCGATGATTGACTGGTGCGCGCACACCGGTTTCTCGGTGCTGCAAATCCTGCCGGTCAACGAGACCAGCGACGACAACAGCCCGTACAATGCCATCAGCAGCGCGGCGTTGGACATCACCACGCTGACGGTGTCACCGTCGGCGGTGCCCGGGCTGACGCAAAAAATTCTCGACGAGTGCTGCCCGCTGACGATGGTTGAAAAATTGCGGTCCGGGCCGGTGCAGTATCGCGCGGTGAAGCAATTGAAACTGGAGTTGTGCCGCCGCGCGTTCGCGAATTTTACCAAGTCCCGCGGCAGGAACGCCGACGGTCAGCGGGCGCAATTCGCGCGGTTCGTGGCCGACGAGCGCGCGTGGCTGGCGGATTACTGCCGCTTCCGCGCGCTGATGGAGTTGAACGGCGGCGCGCCGATGTGGGAACGCTGGCGCGCGGAACACCGCTCACCGGCAGCGGCGGGCGCGTGGCTGGCGTCACGGTCGGCGGCGGCGCAAAAAAAATTCGCGCGCGCGGAAAAATTCTTCGCGTTCGTCCAGTGGTTGTTGTTCACGCAGTGGGACGCGGCGAGCGCGCACGGTCAGCGGCGCGGCGTGGCGCTGATGGGCGACCTGCCGTTCGGCGTGAGCCGGCACAGCGCGGACGTGTGGGCGGCGCGGGAGAATTTCGATTTGCGCTGGAGCGGCGGCGCGCCGCCGGAGCCGTGTTTCCAACCGGACGAGTTCACGAAACAATGGGGCCAGAACTGGGGGCTGCCGCTGTACGATTGGGAGTTCATGCGGCGGGACGGCTATGCGTGGTGGCGGCGGCGCGTGGCGCTGACGGCGCGGTTGTTCAAGCTGTTCCGCGTGGATCACATCCTCGGCTTCTACCGCTGCTACGCGTTCCCGTGGCGGCCGGAGGAGAATGCCGCCTACGCGGCGCTGACGGCCGGCGCGGCGCAGACGCGGGCCGGGGCGCTGCCGCGATTTTTCCCCAACGATGACGACACCGAGGCGTCACGGACAGCGAACCGCGCGCACGGCGAGGAGTTGATAAAAATGCTGCAAGCCGCCGCTGGTGACAGCGTCATGGTTGGCGAGGATTTGGGCGTGGTGCCGGGATATGTGCGGCCGTCGCTGGCGGCGCTCAACGTCAGCGGGTTCAAGATTCCGTTGTTCGAGCGGGACGCGGCGAGTCGGGAATATTTGCCGCCGGAGGAATACCCGCCGCTGACAGTGGCGACGCTGGCGACGCACGACCACGCGACGATGGCCGGCCAGTGGGCGGCGTGGTGGCGCGAGTACCGGGCGGCGCGGGCAGCGGCCGGAACGCCCGGCGCTGACAATGAATTGATACAAAAAGGCACGTATGCCAGTTGGGAGTTGTACCGGACGCAGCGGTTCTGCCGCCTGGACGACCGGACGCTGCTGGCGGACTTTGAACCGGCGGTGCGCGAGGGGTTGTGCCGACGTCTGCTGGCCGCCCGTTCCTGGCTGGCGGTGCTGATGGTCACCGATTTGTTCGGCCTGGACATTCGTTTCAACGCACCGGGGCCGGTGGCGGACAGCAACTGGTCGGCACGGCTGCCGTTCCGGGTGGAGGAATTCGCTGACGATGAGCGGCGGCGCGACCTCATCGGATTTATTACCCGGCTGATGCGTGAAACCGGGCGGACGGTTAGCGCTTAATCCTACGTCGCCCGTCATGCCGATTCCTCAACCGCGCCGGGGATGACGACAGGATAAATCCGTGGTTAAAACCGCCGCATGTCCGCGGGGTTGGGAATGCCGTTGTGCAAATCTTTGATGTTCGGGCGATTCGGGTTGGCGGGATTGTTTTTGGCGCTGTCCAGTTGTTTCAACAGGTTGGCGGCCTGCGCGGAGGTGAACGGATTGCCATTTTGCGCCTGACTTGCCGCTGGCGGATAAGGCGTCGCGTTCACGGACAGCGTGGGCGCTTGCGGCAGGGCACGGACCGCGGGAGACTGGGGGGTCGGATGGGGCAGCGCTCCGCCGGCTGCCGGCGCGTTTTTTTGCCAGGCGGCGCTGTTGCTGCCACTCCATTGCCGCTGGCCGCCGAGGCCGGGTAGTGAATTATTATAAGGTTGCGGGGAATGATAACTGCCGCTCGCCGGCCCGGCGGCAGTGTCGGCATCACGGGACGGGGTGCCGTTGGCCGACGTGAATTCGGGCAGGCCGGACAGATTGACCGTGATGTTTTGTGAGGAATTGGAGCCGGAAAGGCTCAGGCGGCCGGCGGGCAGGTTGCTCAGTTGCCTGGAAAATTCGGCTGGCGCGGCGGCATCGGGGTTGGAGCCGGTAAGTGTCAACTTGGAATGGTCCAGCGGGTTGACGGTGATGGCGCCGGTCAGTTGTTTTTGCCGACGCCCCAGTTCCTGCTGGTACCATTGTTCGCCGGCTTCCTGTTGTTTTTGCTTGAGGATGTTTTGTTCCTCGGTCTGCTTCTTTTGCCATGCCGACAGCCCGTTGACCAACCAATCCTTGTCCTTGGCGGTGCCGGTGCTCGTGGTTCGCGGCCGGGAGGGCACGGCGTCAGGCAACATCGCGTCATAACCGCCGGGCAGGGAGATTTTTTCCGGCAACGTGTTTTTATTTTTACCAGGCTGTTCCAGCGCAGGTAAATCCAATGACGGCGCCGGCGGCGTCTGGGCCGGCGGATCCTCGGCGCAAACCGCCGTGGCCAAACCGCAGCCAAACAACACCAGCGCGCCTTTCCACATCATGTTGGCAATATAAACGAATCCGGTGGCGGGGTCAAATTCGCAATACCGGGACAAGCGCACCGCCGAGGCGCGGAGAAAGTCTGAGGTTTAACCACAGATGGACACTGATGAACACTGATAAAAAAACAAAAAATAATCCGTGTTCATCTGTGTCAATCTGTGGTTGAAAAAAATAAAAAAACACTTGCACAGATCCGAATGTTCATATAATTTTTCATCCCGTTATCGGTACCCGCTGATACTGACCACTGGAAAATATCGATGGTTAAGCCTCAGTGAAAAACCGATAACTCCTTGAAGATGATTGACATAGGCCATAAACTAAATACACCGCGCTCACGCGCTCACGCGCTCACGCGCTCACGCGCTCACGCGCTCACGCGCTCACGCGCTCACGCGCTCACCCCGACTTTCTAGTTTCCCGGCAGAATTTTAACCACTTCATTCCCGATGTGGTCGTCAACAGCAGCCGAAAATGGGCTGAACACCCCTTTGTAAAGGTCTTTTACGCGGTTGTAAAAGCCTTTTACAACTCCGTAAAGGTCTTTTACCGCCTCGTAAAAGCCTTTTACAACCTTGTAAAGGTCTTTTACGGCCCCGTAAACGTCTTTTACATCCTTGTAAAGGTCTTTTACCGCCTCGTAAAAGCCTTTTACAGCCCCGTAAAGGTCTTTTACAACTCCGTAAACGTCTTTTACAACCGCGTAAAAGCCTTTTACAACCCCGTAAAAGACCTTTGCAACCCCGCAAAAACCTACCTTTAACCTTAACCAGAAAACCATATGAGCACCCAATTCATCGCCCCCACCCGTCGTAACTACCTGCCAGCCAACGAAGAGCAAGCCTTCCTCTGGCTCCTCAACTTCAAGACCGAGTTGCCCCGCTTCTCCAACATCTACAAACTCGACCCTGACCTCATCCAGCAACTCTCCTTCTCCACCCTCGTTTACGAACACACCCGCGAATACGCCGCCAACGCCTTCGATGTCTATCACGAACGCATCGCCAACAAAAACCAGGCCGCCTGGAATCCCATCAGTACAGAACTCCTCATCCGCCCCTTCACCGCCAGACTCAACCTCGCCAACAACGAAACCAGCACCGGCGGCGCGTTAACCTACGCCATCCAACTCGCCGATCAACTCCTGCAAGCCAACCCCACCGCCGATGTCAAAGACGCCCTACGCCTGAACCCCTTGCCCAAACACCAAACCATCGGCAAACCCGAATTCAAAGCCTACATCGAAAACAACCAGCTCACCGTCAGCTTCGTGAAAGGCGAATTCGAGTGGTTCACCTTGCGAATCGACCACGGCACCGGCGCCTGGGACAAAGAATACACCGTTTTGCACAGCCCCTGGCGCGACCCGCACCCGTTGCCCGAAGACGACTCCCAAATCTGGAACATCCAACTCCTCGGCTTTTTGAAAGGCAACCCCGTCGGCATCCCCGGCGACATCATTGTCCTCGGCGCCAAAGCCTACATCGCCAA
>JAISDC010000267.1 GCA_031265105.1 Verrucomicrobiales bacterium
TGGTCTTCGTCAGCGGGCAAATAGTTGCGGCGCAACGGGTTGATAAAGTCAGTGCTCATAGGATACTTTCTAGTTTGGGGTTAATTGACGGAAAAACGGGGTTGCAAAGGGCTTTTACACGGTTGCAAAAGGTCTTTGCAGCAATGCAAAAGGCTTCTGCAATCATGCAAAAGACGTTTGCAACGATGTAAAAGGTCTTTGCAATGATGCAAAAGACTTCTGCAACGATGTAAAAGGCTTTTGCAACAGCGCAAAAGGTCTTTGCAACGATGTAAAAGACGTTTGCAATGATGCAAAAGGTCTTTGCAAAGGGGTAAAAGCCCGGTTTATTGGCGTAATGGCCCCATCCCTGACGGAGGGGACGAGCCGGATGGGGAATGAAAAGGGTAAAATTCTGCCGGGAAATTAACTCAAGCCGCGTGAGCGCGTGAGCGCGTGAGCGCGTGAGCGCGTGAGCGCGTGAGCGCGTGAGCGCGTGAGCGCGTTTCACTTACGTTATGACTTATCTCTCTCATCTTCAGCGGGTTATCGGTAGTTAGTAGATAGCATGTAGTAGATAGCATCTATTTATTCCCGATAACGGGATGGGACGATATGGAATCAGTCTGCCTGGCGCAAGGTTTTTTTTATTTTTTTTAACCACGGATGGACACTGATAAACACGGATAAAAAAATCCAAAAAAATAATCCGTGTTCATCCGTGTCCATCGGTGGTTAAAAAACTGTAGCTAAACTCCGCGTTCTCCGCGCCTCCGCGTTGAAGGCGCTGTGAAAATCCTCCCGCGCGCGGCTGGCATACGCCGCGTAACGCGCCCGCTTGCCGCGGATGGTCACCGGCAGCGGCGCCAAACGAATCTACCCCTCAAAAACCTCAATTGGTGTTACATTCGTGAACACCCACTGACATTCACGGACAAAAAATATTGGTATGGCAGCGGCGCCAGCGTTATAGTTTGCTCATGATTAACGTTGCCAAATCAAAAACCTTGCCCGTCAACGGACACCCTCAATCGGTCGAAGAACCGTGGGACAACCAAGCCGACATCCCCATCCCGCAGTGGCAGATTGACGAAGTCCGCCGCCGTCTGGCTGAGTATGAGAAAAATCCCGTCGGCGCGGTTACATGGGAAGAATTGGAAAAAGAAATTTTGGGCTGATTTCTGAACTGATTATGGTCAAACCCGTGATTTTTCATCCCGGCGCACGGCAGGATGTCAAGGATGCTTATCAGTATTATGAAGTCAAACAATGGGGGCTGGGCAAAGATTTTGTGCTCAGCATGAAGGACGCCAAACAACGCATCGCCGCGTATCACAAAAATTACCGTTTTATTTTCGACGCGGTTAAAAAAATCCTGCTGCAACGGTTCCCTTACGTGGCGTTTTTCAAGGAAGGCGAGCGGGAAATTTTGATTGTCGCCGTGTTTCACTGCGCCAGAAATCCCGCCCACATGCGCGGCATCATCCGCGCGCGCCATTAGCGAACGAAAATGTCCGGGGTAAAAATCATTGTGTTTCAACCGGTCTCTCGTTAGGTTAAACCCATGCCCAAAAAGACCCTCATCACCAGCGGCATTATTACCATCATCGCGCCAATGCTCGGGATGACCGGCACGGTTATTGGCATGATGCAGGCGTTTGGCAGCTTGGAACAATCGGGTGTTGCCAATATGAACGGCCTGTCCGCCGCCATCAGCGGGGTTCTCATTTCCACCGTTGTCGGCCTTGTCATTGGCGGCGTCAGTTTCATCATATTCATCGTCACGTTGGTTTGCTGGTTATTGAACCGCCATAATCCGCCACCCTCCTGCCCCGGCGGGGCATCGGCCTGATTCCACTGCTCACGGGATAGAACCAAAATTGCCGAATGGGAATCGTCACCGTCAGCCTTGCTTCTAGCGGTTTTTACCACGCTGAGCTAGGCAAGACCCTAACACAATACCGCCCATTTCGTCCGCGACAGTTTTTGCACCGCGTCCCATTTCAATTCCGACTTGCCATACTGCGAGCTTGTAACAAAGACATTTTCATCAACGGTTAGCTGGGCTTTGGCGAAGCATAATTTATTTTTTGAAGACAACATGAAAGAACAGAACCCAACCAATAGCGCCGCAATAATACGATGCTTGTTATTCGTGTCCATTAGCGGATTCAAAATCCTCCCGCGCGCGGCTGGCATACGCCGCGTAACGCGCCCGCTTGCCGCGGATGGTCACCGGCAGCGGCGGGAGCAGGCCGAAGTTCGCCTTCATCGGCTGGAAGGCGGCGCTGTCCGCGTGGGTGAGGTAGTGGCACAACGCGCCTGACATCGTGGTCGCCGGCAGGGTCAGCAACGGCTCGCCGCGCAGGCGCCGCACGGCGTTGACGCCCGCCAGCAGGCCGGTCGCGACATTGCCCAGGTAGCCCTCGGCGCCGGTGAGCTGGCCGCCGAAGAACAGGCCCGGGCGGGTTTTTAGCTCCAACCCGGGCGTCAGCAGCAGCGGCGCGTTGATGAAGGTGTTGCGGTGCATCTGCCCGAGCCGCACGAACTCGGCGCGTTGCAAGCCCGGAATCATCCGCAGCACCCGCTCCTGCTCGCCCCATTTCAGGTTGGTCTGGAAGCCGACCAGGTTGTACAGCGTCGCCGCCGCGTTGTCCTGCCGCAACTGCGCCACCGCGCGCGGCCAGCGTCCGGTGCGCGGGTCGTCCAGGCCCTTCGGCGACAGCGGGCCGAACGCCAGCGCGTCGCGGCCGCGCGCGGCCAGCACCTCGATCGGCAGGCAGCCCTCGAAAAACCGCGCGTCGTTTTTTTCAAAGTCGCGCAATTCGATGGTTTCCGCCGCGGTCAGCGCGTCCACAAAAGCGTTGTATTCGGCATCGTTCAGCGGGCAGTTCAAATAATCGCCGTCACCGTCGGCGGCGCCGTAACGCGACGCCCGCCAGGCGAGGTCCAAATCCACCGACTCGCCGCTGACGATGGGCGCCAGCGCGTCGTAAAAGTACAAGTGCCGCTCCCCGGTCGCCGCCGCGATGGACGCTGACAGTGCCGCGCCGGTCAGCGGCCCCGACGCCACGACAACCACTCCGCCGGCGGGCAATTCGCGCGCCTCCGCGCGTACAATTTCCACCAGCGGGTGCGCCGACAATTTTTCCGTCACCGTCAGCGCGAATTGCTCGCGGTCCACCGCCAGCGCCCCGCCGGCCGGCACCGCGGTGGCCCGCGCCGCCGCGAGGATCAGCGAGTCGAGTTGTTCCAGTTCCCACTGGAGTTGCCCCGCCGCGCGGTCGGGCAGCGCCGAGCCGAACGAGTTGCTGCACACCAGCTCGGCGAAATTTCCCGTCCGGTGCGCCGGCGTCAGCGTCAGCGGCCGCATTTCAACCAGGCGCGCGCCGACCCCGCGCCGCGCGATCTGCCAGGCCGCCTCCGCGCCGGCCAGCCCGGCGCCGAGCACGGTGATTTTTTCCGGGGACATTGAGCTACCTTAACGCAAAGACGCGGAGACGCAAAGAGGCTTTAACCACCGGTAGCGCGTCAGTCTGAATTTTTTTAACAGGGAGATCATGGAGAACATTGAGATTATTCGCTTTTAAAAAAAACTTCATGATCTCCATGATCTCCCTGTAAAAAAAACCGCCGCTCCCCGCGCGCCGCCGCATTTGATTGCTTCCCGCCGGCCGGGCTGTAACCTTTCGGGCGGGCGGTTGTTTGTAATGGCAGCCGCTTAACACGGTAACTGCATTATGGAAGCCAATCCCACTCCCGCCGGTCAGCGCCCTTGGAACACCCGCCACCCCTTCGGCTTCGGCCTGGCCTGCGGCGCGCTCGCGGGCGCGGTGGTCATCAGCGGCGGCGGCTTGCTTTACCTGGCCGGCGCCAGCCAGCAGGCCACCGCGCTGAAAACCGTCGAGGCGCAGCGCGTCAACCTGCTGCGCCCGCTGGTCACCGGCAGCGCCGCGGCGGCACCCGCGCCGGCGCCCGCCGACCTGACCGCCGAGTGCGCGAAATTCGTCGCCGACCTGCGCGCCCTGCAAGTCCGGGCCGACGGCCATATCGCCGATCTGCGCGCCAACCTGACCGCCGCGTACCTGGCCAGCCGCGCCAGCGAAATCGATTTCGACGCGCTGACCGCCAAGGCCGACACCCTCAAGCAGGACCTGGCCGATTTCCAGGAAACCTACCCCCGCATCGAACCGCTCATCAACGCGCTGACGCCCGGACAAATCAGCGAAACCAGCGCTCTCAAGGAGCAATTCACCAAATACCAGCGGCTCAGCGCGCGCTTCGACAACACCCTCGCCGGCATCGACGATTACCGTCAGCGCCTGGCCGACCGCGAGGCGTACGCCAGCCTCAGCGCCGCCACCGCCACCCCGACCGGCAGCGGCAGCGGCACCAACGCCAGCCTCACCCTCAGCGGCTCCACCGGCGGCGACGTCATCGCCAACGTCAGCGACACCACCACCGTCACCGAAAGCGTCACCACCGTCACCTCCCAGCCCGGCACCGTGTACACCGAGCCGGCATATTATTACGACACCACGCCCACCTGGAGCATCTGGTTCAGCACCGGCTACTACTACGATCCGTTCTGGCGCACCGCCTTCTGGCCGAGCGGGCCGCGTCACCATCGCCACCATTACCCGCCGCCGCTGCCCGCGCCGCGCCCGCCGGCCCCGCGTCCGCCGACTCCGCATCCGCCCGCGCCACGTCCGCCAACCCCGCGCCCGCCGGCCATCGCGCCAGCCCCGGCGCGCCCGCAGCCCTTGCCGGCCAATCCGCCGAGCGCCAACCGGCCGCGCCCCGCGTTCCCGGCGCCGCCGCGCACTCCCGCCAATATACCCGCCAACCGCCAGCCCATGCCGTCCATATCGGTACCGGTGCCGACCAACCCGCGGCCCGCCCCTTCCCGGCCGACAACGCAACCGGCCGCGTCCGCCGCCGCTGACCGTCGGCCCGCCTTGCGCCCGGCTCCGGCAACCGCGCCGGCCAGCCGGCCGGCTTCATCGTCATCCCGCCCCGCGCCCGCGCAACAGCAGGGGCGTCAGTCCCCGCCGCCCCGCCAGCATCAATCCGCCCAACCGTCGCCCCAACGCCAGTCGCCGGCGTCAGCGCCCCGCCCCGCCCCGGCCAATCGCGGCGGCGGCAACCGGCACCGCTGACGATCTCATCGTAAAAAAACACCTTCAACGCAGAGACACGGAGACGCAGAGGTTTAACTAAAAAATCTCCGCGTCTCCGCGTCTCTGCGGTTAAGAATCGGTCAAGCCGCCGTCAAACGGCACTGGTTCGCGCCGGCGGATGAACCGGAAAAATTATAAAACTCCACGGTCAGCGGCTTGACTTGAAAAACCAGGCTGATAATCTCTACCGTTCCAATTGGAAAATTGAACAAGGATTAATTTATGCAACCTACCTACCGACCCTCGACCCGCCGCCGGAAACGCAAACTCGGGTTCCTGTCCCGCACCCGCACCAAGAACGGCCGCGCCACTCTGGCCCGCCGTCGCGCCAAGGGCCGCAAGCGCCTGGTGCCGAAGAAGACGAAGCAAAAGTTCACCCGCCACAAGCAGCAGCACGCGACGCCGAAGGTCAAGGCGGCCAAGCAACCCGCGCGCAAAGCCAAGGCGGCCGCCAAGAAACAATAACCATGCCCGACGCCTCGCTGCCGCGCGCCAGGATTCTCCGCCACCGGAACGATTTTGAGGCGGTGCGGCGGCAGGGGCGGCGCGTGGCCAGCCGGCATCTGGCGTTGAATTTTCTCCGGGCCGCTGACCGTGAGCGCCAGGCGGGATTTATCGTCCCGAAGGCTTGCGGCAACGCGGTGCGGCGCAACCAAATCAAGCGCCGGTTGCGCGAGATTTACCGTCACCACCAACATGCGCTGACGGTGGATTTGTGGTCGGTGTGGATTGCGCGGCGCGGCGCGGCGGACGCGACCTTCGCGGAATTACAAAACGAAATGCTCGCCCTGTATGCGCGGGCGGGACTGGAGACGACAGCATGAGGCATTGGTTGATTTTTATCGTGCGTTTTTATCAGGTCGCGCTGTCGCCGCTGAAGCTCATCGTCAGCGGCGCGCCGGCGTGCTGCCGCTACACGCCGACGTGCTCGGAGTACGCCGTCGAGGCATTGGCGCGGCACGGCGCGGCGCGCGGACTGGCGCTGACGGTGAGGCGGCTGTTGCGTTGCCATCCGTGGGGCGGCTGCGGGCACGATCCCGTGCCCGCAACATTTAAAATTTTTCACAACTGCGCTTGCGGCGGAATAATAACCACTACGCCGGCGGCGCAAAATTTAAAAATCTTAAATCTTAAATCTTAAATTTCATCATGGACAAAACCACCGTCATCGTCGTCAGCGTCTGCGTCGTCCTGTTTGGCGCCAACCTGTATTACGCCAAGCAAAACCAGCAGGCGCGGCTCGCCCAGCAGTCAGCCGCGCAGGCGCAACCCGCGCCGTCAGCGCCAGAGTCACCGGCAGCGCCGGCGCCCACCCCCACCCACCGGCCGCCGCTCACGCCCGCCAAACCCGCCGATGCGCGACTGGAACCCGCGGCGGAAACGCTGTTGCCGGAAAGCAATCTCGCCCCGGAACAGTTGCTCACGCTGGAGAATGATTTTTTCCGCGTCATCGCCACCACCCACGGCGGCGGCATCAAGCGCGTCGAGTTGAAAAAGCACCGGTTGACCGGCGACCAGCCGGTGGTGCTCAACCGCGCCGCGCCGCTGCCGGTGTTCAACATCGCGGGCTGGACGGCCAACGCCAACCTGATCGGCTACCAGGTCGCCGACCATGACGCCGTCAGCGTGACCTTCACCCGCGAGTTGCAGCCGGGCATCACGCTGACGCGCAAGTTCACCATCAGCGACGACTACAGCCTGGCCCTGGAGCAAACCGTCACCAACGCCACGGCGGAAATCAAGGTGTTGCCGCCGTACCGGCTTAGCCTCGGCACGGTCACCGCGTTGCGCCCGGAGAACGGCACGGCGGAAGATCGCTACGTCACGCTGTCCTGGTACACCACCGCCGGCAGTTACGGCGGCGGGCAGCTCGGGCAATTCAGCGACTTCGCGCCGCTGGGCTTCAAACTGTGGTCGGGCAAACAGTTGATAGACAGCGGCGATGCCGCGATTCGCTGGGCAACGATGAAGTCGCAGTTCTTCGCCATGATTGTTGACTGCCACGGGTTCGACGCCCGGCAGGTGACCGGCGCGCGCCAGTACTTCCCCGAACTCCGCGCCGAACCCAACACCGCCGTGCCGACGGGCATTGTCGGCGACCTCGCCATCAGCGGCCTGACCGTCAATCCCAACACCAGCGTGGCGCAACAATTCTCGCTGTACGCCGGCCCGAAGGAAAACTCCCGCCTGCAACTGCTGCCGGACGACCAGGCCCGCGTCATGGAATTCGGCTGGTTCGGCATCATCAGCCGCGCGCTGCTGTGGCTGATGAATTGCATCCACGATTTTGTGCCCAACTACGGCGTGGCGATTGTCTGCGTGACCATCATCCTGCGCGCGATTCTGTGGTGGCCGCAGTCCGCCGCCAACCGCTCCATGAAACGGATGCAGGCGGTCGCGCCGCTGATGAAGGAAATGCAGGAAAAATTCAAGGGCCAGCCGGAAAAACTCAACCCGGAGATGTTGAAAATTTACAAGGAATACGGCGTCAACCCGGTCGGCGGCTGCCTGCCAATGCTGATTCAGTTCCCGATTTTCATCGGCTTCTACGGGATGCTGCAAAGCTCCATCGAACTGCGGCACGAGCATTTCCTATGGATCAAAGACCTGTCGCAGCCGGACACCGTGTTCCGCCTCGCGCTGGGCGGCGCCTTCTCGCTGCCGCTGAACCCGATGCCGCTGATCATGACCGCGACGATGTATCTCTCCATGCGCATCACCCCGCAGCCGCAGGGCGTGGACAATCCGATGGTGAAAATGATGCGCTTCATGCCGCTGTTTTTCCTGTTGTTCTGCTACAATTTCAGCTCGGCCTTGTCTCTGTACTGGACGGCGCAAAATATTCTCTCCATTATCCAGATGCGTTACAATTTGAAACAGGTCGCGCCCACGCTGGAAGCCATGAAAGCCCAGGCCCAGGCGCGCAAAAAGCGGCTGCACAAGCGCTGACGGTGACAGGCATTGAGTTATGGCATCGGGTTATTCGCCAAAGGAAACGCTGGAACTGATTCTGGGGCATCTCGGCTTTGTGTTTGAGGTGCGCGAGGAACAGCACCCGACCGGCCTGACCCTGCACATCTTCACCGGCGAACCCGGTCGCCTGATCGGCAAGAACGGTCGGACGCTGGACGATTTGCAATACCTGCTGAACCGCATCCTGGCCAACGAGGAAGACGAGCCGCAGCGGGTGACCGTGGACGTCGAGCATTACCGCGAGTGTCAGCAGGCCGATTTGCTGAAAAAAATCACCGCGCTCGCGGCGCAAGTCCTGGCCACCGGCGAGGCGGTGACGCTGCCGCCGATGAATTCCTTTGACCGCCGCACCGTGCATCACCATTTCGCCAACGACCCGCTGATCATGAGCGTCAGCGAGACCACCGACGCCCGGCTGAAAAGCATCACGCTCCAGCGCCGACCAGCGGCTTAACGCCAAGGGTTAGGATTTTTTACCGGGAGATCATGGAGAGCGTTTTTTGGATTAGCTCTCCATGAACTCCATGGTCTCTCTGTAACAATTAGAACTGGTGCCGGTAGCCCGCTGACAGTCCCCAAGGTTTGTCATACTTGTCGCCGAAGGAGGCTTCGTAGTCGAGGTGGAGTTGATTGTCAGCGTCGAGTTGCCAGATGATACCGCCACCGAGTTCGGCTCTGGCACCGTCAGTGTTGGCGCGGGTGGATTGATAACCGTTTCTGATGACGCCGCCGCTGCTGATGGTTTCGACGCCGCTGATCTTGATATAGGGTTGTAACGCGCCGCTGTTGGTGAGGTTGATGGTTCTGCCGAATATGCTACCGAGGCGGAGTTGCAGGGCGTCGAGGTCTTGGGCGCTGATGCTCATCGGGCCGGCGGTGTAGTTCTCGGCGAGGATGCGGAGGTAGTTGACTTGGAACTGAGGTTCCACAAACCAACCATCGGTGAAGGTAAACTTATTACCGATTTCGAGGCTGCCGCCGAGGTTCACGTCGCTGTAGCTGGCTTTGAGTTGAGTGTTGCCGTAGGGGGCTTTTAGGTCGTTATCGACACTGGCAGCTTTGAAGGTGGCATCGATGTAGAAGCCGCTGGAGTGGAGCCAGGTGGCGTAGAGGCCGCCGTAGTAGGAGTTGAGTTCACCGTCAGCACCGGGAGTGCGGTAGTCTATATCACTGCGACCATAGCCGGCATAGACGCCCAAGTATAGGTCACTGTCAGCACTGATGGTGAACTTGTGATCCGTGCCGAGATCGACGCCGTAGATGAGTTGTTCGTAGGCTTTGCCTGCTACTTGGCTGCCGACGTTTAGCTGTTGGCCGTAGCTTCTTATCCAGATGTTGTCGATGAGGTTATGGAGCGCGGGCGTCCCGCCCGCTGGCGGGCGAGACGCCCGCGCTCCATAGCGCAACTCACCCATGCGCTTGAGCAAACTGTTTTGCTGCGCGAACCACATGGCTTGTTGGATCGCTGCGCTGCTGTTCAATACCGCGCCGGCGGGGCTGGTGCCGTTCTTGATGAAGTGGTCACCGTCTTTGATAAGTTGGTCAATGCCCCAGTCAATCGGATCCCACTGCCAATTTTCCGTGCCGTCGCCGCTGACGATGCCGGGGAGGATTTTATTCGGGTCGGCCTTGCCATCGCCGGTGGTGTCGAGGTGAACTATGCCGTCACCGTCAGCGGTGCCGGTGATGGTGATGGAACCGCCTTCGCCGGTGTCGCTGTTGACATTGATGTTGACGGTGCCGCTGTGGGTCATGTTGTCGAAGATGACTTCATAATCGCCGATGTTCCACACGCCATTGTTCTCACCGTAGTTACCGTGGCTGTTTTTGTCGAAAGTCCACACGCTATCGCCGCCGGTGATGAGGTTGCCGCCGGTGTAGCCGCCTTGGCCGGTGGCGCCAGTGTCGAGGATGACGGTGACGGCAGCTTCATCGTTCTGCGCGATGTCGCCGAGCAGGGTGCTGTCGCTGCCACTGAGGGTGACCTGCAGGGTGGATGAATCGCTGCCGATGACGTTGCCGGTCAGGTCGCTGTGGTACAAGTTTACCGTCGTATCGCCGGCATTGGCAGTCGTGATGTCGCCGGTCAAATCGGTGTTGATGAGGATTGCCGTGTGGACCCCGGAGTCGCTAGCTTTTACCGCCTCATGGGTTTGTGCAATGGTCACATCCTGCAAGATGGCAGTGCTACTTCCGGAGCCTTGAAACCGTATCCCGGTTGCATCCTCGCCGGTGGCCGTCAAGATCATGTCCGTCAAATAGACCGCGTTATCGCCGTCACCGCCTACCGCCACAAGATTAGCCGCTGACCCGCTGGTGGTGATGGAGCCGTGTCGGATGGTGATACCGCCTTCCCCCGCACTCCATGACGCCACTCCGTACGCTAACCCACCGCTGGTGTGAATCTCTATATCGGTAAAATCCGCCAGGCCGCTGCCGCCGATGCCAAAGGCTCGCGATCCCTCGGTGATAATCCGCACATTGGAACCGCTGACGGTGCTATTGCGGCTGCCACTATTGTACACCTCGGTTAAAATGCCATAAGAATTCACGTCGCCCGTGGTGTGGATGACGGCGTTATCAATGGTAATGAGCGCGCCGGCACGCGCCCAAACCCCATAGGAGGTCGTGCCACTCGTGGTGATGCGCACATCGTCCAACACCATGTGCCCCTGATAGGCAATCAGGCCAAACGCGCCATTGCCGGAGGTATTAATGCTCACCGCGCTGCCACTCAGGAAAGAAGCGGCACTGTTGCCAGTGTTACTAATGTACAGGCCGTGACTGATGCTGCCGCTGGTGTCGATGGTCCACTCGTTAATGCCCGCAATCGTCCCGCCGTTACGCACAATGACGCCATAACCCCAAACCTGTGAGGTAGTGATGGTGCTTGGATTGATCGGCACCCGGTTGGTGCCGTCAACGGTCACCGTTTGCGCCAGCGCGCCGGTTGCCAGCCAGGGCCAGAGGCCGAGCAAAACGGCCCAGTTGATTAGTGTTAGTTTGGGGTTCATGTTGGTTCTTTCGGTTGGTTGTTTGTGGTTGGTTAAAATAAAGGATTGACGCCTGGTCGCTCCCTGAGCGGAGGCGAATGGGCGGGTTGGCTCGGCAATGGGGCGAGCCGATCCTTCGGCTCTGCTCAGGATGACGGCGAGGCGGGGCACGGTCAGCGGACGGTGTCCTGCCGCATGGGGAATGAAGCGAACAAAACTCGGCGGGGAAATTAGAGAGTCGGGGCAGGCGTCGTGCTCTGAGCGCGTGAGCGCGTGAGCGCGTGAGCGCGTGAGCGCGTGAGCGCGTGAGCGCGTGAGCGCGTGAGCGCGTGAGCGCGTGAGCGCGATGCTTTGATTCTATGGCCTATCTCTATCATCTTCAGCGGGTTACCGGGTTCTCGCTTTGATTTAACCACCGTGTTTTTTTAGTGGCCTGTGTCAGCGGGTACCGATAACAAGGTGAAACGGTATAGAATCAGCCTAACATGTGCAAGGATTTTTTTAACCACGGGTGAACACGGGAAAATTCCAAGCTCAAAACCATGACTCGTTATCTAGTTAACTCATCTTTGTGATCCGAGGAATCGGCGGGAAATCATGTTAGAAGTCAAAGCCGATCCAGCAGGCGGGCGACCACTTTCTTCGCGTCAAAAAATTCCTCGGCAATCCGGCGCGCGGCGCGGCGGTGGCGGGCTTCGTCGGCCAGCACGGCGTCCAGCGCCCGCGCGGCGCTGGCGATGTCGGTGAACGGCAGCAGCCCCTCGCCCGCGGGCAACACTTCACTCCAGCCGGTTTCCTGCACAATCACCGGGCAGCCGAGCGCCAGGCAGCAGGGACTGCGGTCGCCGAACCAGCCGCAGCGGGAACGGACGTAGCCGTGCTTGGCGGGGCTGAACTCACCTTTGCTGCTGGCGAGAAAATCACGGTAAGTCCGCCACGCGCCGCTGACGGTGGCGGCGGCGGACAAGCGCCAGCCTTTGTCAGTGTAACGCCGGTAATCCTCGTGCTCCGGCGGCAAATCGCCGGCGATTTCCAGCCGGGCGCGGGTGCGCGCGGGCAAGTCAATCAGTCGCTCAAACTCGACGGCCTTGTTATCGTACCACTCGCCCTGGTATTCGACGGAACCGTAAGCGTACCAGTGCGTGACGGTGGCGAAGGCGTCACCGTCAGCGACGGGATGGAACGGCCAATATTCCAGGTTGACCGGCCACAGCGTCGGCCGCCATTCGATGCCGAGGCGCGGCGCGCGACAGCGTGGCGACGGCAGTTGCAGGCCGACGGTGAAAAACACGTCATGCCCGGCGAGTCCCATATCAACATGATAGACTTCCTGCCAGATTTGCGTGAACGCGGGATCCAGGTCGGCATAAATTCGCCGCCTGGGCCGCCGCAAAATTTCCCGGTCGCGCAACAGGCCGGACAAATTCAACAACAAGTCACTGCCAGCGGCGAAATCCAGCAATTTTTCCCTGTCAGGCGATTGACCGTCCACCAGCAGCGTCTGGCATTCGGCAAACCCGAACTCGCGCATCGTGCGCTGCCAGTGGGCGAGGTTGGCGGATTGCGCCAGGGCGGCGGGCTGACCAGCGGCGTCCCGGAGTTTTTCCGCCGCCAGATTTTCCACCAGCCACACGTCCCAGCCGCCGGCGCGGAACGCCAGCGCCCAGTTGAGAAACGCCCAGGTGTTGCCCGCCGAATGCACGGGATAGTTAGCGATGCCAACGCCGATGACAATCTTTGGCATAATAAACCGCCGCCGGCGGCGGAGTCACCGTCAGCGTCAGGCCGCCAGGCCGAGTTTTTGTTCAAGGTTGGCCTTGGAGATCATGCCGACAATCTGGTCCTTGATTTTGCCGTCCTCGAAAATCAACAGGGTCGGAATCGCCCGCACATTGTACTGCGCGGCAATTTCCTGACCCTTGTCCACATCGACCTTGCCGATGGTCACCTTGCCGACATGGGCGTCCGCGATCTGGTCCAGCAACGGCGCGAGCATCTTGCACGGCCCGCACCACTCCGCCCAAAAATCCACCAGGACGGTGCCCTTCGTCTGCAAAACTTTCGCGGCAAAATTCCCCGCGTCCAATGTGATTACGTTTTCGCTGGCCATAGTCCACGCATGATGGACGTTGCCGGTGAAAATGCAAGTTTTGCCAATCAAAAAATTCTATAGCAATTCACTTTGAACTAGCGACGGCCAGGCTCCTCTCGTAGGGCAACTGTGCATAGCGGTTAAATTTTAGCGCTCAAGCTCCGCCGCCTCGCCGTCGGTTAGCGCCAAATCCATCGTGCTCATCACTCCGTCCACCTGCGCCGCGTTGCGCGCGCCGACGATGGCGCCGGTGACCGCCGGGTTCCGCAACGTCCACGCAATCGCCGCCTGCCCCGCCGACCAGCCGTGCCGCGCCCCGATTTCTTTCAACCGGTCCGCGATACGCAAGTTCACCGTCAGCGCCGGCTCGCGAAACGCCGGACTGCGCGCGCGCCAGTCGTCGGCGGGCAACTTCGCAATCCGCTCCCGCGACATCGCCCCCGTCAGCAACCCTGACCCCATCGGCGAATACACAATCACGCCGATATCGTGCCGCTGACAGTGCGGCAAAATCTCCCGCTCCACGTCACGATTGATGAGCGAGTACGGCGGCTGTAACGATGTCACCGGCCCCACCGTCAGCGCCTCGTTGAGTTCCGCCACGTTGAAGTTCGACACGCCGGCCCAGCGCACCTTGCCGTCCTGGCGCAGCTTGTTCATCGCCTCCCACGCGCCCGCGATTTCGCCAATATCGTCGCTCGGCCAGTGAATCTGGTACAAATCAATCACGTCAGCCCGCAACCGCCGCAAGCTCGCCTCGCACTCGCCGATGATGGACTCCGGCTCGATGCAATACCCCACCGACCCGTCCACCTTGCCGAACATCCCGCACTTGGTGAAAATGTACGGCCGCTGACCGTGCCACGACCGCAACGCGCGCGCGACCACTTTCTCCGAATGCCCGAATCCGTAAATCGCCGCCGTGTCAATCCAGTTCACGCCCAACTCCAGCGCCCGATGAATCGCCGCGATGGACTCGCCGTCATCCTGTTTCCCCCAGCCGAATTCCCAGCCGTTGCCTCCCACCGCCCAAGCCCCGAACCCAATCGGGGTGATTTGCAAATCCGAACCGCCAAGTTTTTTCAGTTTCATGTGTTCAGTTAACCACCAATGACTAAAAAACTCCAGTCACGAAGACCCAAAGACGCAAAGTTTTGATTTTGATAAACTAAAACACTTCGTGCCTTGGCGTCTTCGTGACTGGAGTTCTAATTTGCGTTACCCAAGCATCCACTCCGGCATATTTTTCAAATCCTCCGGCGTGTGAAAATTAAACACCGGCGTCCGTCCCAACTCCTCCAAAATCGCCGGATTCGTCACCGCCGCCGCCAAGTCGTCAACATCAACAGAATAATGATTCACAATCACTCCCGCCAATTCACACCCCGACGCGCGCACGCTTTCAATCGTCAACAGCGTGTGGTTCAACATCCCCAGCGTCGCCGGCGCGACAATCGCCACCGGCAGCGCCAACTCCCGCGCCCAATCGCGCACAAAATAATTCACCGTCAGCGGCACCAGCCAACCGCCGACGCCCTCGACCAAAAACGGTCCGGGAAATTTTGTCATCACCGCCTCAACGCCGTCACGCAACGCGCAAAAATCAAACGTTTTGCCCGCCACCAAACCCGCCGCATACGGCGACAACGGCGCGGCGAGGTGCACCGGATTAATTTGGTTCAACGTCAGCGTCCCGTCATTGGCAGCGGCGAATTGCTCCGCGTCCTCACGCCCCCCGCAGGAAATCGGCTTCAACGCCAGCGCCAACTTCCCGCGTCGCCGCAACTCCCGCGTCCACGCCGCCGTGACAAAAGTCTTCCCCACGCCAGTCCCCGTCCCCGTGATAAAAATTCCGCGCATATAAATTCCAAATCACCATTTCCAACTACCAACTGCGGCTGTCGGCGCAGGTCGCCGGCTTCCTGCCGGAAGCAATTACGTCCATCATCAGAAGTCCTCCAGTCTCATGGCAAAATCTATTTCGTGCCGGAGCGGTATCCCGTTCTGCCCGATATACGGTATGTCAGGCTTAAACGATTCCCGCTCCCGGTCTATCGCGCCCAAGTTCAAGCCGACCATGTCAAATCCGCGCTTTTGATAAAAGCCTATCGCGTTGATGTTGTCGTTCGAGGTCAACAGGCGCAGGATTGTACAACCGTTGGCAATGGCCGTCTGCTTTATATTATCAAGCAAAGCAGTACCAAGCCCGGTGCGTGGGCGTTCACTGTTGAGCGAAACAATTTCACAGGCATCACCGCGGATAATATAGGTCGCGAGTCCGATTACGTTTTCGCCGGATTCGTCCAACGCGATGAAGCCGGCGATTACGGCGCAGTCGATGATTTCGCTGCGAATCATTATTTGGGCGGTCTGCCACTTACGGGTGAGGTAAGTTGTCACAAGCTCGCGGGTCTCGGAGGTAATCGGCCTTATGCCGTGCGCGTTCGTCATATTGTAATTCAAGCCTTTTCGATTCCCTATTTCAATCCTTGTAAATCCTGTTTCTCCGTGATTCCGGTTTTATCAGGTCGTGGCGGTACCCGTTCAAAGTCTTTGTCAAATCGTCCGGCGCATAAATCTCAAAATTTAAAATACCCGTCGCTGATGGCGCAGGTCAGCAACAGCGGCAAATGGCGGCGCCTTGACAATTCACCGCGAATATATAATTCACACTAACATGAAATCGGCTTCAACGCCCGCGCCGCGTTTCCGCGCCGCCGCAATTCCCGCACCCACGCCGCCGTGACAAAGTTTTTCCAACGCCCGTGCCCGTGCCTGTGATGAAATTCCGCGCATATAAATCCCCAAAAGCCGTCAGCAACAACACTATTCATGTGGCAAATCACACTGACAAAAAACCCGTCGCTAACGACGGGTTTTGCGCTATAGCTTGGTTACGTTGCCCCAAAAGGCAAGAGGCTTGACCAAGCATCACAGTTTTGAATATATTTCACGCGGCAGAACTGTCAAATATAAACTATGGATTTCAATCAATTCCAAAAATTTTTTTCTGCGATGCGGGTTAATCGTTATTTGCAAGCCGTTCATGGCGAATCGGACGCCGCCATCAAATTATACCGAAACAATCTGAAAATCGCGCGCGCTTTTCATCCCTTGCTTGGCATTGTGGAAGTGGCATTACGCAACCGTCTCAATGATTTGCTGACGGTATATTTTCATGACGCGGACTGGATTATTAATCAGAAGAATGGATTCATGTCGGATTCGTCGTTAACCAACAGCTTTTTACGAGACGAGGTAACGCGAGCGGAAAAAAGATTAAAGCGTATGGGCGTGCCAGTAACGGCGGGAAAAATCATCGCTGAACAATCATTCGGTTTTTGGTCGGATTTGTTCGCCAAATATCATTACCGGATTTTGCAAGGACGGGTCATCAAAGCATTTGTCAATCTGCCGCCAAACTGCGGGCGCAAGGAAGTCTATCGCAAGCTCGGGCAAATCAGAAAATTTCGCAACCGCATCAATCATAACGAACCGGTTTGTTTCAAAGGTGACACGGCGGATTTTACTGAGGCACTGAAGGTGCATCAATCCATTGTCTGCATTTTGCAATGGCTGGGACCGGAATTATCTGAATTTGTCACGGGACTGGACGAAGTTCGGTATGAAATTTCTAGCGCCGCGTCATAGCGATAAATAAAATTCAAATTTCAAAAAACGCTGACGGTGAAACTCATCGTCAGCGAAGACTAACATTTTCTTGCTCACCATCAGCGGCTGGCTATTCTTTGTTGCATGAGCCGAAAATACAAAATATGGATTGTCGTTGGCGCCTGTCTCGTTGTCTTTTGCTATGGTGCGCTGATGCTCATGCTCGCTTTTGTCCAAAATGACGAAAAATTATCTTTTACCAACGGAGGCTCATCCGTGTTGCGTGTCCCTCGCTTTTGTAAGGTTAGCAGTCAAAATTTCGTTTACGCGAATAATCATGTGACCGTCAGCGGTCAAGCTAACACCACCGCCCGCAATTTTATCCCACAGCTTCAGCCGTTATCTTTGAAATTCAACGAAATGAGATTGCGCGTGACCGATGCCCCCGCTGACGGTGAAGTGATTATTCGCTCTGATTTAAAACTAAGAAAATTCAACTTAAAGTTAAAAACTCTCGTGGGTGTGCGTTCTTGGCCGCAGCCATCAGCGACGCGCGACACCAAACTGCTCAGCGTCAGCGTGATCATGACGCCTGACGGCCTCCGATTAAACGACGTGCCATGCACACAGAATGAATTGCCGTCCAAGTTGAGCGAGCTTGCCGCAAAATATTCCAATTCACTCATGCTTAATTTTACCCTGGCGGGCGAGATTCAATACGGCGATTTTTTCAAGGTCTTGCAACAATGCCAAATCCCGGCGTTCGGCAATTTCAGAGTATCTGAACTTCGCCGCTGACAGTCACCGTTTTTGCTTTTTCGGACAGTCGCCCAATTAATTTCCCCAAGGTTAATCTCCGCCGTCAGCGGTGCCTCGCGATATGTGAATGGCAAATGACTCGACACCACCGGTCGTTGACAGCATGGTCAGCGACATTATACTTCGCTCATGACCACGCCGCCGCCGCTGCCCGTCCCGTTCCCGCACCGTTGTTCAACCGAAGCGCTTTGGAAAAAAACCGTCATTGGATTATGCCTGTTTTCAGCACTTATCGGCACGACACTTTTATTGTTGCGGCTTACCGGAGGGCTGCGCTGTTTCTTTGTGCCGACCAACAGTATGGCACCGGCGGTCGCTGCCGGTGACCATATCATCATGGACGGCGTTTCATTTTGGTTTCGCGAGCCTCGGCGCGGCGACATCGCCATTTTCAAGACCGGCGACATTCCCAGATGGCCGGATAATATTTTCGCCCAACGCATTGCCGGTTTGCCGGGTGATAAAATTAAAATCTCCGATGGCAATTTATTCATCAACGGCGCGCAAGTCTTTTTGTACAATCGCAACGGCAACATCATTTACACCCTGCCGGACCAACGGTCGGATGCCAGGTACCTTACCGAAACAACCGTGCCGCCGGACTGCTACTTCATGCTGGGCGACAATTCCGCAAACAGCTTCGACAGCCGTTACCGGGGCGTTGTCCCGCGCCGCGCCATCATGGGACGCGCTCTTTATTGTTATTATCCGCTCGCCAGAACCGGCGTGATTCAATAAGCGACGACAGCCACAACGTCATCATGACCGACATTTTATTCATCAATTCCCATCCACAAATTAATGCTCGCCAAAAATCCGCGCACATCCGCGTAATCTGCGGATTAATTCACAACCTCTTCGATCCCCTTGCACAACGCGCTGACCATGACGTCAACTTCAGCGGGCGTCGTCGTGTACGGCGGCATCAACAGCAACACATCACGCCCAGCCGGGCGCGTGAGCAGGCCGTGTTTTTTCGCCGCCTCGCACACGCGCGCGCCGACGCGCAGCGACGGGTCAAACGGCTCGCGCGTGGAAAAATCCTTCACCAATTCGATTGCCAGAATACAGCCCTCCTGCCGCACGTCGCCGACCGCTGGCAGTGACCAAAATTTTTCATGCGCCGCTGTCAACGCCGCTGCCAATCGCCGCTGACGGTCGGCGCAATTGTCGCTTTGCAAAATATCCAACGTCGCCAGCGCCGCCGCGCAACCGAGTTGGTTGCCGGTGTAACTGTGACCGTGGAAAAATGTCCGCGTCGCGTCGCCGCGAAAACCGTCAAAAATTTTCTCTGTCAGCAACGTCACCGCCAGCGGCAGATAACCACCGGTGAGCGCCTTCGCCAGCGCAACCAAATCCGGCGCGACCTGTTCTTTTTGCCACGCGAATATCGCGCCCGTGCGTCCGAAGCCGGTCATCACTTCGTCGAGAATCACCAGCGCGCCGTGCCGTTGCGCGATGGCGCAGGTTTCCGCCAGATAATTGTCCGGATGCATGATGAAGCCCGCCGCCCCTTGCACGCGCGGCTCGACGACCCACGCCGCCGCGCGCGCACCGTCAGCGGCGAATTTTTTCTCCACCGCTGCGATACACTCGCGCCCGCACCGCGCGTAAGCGCGCGCGTCAGCGCGTTGCGGCGCGGCTTGGTTGAACGGGCAGCGGTAGCAATACGGCACCGGCACCTCGTCCGACTCGAACAGCATGTTTCTATAACAATGATGAAACAACTTGCTATGCCCGACGCTCATCGCGCCGACCGTGTCCCCGTGATACCCCGCTGACAGTGACACGAATTTTTTCCGTTGCGGCTCGCCGTTCTGCGCGAAAAACTGATACGTGATTTTCAACGCCGCCTCAATCGCCGTCGCCCCGTCGTCGGAAAAAAAGCAGCGCGTGAGCCGGTCATCGTCAGCGAGTTCGACCAGCCGTTTCCCCAACACCGGCGCGAGTTCATTGGTCAGCCCAAGGAACGACGAATGAGCAATCCGGTCAAGCTGCGCCCTAATCGCCCCGCTGACCGTGGCGTTGCGATGCCCGTGAATATTCGTCCAAATGGAAGAATTGCCGTCGAGATATTTATTCCCCTGGTCGTCGCACAACCACGACCCGTCCCCGCTGACAATGACCGTCGGCGCATAATCCGCTGCCAGCCAGGCATCCGTCAGCGTGAACGGATGCCACAAATATTTTTTATCCAGCGCGGCGGGCATCGGAAAATTTAACCACAGATTTACACAGATGGACACCGATAGTTTGATTTTCAATATTTACAGATAGGAGCCATATAGTGTGTTATCGTCAGCGTCAGGGCTAGGGCGGCAGGCGTTAAAATATGTGTCCCGTATTTTTTTCAATCAGTTGGTCGTCGCGGTAATCGAAGCCGAATGATTTGTGTCCGTTCGTGGAAACAAAGACATACGTACCGAAATTTTCCCTCACGCCTATCATGATCGCCCAAGTGTCAAATTCGTCGGTGCCGAGCACGACCGCTGGCAAATCGGCGAATTTTTGCGTGCCGTCGCTGATGAAACGCTCGCCTAGTCGCAGCGCTTGCCAGTCCGCTTCGCTACGGATGACTTGCCATTTGCCGGATCGTTCTTTTACTGTCAGCGTGCCATAGACCGCGCGCTGCGCATCCCGCCGGTGCCGAGCGTTTCATAACGCGGCGGTCAAAAATATACAGCCGCTGCGGACCACGGTCAGCGCTTCGTTTGCCGAGTCGGGTTTCGTCAAGCACATCTTCCAGTGCGGCGCGCGCGGTGTCGTCTTTCAGCGCGTCCAGCCCGTTCCGCGTAATCGCTCACTTGTGTTGCCCATTTGTCAAACTCATCCGTGCCGGCCACCACGGTCTGCGGGCCGAGTTTTTCCCGCCGTTCGCCGGAGACCAATTCCGCCCATTGGACTTCTGATTTTATCATTTTCCACTGACCGTCATTTTTACTCGTGGTCAGTGTGCCGCTGATGGTGGCGGTCATGCCGGCGTCGGCGGTTTTCTTCACCACGCGACGGTCGAGCACGCTGTCCTTGATGTCGCTGGCTTCGTTCAATAACAAACAGTTTTCCAACAGCCGAGCCTGCAACTGGCGGCGGTCTTGCACCGTCAGGCGTTCGTAGCGTAACGAAAGGATGTCGTCATTTGGCGGGCGGATTAGCGGCCTGACTTTTCGGCCCGGCGGTGTTACCATCAGCGCGTGAAAATCCTGACTCCCGGCGACTGGCCGGATTACGAATTGATTGACAGCGGCGGCGGCGAGAAGCTGGAGCGGTTCGGCGCCCGCGTGTTGCGGCGGCCGGAGCCGAAGGCGGTGTGGGCGCGGTCGCTGCCGGCGGACGAGTGGCGGCGGCTGGCGGACACGACGTTCACGGCGGGCGTCGGCCTCGGCCAGCCGGGGCGGGAGGACCGCGGGACGTGGCGCGCGGACGGCGGGCGGCGCGAGCGGTGGTCGGTGCGCTTCCAGTATCAGCGGCTGGATTTGCGCCTGCGGCTGGGGCTGACCGCGTTCAAGCACGTCGGCGTGTTTCCCGAACAGGCGCCGAACTGGCGGTGGATTTATGACACGACGCGGTCGCTGCCGGTGACCGCGCCGCGGGTGCTGAACTTGTTCGCCTACACGGGCGGCGCGTCACTGGCGGCGCGCGCGGCGGGGGCAGCGGTGACGCATGTGGACTCGGTGCGGCAAGTCGTGACCTGGGCGCGGGAGAACATGACGGCGTCGGGGCTGACGGACATCCGCTGGATTGTGGACGACGCACTGAAGTTCGCGCAACGCGAGGCGCGGCGCGGCAGTGTGTATCACGGCATCCTGCTCGACCCGCCCGCCTACGGCCACGGCGTTGACGGTCAGCGGTGGAAGCTGGACGAGAATATTTTGGAGTTGCTGCAAACGTGCCGCGCAATCCTGGCGCCGCGCGACAGTTTCCTGTTGTTGAACTTGTACTCCAACGGCTTCTCCGCGCTGGTGGCGGACACGCTGACGCAGACGGTCTTTGGTCCCGCCCGCGAGCGCGAGTGCGGGGAGCTGGCGCTGACTGACCGTTTCAACAAGCGTCTGCCGCTGAGTGTGTTTTCGCGGGTGCGATTATAGACCATCGGGTTGATTTTATCTCGCCGGTAAAATCAACTGGCAAACAGGCTATTGTTTTTAGGCAACCGGTTTTCTTTTATTGCGAAAACAAAGAATGGCGATGATGAGTCCAATGGCTATGGCGACCAGATGTGCCATATATACGGTAACAGTATAATCTCCCGCGGTTTCACCACTGATTAGCTTGGACAGCAAGGCAATTAGGTGTGCAAGAGCGAATAACGCGGCAAGTGAGCCGATAACATAACGGAGGATTTTCATGCTTCATCATGATTTATGGAGAGATTGAGAATTTGTCAAATTTATTTTAAGGAATCACCCTGACCGGGCAATTGGCACTTCAACGGTTTTCCGCACTGGCGGCCGACACGCTGACGCTGACCGTCTTCGGTCCCGCCCGCGAGCGCGAGTGCGGGGAGTTGGCGCTGACCGACCGTTTCAACAAGCGTCTGCCGCTGAGTGTGTTTTCACGGGTGAAGTTCGCGTAACCTTGCCCTCCAACCGCAAAGCCGCCGAGGCGCGCAGCGCTTTGGAGTGCGGCAGTCCCCTGCCGATTTCTTCGACAGCATACGGAAAAAACCAAAGCGGCACAGGAGTGCCGCATTCCAAAGCGCTGCGCGCTGACCGTGTCCACCCACCGCATGGCAACTGCCATTGAATTACACGTCACTCTTCGACAACAACGCCCGCGCCGCGCTGACGAAGCCGGCGGTGCCGAGGCCGTATTTGTCGTACAGCTCATCGGCGGTGTAGGCGGATTGGCCGAAGACGCCGGGGATGCCGAGGCTCCGCCCGCTGATGCTCACGCCCGCGTTGATGAGCGCGTGGAATAATTGCGCGCCGAAGCCGCTGTTCAACTGGTGGTCCTCGGCGACGACGACGCGGCCCTTGGTCTTGCGCACTGCCGCGCTGATGGTGGGCAGGTCAATGCGGTTGACGAAGGGGCTGTTGATGACCGTCGCCGACACTCCGTCAGCGGCCAGTTGGTCGGCGGCGGCGAGGGCTTTGCCGACTAGCGGGCCGTTGGTGACTAGCGTCACGTCCGTGCCTTCGCGCAAAACTTGCGCCCGGCCCCATTCGTACCGCGCGTTGTCCTGCCAGGCCACCGGATAATTTTCGCGGCCGAGGAAGAAGACCACCGATTCGCCGTCGCGCCCGGCCTCACGGTCGGCGGCGATGCGTTGAATCGCTTGATAGAGGTACGCCTCGGCCTCGCCCGCGCACGAGAGCGCGATGACGATGGTGCGCGGGATGGGGCTGACGGCGGCGAAATACGTGCTGGCTTGGTGCGACGCGCCGTCGGCGGCGTCCTGAAAGCCGGTGTGCGAGAACAGCGCGATGACCGGCGCCTGTGAGATGGCGGTCATGGTCAGCGGCAGCAGGCCCTTGGTGACGCCGAATTGCGCGAAGGTGTCCACCAGCGGGATGAGGCCGAGTTTCGCCAGGCCGGTCGCGGTGCTGACCATGTTCGCCTCGGCGATGCCCACGTCGAGCGCGCGGTCGGGGTAGGTTTTTTGGAACGCGGCGATGCCGGTCGAGCCGGCGAGGTCCGCTGACACTGAGAACACGGGGTAGCCGTCCTGCACGGCGCGAATCGCCGCGCGTGACAGGCCCTCTTGAATCTTGGTCTTTTTCGGCCCGCTGACGGTGACCGGCGGCGCGGCCTTTTTCGCGGCTTCTTTGTCGAGCCACTGCTGGCGCAACGCCCGCGCCCACGTGACAAATTCTTCCGGCGCGGCGCCGCTGTAAATTTCGTTAATCCAGTCGGGCAACTTGTCCGCGTTGCCGAGCGGGAAGCCGTGACCGCCGGCGGCGTTTTCCTCGGTCGCCTTGATGCCGTAGCCCTTGACCGTCTTCAACCACAGCGCGACCGGCTTGTTAGGATTATTTCGCGCCGCTGACAATGCGTCCTCGAGCGCGTGATACACGGCGGGCAAGTCGTTGCCGCGCGCTTCCTTGATGACGTGCCAGCCGAGCGTCGTCAGCGCCTCAAACGTCGGCGTCATGCTGAACGAATCCTTGGTGATGCGGCCGCTGAGCTTGGTGTCGTTGTCGCTGATGATGAGCACGAACGGCGCCAGCAACGCTTTGCCCGCCAAGCCGGGGATGGCCGCGAGCGCCTCCTTCGCCTCGCCCTCCATCGCCGCGCCGTCGGAGAGGATGCACAACGTCGCGCGGTCGCGCCGCAGCAGACCGTCGGCGAGCGCCAGGCCCTGCGCCTGCGGCAGGCTGGAGCCGAGCGGGCCGTTGCTCAACAACACGCCCTCGGGGTTGAGGTGTGACTCGCCGTGGCCGGTGAGCTTGCTCTTGAGGCTGCGGAAGTTTTTCAAATCGTCGAACGTCAGCCCGTCGAAGCCGTAGTTGGCGCGCACGGCGTAGATGCCGTTCTCCGCGTGCCCCGCGTCGTTGACGAAATTATAAGCGTCAAACCACTCGCGCCCGCTGACGCTGAACATGAGCGCGTGAATGGCGGCGGACGCCTCCGCCAGCGCCGCCGGCCCGCCCCAATGACAGGCCGCGCCGCCCATGACCGCGTGCATGTCCATCAGCGCGACCAGCGCCCGCGTGGCGCGCGGGTCGGCGACGGTGACCGGCTGGCCGGCGCGGTCACTGACGGTGACCGAGTATTTCGGCGGATTTTTCGGCGTCCCCGCGAGGCGCGGTGTGACCTTCAGCGGCTGCAACGGTTTCGCTTCCAATGTTTCCGCAACGACGGTGTGTGCTCCCATAATAAACTCCAGTGTTTGGTTAATTTAGTTCTGACAAAGGCATGATGTTAGCGAGCCATCCTGCCGAGGCAAGTGGGGAATTGGCTCGGTGCCGCGGTGGTTTTCCCGGTGAACGCTGAACTACCCCGTCTGCTTGCGCGGCCATCCCTTCGCGGAAGGGGTAGTTCAGCGTTAGTTTGGAGTTTTGATTTTGAGATTTGAGATTTAATTGGCATTTGGAGTTTGGCATTTGGAATTTTCCCCGCCGGGAAGACTCGCCGCCGCCAATTCCTCCCTTGCGCTGTGGATGAGGAAATGCAGCCGGTTGAAAATATTCACCTCACTCACGCCCGGGTCGAAGTCCAGGCACAGCAAATTCAGGCGCGGATACAAATCGCGCAAACGGCGCTCAATACCCTTGGCGACCAGTTGATTGGCGATGCAGCCGAAGGGTTGCACGCTGACGGCGTGGTGGATGCCGCGTTCGGCGAGGGCGGACAACTCGGCGGGGATGAGCCAGCCCTCGCCGTATTGCGCGGCGGGGCTGACGAGGCGCGTCGCGGCGGCGTGACCGTCAGCGAGATTTTCCAGCGGTTGCTGATAACGAAACCCGGCGGCGGCGCGGGTGAATTTTTCGCGGTACAACTCCAGCACTGTTCGCAGCGCGGGGTCTAGCAAATCGCTGACGGTGAGGCGGGACAGGTGCTGCTCACGGTTGCTGCGGCGGTTGAAAAATTCCTGCAGGAAAAAATCCGCCAGCGGCGGCACGACCGGCTCCACGCCTTGCGCGATGAGCCACTCGACCAGGTGCCGGTTGCCGGCGGCGTTGTGCTTGACGTAAATCTCGCCGACCACGCCGACGCGCGGGCGCGGCGCTGACGATGGCGTGACGGCGTTGAACTCGCGCGCGGCGGCGCGCAGCAAGGCGGGCAACGCGGCGGCGTCCCGTCGCCGCACCCGCGCCACCCCGTCGGCGAGATACCGGTCGCGCACCCGCGCGGCGGCGCCGGGCGCGGTCTCGCGCGGCGCGGCGGCGTGATACATTGACGCGAGACTGTCAGCGTAAAACAGCGCGGCGACGGCGAGCCGGCGGCGCCCGCGCCAACGCAGGCGAAAACCGGGCTGCGCGTTGCGCACCGCGCCGGCGGCGGTGCCGATGGCGACCACCGGCACGTCGGCGAAACCGGCGGCGCTGACGGCGCGGCGGATGAGCGCGGCGTAAGCGGTGGCGCGGCATTGCCCGCCGGTCTGCGTGATGGCGAGGGCGACCTGGTCGCGCCGGTGGCGGCCCGACTCGAGCGCGCGGATGAAATCGCCCGCCACCAGCGTCGCCGGATAACACACCTCATTGTTGGCGAACCGCAAGCCGCGCTCGGCGGACGCGGCGTCGGGCGGCGGCAGCGTGACGGCGCGGTGCCCCAGCAACTCCAGCAACGGCGCGATGAACGGCGAGTGGCACGCGGAGAAAAACGGCACCAGCAGCGCGCGGTCACGGTCAGCGGCGGTGTATAATTCCCCTTCCGTGAAGGGGTGGCGGCGCGCGCCGACGGGGTAGTTCAGCGTTTTGCGCTGCGTCCCCTCTAACGCTGAACTACCCCGTCCGCTGCGCGGCCACCCCTTCGCGGAAGGGGAATTGCCCAAGCCGCAATCACGCGCGGCTTCCAATGACCTTAGCGGAGCGGAACCATTATTATCCGCCGACGGTGAGGAAAAATTCACCGCCGCTGACGGTGCCACTCGCCGCGCGAGGCTCTCAATCAGCGAGCGCGCGCGCAACCGCAACGCGCCGGGCGTTTGCATATCGTCCACCTTCAAAACCGTGTGACTCTTGCCCGCGCGCCGCAACCGGTCGCCGACCGAGTCCGTGAGAAACGCGTCCGGCCCGCAACCGAACGACGTGAGTTGCACCAACTGCACCTGCGGCGGCGCGGCGGCCACCCACACGGCGGCCTGGCGCAAGCGGTTGGGATACGACCAGCGACCGGCGGCGGGCGCGCCGCCCCGCGCGACATCCTCGCTGACCACATCGGCGCCGAGCGCGCACAACAACTCGGCGGCGCGGTGCTGTATCAGCGGGTCGGCGTGATACGGCCGCCCCGCGAGCACCAGCAGCGGGCGCGAACCGTCATTGCCGGCGACGATGGCGCGCGCGTGCTCCGCCGTCGCCCTGACAAATTCATCCTGCGCGGCGAGCGCTTGCGCGAAGGCTCGGGCAAAAATCCTCGCGCTAACGTTGAGCGTGCCGACCAAATACTCGCGGCAGGATTTTCGCAACAACCCGACATCGCCGAACGTCAGCACCGGCGCGTCCAGCGGCACGCCGTGACGGTCGGCGGGATTGATGGCGCTGCGGATGACGTCGGCGTAGCCGCTGACGATGGGGCAGTTGTACGCGCCGTCCCGCTCGCGCACGGCGAACGGCATCAGGATGCGGTCCACGTCGCGCGCGAGCAAATCGCGGACGTGCCCGTGCGCGAGCTTGGCGGGGAAACAAATGTTGTCCGCCATGACGCTCGCCGCGCCGCTCTCCGCCAGCGCGGGCGTGGAGGGCGCGGAGAGCGTGACGCCGCACCCGCCGGCGGTGAGCAGCGTGTGCCAGAACGGAAAATTCTCGTAGCAACCGAGCGCGCGCGGGATGCCGATGTTCGGTCGCTGACGGTCACGCTCACCGTCAGCGGCGGCGCGGTCGAACAGCAGTTGCAGTTTGCGCGGGAAAAAATTCGCGCCGCGCCGCCGCCGCTGGCCGCTGTTGGTGAAAATTTTCTCGCACTTGTTGCCGGAACAAAACGCGCCGCCGCCGGCGAACCGGCGCAGCGTCACGCGGCAATGATTGTCGCAACCGGGACACACGCGCTCCCCGGCGGTCGAGTTCACCGGCAGCGTCAGTGCCGCCAGTGGGCGCGGCGGCGCGGTCACCGTCAGCGCGCGCCACGCCGCGCCGTAAGCGCCCATCAGCTCCGGCAGCGGCGCGATGGCGATGGGTTTCCCTAACAACCGCTCCAGCGCCCGCGCCACGGCGTGATTCCGCATGACGCCGCCCTGCACGACCACGCGCGGGCCGAGTTCGTCCGCGTGTTTGAGCTTGAGCACTTTGTACAAGCAATTTTTCGCCACCGCGTAGGCCAGGCCGGCGGCGAGGTCGGCGGGCGCGGCGTTCTCGCGCAACGCCTGCCGCACCCTGGAATTCATGAACACCGTGCAGCGCGTGCCGAGGTCGCACGGGCGCGCGGCGCGGCACGCCAACGCCGCGAACTCCGCCGCGCCGAGGTTCAGCGCGCGCGCAAAGCCGTCCATGAACGCGCCGCAGCCCGCCGAGCACGCCTCGTTCAACTCCAGCCGCGTGACCGCGCCGTGCTCGACGAACACGGCTTTCATGTCCTGCCCGCCGATGTCGAGGATGAACGACACGTCCGGCGCGAGCCGCCGCGCCGCCTCGTAGTGCGCGACGGTCTCGACCAGCCCCGCGCCGAGGTTGAACGCCGCGCGAATCAAGTCCTCGCCGTAGCCGGTGACGACGCTGCCGGTGACGGACAACTCGCCGCGCCCCGCGCGCGCCGCCGCCGCGTGGAAGCGCGCGAGACCGTCACGCGCGGCGGCCAGCGGGTCGCCGTGGTTGGGCGCGTAGTGCGTGAACAAAATTTCGCCGCTGTCGGTGAGCGCGACGATTTTCGTGGTGGTCGAGCCGGAGTCGATGCCCAGCGCGCAGCCGCTGCCGGTGAAGTCCGCGAGGTCGCGCGCCGGCGGCGCGTGGCGTTCCTGCTCGCGCCGCCACTGCTCATACTCGCCGCTGTCGGTGAACAACGGCGGCAGGTGCGGGGTTGCAAGATTGCGCGCGCACATTTCCCGCCGCGCCAGTTTCCCTAACAAGTCGCCGATGGTCACGACGCGCCGCGCGTGACCGTCAGCGACCGCGCAACCGAGCGCCGGCGCGAGCGCGGCGTGTTCCGGCAAAATACACTCCACCGCGCCGACGCCCAGGCTCCGCCGGCACGCCGCGCGCAAGCCCGGCAACCACGCCAGCGGTCCGCCGCACAGCAGCAGCGGGGTGGTCAGGTCGCAACCGCGCGCGAGTGTGGTGACGATTTGTTGCGCGACCGCCCGGAACGCGGCGGCGGCAATGTCAGCGGGCGCGACGCCGCGACTGAGCAAATTCTGGATGTCGGTCTTCGCGAACACGCCGCAGCGCGAGGCGATGACCTGCTCGTGCCGCGACTCGCGCGCGAGCGTTTCCAGCGCGGCGGTGTCGCCCCCGAGCAGCGTGGCGACCTGGTCGAGAAACGCGCCCGTACCGCCCGCGCAACTACCGTTCATGCGGATATCCGGCGCGCGCCCCGGCGCGAACAGCACGAGCTTCGCGTCCTCGCCGCCGATGTCGAGCAGCGCGCGCGTCTGCGGATGAAAGCGGCGCGCCATCGCGACGGCGGCGACGGTTTCCTGCAAAAACGGCAGCCCGCTCGCCTCCGCCAACCCCAGCCCCGCCGAGCCGGTGACGACGAGACTGAGTTCACGGTCAGCGCCGAGTCGCGCCGCCGCCAGCGTCAGCGTCTCGCGCAACGCCGCCGCGAGGTCCGCGCGGTGCCGCTGATAGTGGGAAAAAACCAGCCGCCGGTCGTCGCCGCTGACGATAGCCAATTTCAGCGTAGTCGAACCAAGGTCCAAACCGGCTAACAGCGGAGTTGACGCGACGACATTCATGACAGTCAGCGGCGTTTGGTTTGCCGGCGGATTTTTTGGCGTAGTTGCTTGCGTTTGCGCGATTGTTTGCGCGGCGCCAACAACGCGGCGAGCGCCGTCATCAACAGCGGCTTGCGTTCATCAAGCACGAACGACCGGAACCGCGCCGGGTCGTGGTCGAACACGAGAATATCCAGCAACGGCTTGGCGAGGAACGGGGCGAACAACAGCGCGTAAACGATGCAGAAAAACTGCGCCAGCGCGCGTTCCGGCGGGACCGCGGCATTGACCTTCGGCGCCAACTCGCGCCGCAGGAACGCGAACAACGCGTCCGCGTCCCGCTGCCCGCGCACCATTTCCAACAACCCCTGCGGGTCGCGCTGCGCCTCATGCAAGATGAATTGCGGCAGCAGCGGATTATCGAGCAACACGCGGTGATAGAGGTCGAGGATTTGCTCCAACTTCACCGTCAGCGGCTCCCGGCGTTTGGCGATGCAGGAAAGTTCCGGGAACAACCGCCCCACCGCGCGAGCGAGAATAGCGCGGAACAGCGCCTCCTTAGTGCGGTGATAATAATGCAGCGACGGCCGACTGAGGCGCGCCTCCCTGGCAATATCGCCCATGCTGGCGGCATCGAGTCCGTTGCGAAGAAACACCGTCTGCGCGGCGTTGAGAATGGCGATTTCGGTATCAGTCATGGGGTTAGACTACCCTGTTTGACACAACTGTCAAACAGAAATGTCAGAAAAATAAACCGGGCCAAGAACGCTGAACTACCCCGGCGGCTGGCGCCGCCACCCCTTCACGGAAGGGGAATCGCTGGCGCGGAGACCAATCCCGCTGACCCTGACCTATGCGCGAGCAAATTCCCCTTCCGTGAAGGGGTGGCCGCGAATGCGGACGGGGTAGTTCAGCGTTCGGTGCTACCTGAAAACGACAGAAAAATCAGGCGCAGCCACAAATTGATGACCAACAGCGTCACGGAGCCGAGCAGCCATAACATCACGGTCTTGTCACCGTCAGCGACCGGATGGCCGAGCCAATCAAAGCGGATGGGAATTTGTTGCGGCGCGCGGGAATAAACGTGGAGACCATAAAACAAAACTATCGCAAACACCAACCACGCGCCGATGACATTAAACCAATCGCGAGCCGTTACCGGCACTTTAATTTTCGGCGGTTGATTCATGTTTTGATAATGGAAAACCTTGCGCCGTTGCCAAGCAAAACCTAGCATTACCCGCTAACCGTGAACCGAGACCACGAAGGCACACGCATGTTGCGCCGTCAGCGTCAGCGCCGGATGTATTAGTGTTCATTCGTGTCCATTCGCGGTTAAAAATATGCTCAGTCTCTCCAACATCAGCAAGGCCTTCGCCGGGCGCGTCCTGTTCGCGGACGTGGCGCTGCAAGTCAACCGCGGCGACCGCGTGGCGTTGGTGGGCGCGAACGGGGCGGGGAAGACGACGCTGTTCGCCATTATCCGGCGCGAGCTGGCGCCGGACACGGGCGGCGTCACGCTGGAGCGCGGGACGACGCTGGGGTATTTGCCGCAGGAGACCGCCGCAGTCGGGGACGAGACGGTGCTCGGCCTCGCCACCGGCGGCGCGGGCGCCGATGGTGACCTGTCGCGGGCGCCGCGCGCCAAGCGCATCCTCAGCGGGCTGGCCTTCCGCGAGCGCGATTTCGACCGCCCCGCGCGCGCGATGAGCGGCGGCTGGGTGATGCGCGCGCACTTGGCGCGGCTGTTGGTGGCGGCGCCGGATTTGTTGTTGCTCGACGAGCCGACCAATCATCTCGATTTGGAGTCGCTGGTGTGGTTGCAGAATTATTTGAAAAATTATGCCGGCGCGCTGTTGATGATTTCCCACGACCGCGCGTTTTTGAACGCATTGACCGACAGTGTGCTGGAAATCCGCCATCAGCGGCTGCAGCGTTATCGCGGCAATTACGACGACTATCTCCGGCAGCGCGCCGACCGCGAGGCGCAGCAGCGCGCCGCCTATGACAACCAGCAGCGCGAAATCGCCACCCTGCAACGCTTCGCCGACCGCTTCCGCGCCAAGGCCAGCAAGGCCTCGCAGGCCCAGAGCAAGTTGAAGCAAATCGCGCGCCTGGAAAAAATCGCCGCGCCCGACGCCGCCGACCGGCGCATCCACATCAAGTTCCCGCAACCGCCGCGCGGCGGACAGCGCAGCGTCACCCTCAGCGGCGCGCACTTCGCCTACGGCCCGCTGACGGTGTATCGCGGCATCGACTTCGCGGCGGAGCGCGGGCAGCGCGTCGTGCTGGTCGGGCCGAACGGCGCGGGCAAATCCACGCTGCTGAAGTTGCTCGCCGGCGTGCTGGCGCCGTCGGCGGGCGAACGGTTGTTAGGGCACAACATTGTCAGCGGCTATTACGCGCAAAACCGCGTGGAGATGCTCGACGTGCGGCGCACGGTGCTGGCGGAGGCGCTGGACTTGCCAACGCCGGTGCCGGAGCAGACCGTCCGCACCGTGCTCGGCTCCTTCCTGTTCAGCGGCGACGACGTGTTCAAGCACGTCGGCATCCTCAGCGGCGGCGAGAAATCGCGGCTGGCGCTGGTCAAATTATTGCTCAATCCGCCGAACTTGCTGTTGATGGACGAGCCGACCACGCACCTCGACATGGCGAGCATCGACGCGCTGCTCGACGCGCTGGCGCAATACCAGGGCACGCTCATCTTCATCAGCCACGACGTGTATTTCATCCGCGCGCTGGCGAAGAGCGTGCTGAGAATCAGCGCCGGGCAACTCACCCCCTATGCCGGCGACTACGATTATTATTTGTCAAAAACCCAAACCGCCGACGCCCGCGCCGGCCTGGTCGCGGGTGAAAAACTGTCCGACCACCGCCCCGGGGAAGCCGCTGACGATGCGGTCAAGGCACAGCCGTCCATCTTCAAAACGCGCGAGGAAAAGAAACAAGCGGCGCAAGACCGCGAGCAGCGCGCCAAGATAAAACGCGCCGCCGCCGCAGACGTCGCGCGCCTGGAGGCGGAAATATTATCCCTGGAATCGCGGCAAAAGGAATTGTTGGCGGAATTACAAAACCCGAACACCTTCGACTACCAACGCCATCAGGAATACGAGGCGCTGACCGTGACCTTGGAAACTACCAACCAACGCTGGCACGAAGCCGTGGAAAAACTGGCGGCGCTGCAGTGATGGCGCTGATGGTGTGGTGATTTCATTCGGGGAAATTAAAATATTTCCGTTGAGAGATAACTTCTCCGGCAGCGTTGAATTTCACTTTAACCCACACCCTGTTGTTAGTCGTGGTAATTCCCCATGACGGCGCATGGTCGGCGGAGATGGCGGCGGAATCAAACAAATGCTCGTGACGCCTGTCAGCGTGTTCGTCGTATGCGTATATCTCCACTGTTTGCGTATGCGGGTTACGGGCTTCGCGCAACGCCCATGCCGCCACGTCCTCACGCGACTGTCCGCGAAAATCAGGGATTTTGCAATAGGTATATATTGGTTCGGCGAAGGTGTGGTATATTGCAACGCTGATGATGAGCGCGCAGACCGCGGCGAGTACCGAGGCCACCACCGTCAGCGCCGGATGCGTCAATTTGCTCGGCGCGCGACCGCGATGTTCGCGGATGGCACGGGCCAGGTAGGCCGCTGATATTGAAAAAACGAGCACCACCGGCACTTCACAAATAATCATGCTGGCCACAGCCAAATCGAATACCCATCCGACAACCATATCGAGACCGGCCAAGCACAAAGCCAACACCACCCACAGCACCGTCAGCGCGCTGGTGATGATGAGCGGATAAAACAACAACGAACGGTATTTGAATTTCTTACCCCACCACACCACCGCTAACGCGACCAACAAAACAAACATCACCGGCACAGAAACCAAGCAAGTAATCATGCCCCCCAATCTCGCGCCATCCACCCTAACCCGCAAGTGCAAAGCTGCCGCTGACGGTGACACTGGTCGCGAAGTTTTTTAACCACCGATGAACACGGATGCACACGGATAGTTCGCGGTACCGCGTAAATTAACATCATCCGTGTCCATCGGTGTTCATCGGTGGTTAAAATAAAGTTATCATAACCTTGTCAGGCTATGACACAGTGGCGGCGTCAACTCCGGAACAACTGGCCCATCTTCTGCCCCATCAGCCGGGCGGCCAGGTACAGCGCCGCCGCCAGCAGCAGCAGCGCCAGCACGCCGAGGGCGCAGGCGACGTTCGGGGCGGTCGGGGTGATGCGGCCCATCAGCGAGTAGATGGCTTTGGTAATCGGGTAAAAGCGGCTCTCCTGCGCCAGCATCAGGCTGTTGCTGACATCCAGCATGGCGAAGGAGAAGGTGAGGATGCTGCCGGCCACCAGGTTGGCCATGATCAGCGGCAGGCTGACGCGGCGAAAGGTCTGCCACGCGCGGGCGCCGAGGTTGGTCGAGGCTTCTTCCAGCGCGGTGGAGACTTGCTGGAAGCCGGCGTAGGCGGCGCGGACGATGTACGGCAGGCGGTGCATGGCGTAAGCAATCACCAGCAGCGGCAGCGGGTTGCCGCGCGGGTCGAGGAACGCCAGCGGCGAGCCGGGCTTGCTGAAGGTGACGTAGTAGGCGAAGGCCAGCACCAGGCCGGGCAGCGCCAGCGGCAGCATGGCCGCGGTGTCGAGCAGCGCCTTGCCGCGGAATTTTTCCCGCGTCAGCAGCCAGGCGATGGCCAGGCCCAGCACCAGGTCCAGCGACATCGAGCAAACCGAGTACAGCAGCGAGTTTTTCACGCTCAGCGCGGTGGCGTCGAGCTGGAACACCTCGCGGTAAAACTGCCCGCTCCATTCGGTCGGCAACGCGGTCATGAACCAGCGCGCCGAGAACGATTGCAGCACCACGCCGAGGTGCGGGATGACGCTGACGGCGACCAGCCCCAGCACGCCGGCGGTGGCGAGCAGCGCGGGGAGCCGGCCCAGCCGCACGGTCAGCGCCGGCGCGCCGCCGCGCATGGCCGCGGCGTGACCGCCGCCGCCGAGCCGTTTGCCGAGCAGGAACAGCAGCGCCACCAGCAGCAGGGTCAGCGCCACCAGCGCGTAGCCCAGCGGGTTGTCAGGCTGTGTCACCAGGTTGAAAATCTGCGACGGCACGGTGGCCTGGAAACTGAACATCAGCGGCACGCCGAGGTCGGTGAACGCGGCGATGAACACGATGGTGGTGCCGGCGAAAATGCCAGGCAGCGCCAGCGGCAGCGTCACGGTGCGGAACACCCGCCAGCCGCGCGCGCCGAGATTGGCCGCGGCCTCGCGCAGCGCCGGGTCGAGGTTGGCCATCGCCGCCTGCGCGCTGAGGAACAGAATCGGGTACAAGTGCAGCGCCTGCAACAGGATGATGCCGTAAAAGCCGCCGGACGCCAGCCAGTCGGGCGGGTCGGCCAAGTTCACCAGGCCGGTTTTTTCCAGCAACAGGTTCAGCGTGCCGTAGCGGGTGAAGAATTGCCGCAGGCCGATGGCGCCGACGAACGGCGGCAGGATCAGCGGCAGCAGCAACAGCGAGTTGAGCAGCGTCTTGGCGGGAAACTCGCAGCGGTTGAACAACCAGGCCAGCGGCAGGGCGACGGCCAGCGCGAGCAAGGTTGACCAGACGGCGATCAGCGCGCTGTTGAGGAAGCACTGGCTGTAGAACGGGTTGTCGAAAATCAACTGAAAATAGCGCAGGGAAAAACGCCCGCTGTCGGTGAACGCGCCCTTGAGCAATTCCGCGAGCGGCCACGCGAGGAACACGGCGAAGAACAGCGTCACGGTCAGCGGCAAAAGTTTTTTCATAACTAGTTTTCAACCACGGATGGACACGAATGGACACGGATGATGGACGGACGGATCAAGGGATGCTTGAAATAGCTGTATTTATCCGTGTTCATTCGTGGTTAAAAAATAAGATGTTTTCACCGCTGACGGTGAAGTGCATGGTGTCGCCGACCGCGGCGCTGACGGTGGCGCGGGCCTTGAGTTGTTCGCCGGCGGCGGTTTGTAATAACAATTCACTGGCAGCGCCGAGGTAGGCGCAATCCAGTACCCGGGCCGGGATGCCGCCGCTGCCGGTGAGGGCGACGTGCTCGGGGCGGAAGCCGATTTGCCCGTCGCTGCCGGTGACGCCCAGCGCGGCGGCCAGCGGCGCGGCGGCGGGGAACAGGTTGATTTCGCCGATGAAGGAGGCGACGAAGGCGCTGGCGGGGCGCTCGTAGATTTCGCGCGGGGTGCCGGTTTGCTGGATTTTGCCGTCGCGCATCACGGCGATGCGGTCGGCCATGGTCAGCGCCTCGTGCTGGTCATGGGTGACGTAGATGCTGGTGCGTTTGAGTTCGCCGTGCAGCCGCTTGATTTCGGCGCGGATTTCCAGGCGCAGCTTGGCGTCGAGGTTGGACAGCGGCTCATCGAATAATAACACGTCAGGCTCGACCACGATGGCGCGGGCCAGCGCGACGCGCTGCAACTGACCGCCGCTGAGGGTGGCGGGCTTGCGGCCGGCGTAAGCCACCATGCCGACCTGTCGCAACGCGGCCTGGACGCGGCGGCGCAGTTCACCGTCAGCGACCTTGCGGACGCGCAGGCCGTAGGCGACGTTTTCGAACACCGTGAGGTGCGGCCAGACCGCGTAGTTTTGGAACACCAGCGCGGTGTTGCGCGCGCGCGGCGGGACGCTGACGATGGACTTGGCGCCGAAACAGATGTCACCCGCGTCCGGCTCGACAAAGCCGGCGATGGCGCGCAGCAGCGTGGTTTTCCCGCAACCGCTGGGGCCGAGCAGGAAGAACAGCTCGCCGGAGTTGACGGTCAGCGTGATGTCATCCAGGACGCGGTTGGCGCCGAATGATTTGGTGAGGTTTTGGATGGTGATGCGCATAGGACTAATGGGTTCCATAGGACTTATGGTACCTATGGATTTCCTGCTCCAGGTTTTGATAACGCTGCACGGCCTGCTTCATCCAAGACTCCGCCAGGGCGCGCGCCGCGGCGGGATCTTGCCGCCAGCGGGCCGCTGACGCTGACGCCGCCGCCTCGCTGATGAACGGCGCGGTGAATTTTTCGATGAACGGCCCGCGCTCGGCGGCGGGGACGCTGAGGATGGCCTGCCAGCAGCGGCGCAGTTGCGGGTGCACGTCGATGACGGTCTGGCCGATCAGGTCGTTGACAAGGTTCCAGCGCCCGCTGCCGAGTTCCGGCCGGTACGGGATGGAATAATTTTGCGCGAACGGGTTGAGCAGGCGCGCGCCGCCGGCACCGTCAGCGGCGTAGAGCGCCGGCAGCACGCCCATGCGGGCGATGTCGAACTTGACCGGCCCGCCGGCGGCGCCGCGCGGTCGCATCCACAGCGACTGGCCGCGCGGCGACAGCACGAAGTCCACGAACATTTCCGCCACACGCAGGTTAGGCGCGCCCTTGAGAATGGCGATGCCGTCCGGGTTGATGACCGACAAATCGCGCGGGATGACCAGGCTGAGGTTGTCCCGGCCCAGGAAATTCCGCTGGGTCAGGCCGTAGCTGTCGATGGTCGGCGCGCAGACGGCGTTGCCCAGGGCAACCTCCTTGGCCGGGCCGCTGGCGTTGTCGAGGAAGGCGGCGACGTTGCCGCTCATGCGGTAAAGCACGCTCCAGCCGCGCTCCCAGCCGTAGGCTTGCAGGATGATTTCGTAAATCATGTGGAACGCACCGCTTTTGCGCGGGTCGGCGGAGCTGACCCAGCCGCGCAATTCCGGGCGGCACAAATCCTCCCACGTTTCGGCGCGCGGCTGCATCGTCAGCGCCAGCACGCGGTTGTTTTGCAGGATGCCGAAGGACGCCAGCGCCGCGCCGTAGAACATGTGGTCGCGGTCAATAATCGGCACCCCGCCGACATTGGCGGGCAGTTGCGACCGGAGGTCGGCGGGCAATTGGTGCGCCAGCAAATGACCGCGCGCCTTCTGGCTGAGATAGGGGTCCAGCCCGCCGCCGAACAGGATGTCCACCTGCGCCGAGTCGGGGGTGGCCGCGAAGCTGGCGTTGAGCGCTTTTTCAATCTGCGAGGTGCCGCCGAGGTCGCGCCAGCGGACGCTGACGGTGCGGCCGGTCTGGTCGTGGTAAAATTGTTCAAACGCGCGGCCGAACTCGTAGCGCACACCCTCCCAGTGCGGGGAAACGATGATGAGTTCATCGTCAGCGGCGCGGCTCGCCATGGCCGCTGACAGTGACAGCGCGGCCAGCAGGATGACGGTCAGCGGGCGGGCGGGCATAGCTTTATAAAGGCACCTTCACCGCAGAGGCGCGGAGACGCAGAGGCTTTTTTAACCCGACAGTCTGTTTATTCCATCAAAAAACGCGCCTTGCTCCGTGTCTTCGCGTCTCTGCGGTGAAAGTATTCCGCGCTCAGGAATTCACAAATTTCTTGAGGCGTGCGAGGCCGGTCTCGATTTGGTCGAGACTGGCGGCGTAGGAAATGCGGACGGTCCGGTCGTCGCCGAACGCGATGCCCGGCACCACCGCCACTTTTTGCTGCTCCAGCAACTTGTCAGCGAAACTCACCGAGTCAAGGCCGGTCGCGCTGATGTCGAGCAGCGCGTAGAACGCGCCCCGCGGCTTGACGTATTTGAGGCGGCCGATGTCGTCGAGCAACTCGATGACGCGGAGGCGGCGCTTGGCGTACTCGACCACCATTTCGGCGACGCAATCCTGCGGACCTTTGTACGCGGCCAGCGCGCCCTTTTGCGCGAAGGAGGTGGCGTTGGAAGTGGAATGGCTTTGCAAGGAGTCGATGGCCTTGGCCACGTTCTTCGGCGCGGCGACGTAGCCGAGGCGCCAGCCGGTCATCGCGTAGGGTTTGCTGAAGCCGTTCACCGTCAGCGTGTGCTCATAGACTTCCTTGCTGAAGCTGGCGATGGAACTGTGCTTCGCCCCGTCGTAAATCAGCTTTTCGTAAATCTCGTCGGACAGGATGTAGATGTCGTCGTCGAGGGCCACCTCGGCCAGCGCGGCGAGTTCGTTCTCGGTATAGACGCTGCCGGTGGGGTTGCCGGGGGTGTTGATGATGACCAGCTTGGTCAGCGGGCTGGTGTATTCGCGGAACAATTCCGGGGTGAGCTTGTAGCCATTGTCAGCGGTCGTGGGGACGATGACCGGCTCGCCGCCGGCCAGCTTGACCATTTCCGGGTAGCTGACCCAGTACGGGGCGGGAATCAGCACCTCGTCGCCCGGATTGAGGACGGCGAGCAGGGCGTTGAAGCAGGAATGTTTCGCGCCGCAGTTGACGATGATTTGGGACGGTTCGTAATCGAGGTCATTGTCAGCCTTGAGCTTGTCCGCAATGGCGGCGCGCAATTCCGGGATGCCGGAGGAAGGCGTGTATTTGGTGAACCCGGCTTCCAGGAATCCCATGGCGGCGGCCTTGATGTGCTCGGGGGTATCGAAGTCAGGTTCACCGGCGCCGAAGCCGATCACGTCCACTCCCTCGGCCTTCATGGCCTTGGCCTTCGCATCGACGGCGAGCGTCAGGGAAGGCGTCAACTTGCTTGCGCGTTCTGAAATATCCATAGGGGTTGTAGGCTAGACGAGTGCGCGGCGGGACGCCAGTTTTATTTTTATCCGCCGCCGCTGCCGGTGACAGGCCGGGCGGCAGCAAGCGCCTGACGCATACCGGGCGTCGCCAGAGCAACCAGCGACAAAATCATCGCGCTGACAATGACCCGATTTTTCTGCTAACATGTTAATTAAAACCAACGCTGACGGTCACGGCCGCCACGATCGTCACTTCCGTTCCTTGAGGGTCAGGATATTGGAGCTTCCGTTGATGAATTTCTGCAAGGCATAATTCAGGCTGCGGCGGATGATATACGTCTTGGGCAAACCGGTCTCGGCGTGGTACTGCTCCAACAGTTCCAACTCTTGGCCAAACAATCGCAAAGGCAGAATAATCGTCTTCTTTTTCGGCGTGACAGCGGTTTTCATATAACGCATTCGAGATTCAAGGCTGGCTCGATGGCCCGGTCGGGGTAATCGGATCCTGCGTCAAGCGCGGTTTAAAAACTCCCTGCGTCTGATTCAGCAAACTGTCCAAACCTTGTTGCGGTTGGGAACGGGTTGGCCGGCGAATGATTTCCGCCAGCTCCCGGCCCACGGGGGTTTGGGCATAGGATTGGCTCGGCAGCGCACCGTCAGCGATTTCGCCAGCGGCAGCATCGCGCCCGCGTCGGCGTTCCTCCGCGACGCGAAGCTCCTGACTGGACATGGGCGTAAATTCCGGCGGCTGGCCGGTGCTGGCGTACAAACCCTGAACCATGGCATGAATCTTGGTGCCGTCACTGGCTCCGACCACGCCTTCGTACACCTGGACAAAGGCGGTGTTCTCCTCCTCGCTGATCGTGACCAGAAAATCGGTGCCAATGGCGGAAAAGATCTGATGCGGGGTTTCGATCTTGTAGTCGGTCTGGCCGCGGCCCTTGACGTTAAGACTGTTATGCAACTTGCCTTTGGTCAACACACCGGTGAACTTGCGGTCCGGCGCGTCGCCGGGGGTATAGACATACTCGCGAATGAGCAGCACGCTATCCTGATACAGGGTGGCGGTGACATCCGGAAATAATTCCAGCACCGCGGCGCTGTTTTTCTCGGTGCGAATCACCGAGCCAATCTTGACCACCGAATCGCCGGTCAGCGGTTGCTCACCCTTGCCGTCCGTGTCGATGAACACCCGGCCGGTGACCGGCCCGACCTCAATCGGACCGCGCGGCACGACCGGCTTGGCGACCACGGCAGGCACGGCAAGTTTGTCAGCGGACGGTTTGGCGGGGGCGGGCGTGTCGGCAACAATCGTGCCGCTGTTGCTGATGCGCAAAGTCTCCTGCGGCGCCAACTGCTGGCCGCCGACCGTGACCTGACCGAGAATGCCGGATTGCACCAGCGCGCCATTGCCGTCCAGCACGATGGTCAGCACGGCTTCCTTGGAAACCGTGAGTTCCTGACTCTGGCAACTGACGGCGAACGGCTGGGGATTCTCCGGATTGGCGTAGAGGATGGCGGTGGCGCGACCCTGCAAGTCCTTGCCGTAGGAAATCTTGAAGGAGTCCGCGCCGATGCGCACCACTTCGCCGACGCTGCCCATGACCAGGGTCTTGACCGTCTGGCCGGAAGCATCGGCAACCACCATTTCACCGAGCGGGTTAAGACTGAGCGTGGTGGCGGCAAAGACTTGCCAGCCGGACGCCAGGCCGAGGATGACGCAGCCCGCGAGCCGGACTGCAATTAGACGCGTTATTTTCATGTTGTTTCCAATGTTTGGTTTCATTCAAGTTAATATAAAGATAATTGCATTTCAATATTTTTTTACATTTTTATGAACCTTATTTTACCCAGCGCATTAGAGTCGCTGGATCAGGTTGCCCAATCGAACGCTGATAATGGGGGTAAGGGCCGCGATAAATTCCCGCCGCGGCGGGAGTCATTGGCAGCGGCGGATAAGCCGGGCCACACGAGTCTTCGCCTTCGCGCAGGATGACAAAAAACCCCGGAGATTGCTCTCCGGGGTTTTTGAACCTGTCTTCCAACAGATGTTAGAAGGTGTACACGGCCTGCACCGCGGCGGTGTGGGCGATGTCGCCCTCAGTGCTCGTGGTATTGTTGCCAATATCAACACGATATTCCGCGCGAATCACGAGGTTTTCCACCACGTTGAAGCCAGCGGTCAGCGTAAAGCTGGTGTTGTCCTGGGCTAAGAAGTGGCCAGCCAAAGTGTCCGTGTAGAACACATCCGGGTTGCCAACATGCACATAAGCCACGCGGCCAGCCAAGCTGAACAAATCAGTGAACTGATATTTGGCATAACCAGCAGCGCTCCACAGTGTTGAAGAAGAGGAACTATCGTTCAGAGTGGTGCCTTCGGCATAACCCAAATCGGCATTAACACCGAGCAAGAGCTTGCCATTGGCGAACTTAGGCGCCCAATTGAACACCGTGTCATAAATGACCACATTCTCGCTTCCATTGTTAGGGACGCTAGCAATCTCATAAGCCGAGTCCCAGCTATAGTAAACGCTGTTTTGCCAGTTGGCGTTACCGCCACCGACTTTGTAGTTCACTTTAGCCATAATGCCATAACCATCCCTGTTATCGTCCCAACCGAAGTTAGTGTCCCTGGCACCATTGCCAATCGCCACACCGACTTCGAGGTTGTTGTTGATCGGATACTCCAGCGAGACACCAGTCATGGTGGCAGGCAGTACCGCGTACATCTGGCTGTAGGTAATGTTCAAGTTGGCCGGACGTTCAGTGACTTCATAACCCAGCCAACTGGCGAATTTACCGGCCTTGACGTCAATGCCATTGCCATAGGGTGCACGGAAGACCACATAACCTTGTTCCAAGAAAAACTCGGAAGTGGAAGCATGGCCGTTACCGGTGAAGGTCCCGGCATCCTTGCCAAACATAAGGTCGGTACGGAATCCGGCTTGCCATTCATTTTTATCGGTCAGTGCCTTTTCAATGGTCAATTTAACCATGTTGACGCTGAAGTCACCGGCATTGATGCTGTCGCTGCCCACACGATTATTTACTTTTGCGTGACCAGTGAAGTTATAGATATAACCCACATCCACATACCCGTTCAGACGAACGCCAGCGACGTCGGTTTCGACGTAATTGACTTTCTCAACGGCCTTCGACAGGTCTTTCGCGCACGGAGCGGGAGCACCGGCATCGGCAAACGCCGCACCGGACATCAACGCCATGCCGAACAGACCGGCAATCATTTTTTTCATTTTTATTTCTTCCTTGTATTTTGTTGTTACTGAAGCCGCGGTGTGATCACCGTTAACTTCATTGGGAGCGAAATTAGGGAAGATTTGCGCTATTGGCAACATAATTTTTTATCTGTCGCACAAATTTGCGTTTTTTTACAGGGAGATCATGGAGTTCATGAAGGGTTTTCTCCATGAATTTCCGGTAAAAATGGACTCATTCAGCCGACGGCCGAGGCGCTGACGGTGACGCGGCCGCTGATGATGCGCTACAACAGCCCGCGTCAGGCTGTGCGCATCGGCATGATGACATACAGGAACGGCTTGTTGTAGCGGATCACGCCCGGGCTGAGTTCGTCGGTAAAATCAAACGAAATTTCCGGGGTGTCGAGGTTGCGCAACGGGTCGGCCAGATATTCGGGATTGAACGCGGTGGCGAATTCCTTGCCCTTGTAATTGATAGCCAGCGACTCGCGCGCCTCGCCGACATCCGGGGTGTTGGCGGTAATTTCCAGAATGTTTTTGCCGAAGTTGAGTTTTACCGAATTGGATTTCTCGCTGGAGAGCAGGGCGACTCGCCGCACCGAGTTCAAAAACAATTCGCGTTCCAAGGTGATGCGCTCCTTGGTTTCGGTGGGAATGACCTGACGGTAATTCGGATAATTTCCCTCGATCAGCTTGGACACCAAAAAGGTGTCACCAACAGTGAATGAAATTTGGTTGTTAGCGGTGGCAATCACCACTTCCCCCTGGTCGGTCAGAATGTGCTGCAACTCGTTGACCGCTTTGGTCGGCAGAATCACATCCATCTCGCTGGTTTTCAGCACCTCGATTTCGTGGTCAACCAGCGCCAGCCGGCGTCCGTCCGTCGCCACCAGCGTCAGCTTGTTGTCCTTGAAACTTAGCAGGGTGCCGTTCAGCACATAACGGCTTTCGTCCGTGGACATCGCGTAGGCGGTTTTTTTCAGCATGTCCCGGAATACCGCCTGCTCAAGCTTGAACAACTGCGCGCTGTCCGCCTTGGGGAAGGGCGGAAAATCCGTTTCCGCCAGACCCATGATTTTGAAAAAACTGTTGCCGGAACGAATGCTGGCGTGCAGCTTGGCGTCCACCTCGATGGTGATTTCCGCGGCAGGCAACTCCCTGATGATGCTGAACAAGCGGCGCGCCGGCAGCGTAATCCCGCCGGCTTTTTCAATGACCGCCTCAACTGTGGTGCGGATGCCGGTGTCAAGGTCAGTGGTGGAAAGCGTCACCGTGCCGTCGCCGGTTTTGATCAGGACGTTGCTTAATACTGGCAGGGTGGTGCGCGTGCTGACCACGCTTTGCACCACTTGCAGCCCCGCAAGGAATTTATCGCGCTGGATGGAGATTTTCATGTGTGTTGTTTCTAAGTAGTTCTTTATAGAGAGATAAAAAAAAGTAGCAATAAGCTTGTCAATAAGTCACGAAAAATCCTGCAAGTTTTTTATTATAAGCGGGTTTGCGTGGAAAACAGGCGGTGAAAAATTCGGGGGCAACGACGGTTAGCGGGGCGAAGTGGCGGGATTACCGGGGTTATTGGCCAGACTTGCATGGGTTATTCGGCACTTGTTGGTAACGCGGGCGGGCGCTGCCGGTGACTAGCGGGCGGTTTCCAGTTTTTGCAGCAGGAAGTTGATTTGCTGGCGCAGGTGTTCATTGCGCGCCATGTCGGCCTCGGTTTTTTTGCAGGCATGCAGGACGGTGCCGTGGTCGCGACCGCCAAAAGCCGCGCCGATTTCCTGCAAGGATTTCTGGGTCAGCCGGCGGCACAGGTACATGGCCGCCATGCGCGGGATGGCGATGTTATTCGGGCGGCGCTTGCTGGTCATGTCGGTCATGCGGATATCGAAGGTTTCCGCCACCTTCTGCTGAATGGTTTCGATGGTCAGCATGTTGCGGGCTTCCTGCTGGATGAAATCTTTCAGCAGTTCCTCGACCTGCGCCTGGGTCAGTTTTTTATCGTTGAGCGCGGCCCAGGCCGCGACCCGGTTGAGCGCGCCCTCGAGCCGGCGGATGTTGGCCTTGACGCGCTCGGCGATGAACAGCAGCACCCCGTCGCCCAGCCGGACTTCCAGCTTGGCGGCCTTGGCCTTCAGGATGGCCAGCCGGGTCTCGATGTCCGGCGGCGCCAACTCGGCCGCCAAGCCCCACTCGAAGCGGGACACCAGGCGCTGTTCCAGGTTCTTGACCTCGGACGGCGGACTGTCGCAGGTTAGGATGATCTGCTTGCTGCCGTCAAACAGGGCGTTGAAAGTGTGAAAGAATTCCTCCTGCGAGCGTTCCTTGCCGGCGAAAAACTGGATGTCGTCAATCAGCAGCAGATCCGCCTGGCGAAAGCGTTTGCGAAACTTGACGATTTCGCCGTGCTGGATGGCGGAGATGAATTCGTTGGTGAATTGCTCGGAAGTGACATAGACCACCTTGGGCGGCTTGCCGCCTTTTTTGGTTTTGACGATTTGGTGGCCGATGGCGTGCATCAGGTGCGTCTTGCCCAACCCGACCGCGCCATGGATAAACAGCGGGTTGTAAATTCTGGCGGGCGACTTGGCCACCGCTTTGGCGGCCGCGGTGGCGAATTCGTTATTGGCGCCGACGACAAAGGTTTCAAACACGTAACGCGGAATCAGGTCGCTGACGGTCGTCGCTTTGGCGCTGTGGGGGCGCTCCTCGGCAGGCGGCTCCTTGGCGGCGGATTCCCTGGCGCCCCGGTTGGCGGCCACCTCAAAGACCACGTCGAGGTACTGCCCGGCGGCCAGCGCCAGCGATTCCTTGAGCTGCGTGGTGTAGTTTTCCTCAATCCAGAACGGGTAGATGGAATTATCCACGCCCAGCACCAGGCGCCCGGCTTCCAGGGACAGCGGCTTGACGGGTGCGAACCAGCGGCGAAACGCATCGGGAGAAATCAATTTCTGCAATTCCTGGCAGGTCTTCTGCCAAAGTTCCTGCGGATCGCTGATGAAGGGTGCTTCCATGTCGAAGGCTATAGATTAGAAACCGCTGAAATCCCGCGGCAAGTACAAAAGCGCAAAATTAACCAAACCCGCGCGCCACACCGTCAGCGGCTGACCGACGGGCTGGCGCCCGGCGCGCGAACCGGTCAAACGGCTTTCTCGCCTCTTTCTTCCGTGCGGATGCGAATGGCGTCATCAACCGGCAGGACAAAGATTTTGCCGTCGCCGATTTTGCCGGTTTTGGCGTTTTTGACGATGACCGCGACGGATTGCTCCACCAGCGTCTCGGGCACCACGACTTCAATTTTGACTTTTGGCAGGAAGTCCACGGTGTATTCGCTGCCGCGATAAATTTCCGTGTGCCCTTTTTGGCGACCGAAGCCCTTGACTTCGGTGACGGTCAGGCCCTCAACCCCGATCTCCGTGAGGGCTTCCTTGACCTCCTCCAGCTTGAACGGTTTGATGATTGCCTCAATTTTTTTAACTGCCATGCGCATTCCTTGTCGTTGAATTTAAAGAACGGGCACCATAGGTTAAAAGCGCGGGGTGCGCCAGAAATAATTTGTAAAATTCACCGTTTATTAACCGCCGCGGCGCGAAGAAAATTGAACCACGAAGACACAAAGGCACGAAGATTTGTTTAAAAAAACACTTTGTGTCTTGGTGCCTTAGTGGTTCAAATTGTTTTAGAACTGGTGACGGTAGCCCGCGGTCAGGCCCCAGGGTTTGTCGTACTTGTTGCCGAAGGAGGCTTCGTAGTCCAAGTGCAACTGATTGTTGGTGTCGAGTTGCCAGATGAGGCCGGCGCCGAGTTCGGCTCTGGCACCGTCAGTGTTAGCGCGGGTGGATTGATAGCCGTTTCTGATGGCGCCACCGCTGCTGATGGTTTCGACGCCGCTGATCTTGATATAGGGTTGTAACGCGCCGCTGTTGGTGAGTTTAATGGTTCTGCCAAACAAGCTACCGATGCGGAGTTGCAGGGCGTCGAGGTCTTGGGCGCTGATGGTCAAGGGAGCGGCGCTGTAATTCTCGGCGAGGATGTGGAGGTAGTTTACTTGGAGTTGTGGCTCGATGAACCAGTCATCGGTGAAGGTGAATTTGTTGCCAATCTCAATGCTGCCACCGATATTCACGTCGCTGTAGTTGGCTTTGAGTTGGGTGGTGCCGTAAGGGGCTTTCAGGTTGTTGTTGACACTGGCAGCCTTGAAAGTGGCATCTATATAGAAGCCGCTGGAGTGGAGCCAAGTGGCGTAGAGGCCGCCGTAGTAGCTGTTGAGTTCACCGTCAGTGCCGGGGGTGCGGTAGTCGAGGTCGCTGCGACCATAGCCGGCATACACTCCAAGATACAAGTCACTGTCAGCGCTGATGGTGAACTTGTGATCCGTGCCGAGATCGACGCCGTAGATGAGTTGTTCGTAGGCTTTGCCTGCTACTTGGCTGCCGACGTTTAATTGTTGGCCGTAGCTTCTGAGCCAGAGGTTGTCGATGAGGTTATGGAACGCGGGCGTCTCGCCCGCCAGCGGGCGGGACGCCCGCGCTCCATAGCGCAGTTCACCCATGCGTTTGAGCAAACTGTTTTGCTGCGCGAACCACATGGCTTGTTGGATGGCCACGCTGCTGTTGAGGACGGCGCCGGCGGGGCTGGTACCGTTTTTCACGAAGTAGTCGCCGTCTTTGATGACGGTGTCGATGCCCCAGTCGATGGGATCCCACTGCCAGTGCTCCGTGCCCTCGCCGCTGACGATGCCGGGCAGTACGTCGTTGGGATTGAGTTGGCCGTTGCCGGTGGTGTCGCTGTGGACTTTGCCTTCACCGTCAGCGGTATCGGTTATGTGGATGGAGCCACCCTCGCCGGTGTCGCTGTTGACGTTGATGTTGATGGTGCCGGTGTGGGTCAGGTTGTCGAAGATGACTTCGTAGTCGCCGATGTTCCACACGCCGTGGTTCTCGCCGTAGTTGCCGTGGCTGTTTTTGTTGAAGGTCCACGCGCTGTCCTCGCCGGTGATGAGGTTGCCGCCGGCGAAGCCGCCGCTGCCGATGGCGCCGGTGTCAAGGATGACGGTGATGGTGCTGTCGTCGTGTTGCGCGATGTCGCCGGTGAAGCTGCTGCCGGGGCCGCTGACGGTGACATCGATGGTGGCGGTGCCGCTGGCGGTGAGGTCACCGATGATGCCGCTATTTTTGCCATTGATGGTTAGGGAACCATCGTTGGTGTTAGCGCTGTTACCGGTCAGATTGGTGTCGTCCAAATTAATGGTAATATTTCCGTGACCGTTATTAACCACATCGCCGATGATGCCGCTGCCGTTGTTGACATTGACGGTCATGTCGCCTTGCGCGCCACTGCCAGCGGTGAGACCGCCAGCTTGCGTGGCGTCCGCGTGGTCCAGTGTCAGCGTGACGGTGCCGCCGGTGGTGACTTCATCATTAATCAGGCCGTTGGTTATTAATCTGGCGCCATCACTGACGGTCACGTGCATCGTGTTGGCGCTGCCGTTGCCGTTGGTTGAGGTGTTAATCAGCGGCGTATTGGGCGCGTCAATCGTGCCGCCGATGATTTCCACAGTTTTGACGCCATTGCGACCGACCACGGTGAAAATACCGGCCGCCGTGTCGGTTTCTATCGTGGGATTTTCCAAATGCAGCAACGCATTGCCACCGTCAGCGAAACGTACCGCATAGTCGGTGCCGCGATAGATGATACGTGTGTTGCTGCCCGTCACGGTTCCGCCCGCACCGGTATAACCAATCACCCGTAACCTCGATGAATCAATCGTGGCGCCGGTACCCAACTCCCAACTCCAAAGCGCCGCCTTCGATGTTAATAGTATGACTACTGCCGCCGTTCATGTGGGTCAGTTGCAGGTTGTTGCCAAAGGTCAGGCGGGCGGCGCGCGCCACGGTTATAGCTAGTTTATAGGTGAGGATTTCCGCCTCATTGCCAACGGTCACTTGACTATTATTCAGGACGTTAAGCATGGCATAGGGACCAGTATGAGAACCGCTGATTTGGAATCGGTCGCCGATTGTGACGACGGCATTGGTGGCGCTCAAAGCTGCGCCTGCGCCAGTGTTAGCGACGACATTGGAGTTAGTGTTGATAATCCGCACATCGTCGCCAAGGGAGGCGTAGCTGTCACGGATGTTAATTCTCGTCGCATCCTTGGAAGCGACATTGATCGTCAGCCCGCCGGTCACCGTCAGCGTGCCGCCATTGGTCACGAGCATACCGGTGGTATTTTGCGTGTAGGAATTTATCGTGCCACCCGCCTGAATACGCAAAAACGCCGCATCCACGGACACCACCGGCCCCCAACGGTCGCCGGTTTGCGCGGAATTAAAGACGCTGGCGGTATCCACCGTGTATTTGGTATCCGCGTTAACGACTTCCAAGGCGATGTCAGATGCGCCCGTCTTTGCGGTCAGGTTCAATGCCCCGTCGCTGACGGTGGTGCCGGAGGTGATGCTGGAGGTTGCCGCTGCCATTGCACTCAACGGCAACACCGCCATGCCGCTGACAGTCAGCAACAATGCGGTCCAGTTTGATATGATATTGTTATTCATTTTGATTTTTTGGTTATCTATCACCACACTATTACGAGCATGGAGCTCGTATTTATAAACGGCCCCGCGTTAAGGGGCAAGATTTTTTTGCGAGCCTGGTGCTCGTAATTAATCGCCGGTCTGTTGGCATCCTAGAAATGTGCTGCCTCATTACCAAATTCTGGGAAACAATATCAGACGATTGCGTGTCGGCATGAAGTTGACACAGGAACGGCTGGCTGAGGATGCCGATTTGGCGTTGCGTTATATTCAGGAAATTGAGGCTGGTGAAAAAGGCCCCAGTCTGGCGGCTTTGCTGCGTATCCGAAAGGTACTGCGCTGCCGGTGGGATAATTTGCTGGCGAAATTGTAAACCGCCCGCTGCCGGTGCCTCTAAAACTCTTAGAGCCTGTTCATAATCTTTTGAGGAGCAAGGCAAGTAGGGCGAGGACGGCGAATTGGAGTGAGGAGTTGAGGAGCCGTTCGCAGTTTTTCCAGCGGCGGCGATGTTTTTCCAACCAGGCAAAGGTGCATTCAACGATCCAGCGTTTGGGCAGCACCACGAAGGCGGCTGGTTCCGCACGCTTGACGATTTGCACCTTGGCGCGCGGCAAGCAGTGGTTGACCTCCTGGGCAAAGGTGGCGCCACTGTAGCCGTGGTCGGCGCCAGTGCCGGTGAGGGTGAGGTTGCTGCCGGTGAAATTCCAGGTGCTACTGTTGGTGAGGGCAGCTTGGCTGGCACTGTTTTCATAATGAGTGCCGCTGACGGTGGTGTTGGAGGTGACGACGAAGTTCTGCGCGAACACGTTCAACGCAGTGACGCTGAGGGTGCAGAGGAGGGTTAAGATCAGGGTTAGTTTTTTCATCTTGGGGGTTTTCATAAGTTTGGGGTTCATAAAAATTTGGGGTTAACACCCGGTTTCCGTGCCAACGTCATCCCTTGGTTTGTTATTTCCAAAATCATCGGTTGAAAGATTTATCGGAAAATAGATTAATGTAAAGCAAAAAGCGTAGTATGCTTCGCTTTCAGATTTTCGCTGCCGTGCATTCTTTGGACTGGTGAAAACAACCAGTAGCAAAGCCTTTGGTAAAAATATTTGCAAATTCCGTACCAGTGCCGGCGTCACCCAGGAGCAACTTGCGGAACAGGCGGATATCAGCCGCCGATATGTCCAGCTTATCGAGGCTGGAACCTACACGCCCACCGTGACGGTGGCCGCCCGCTTGCGCCGCGCCCTGGGTATCACTTGGCACGACCTCATGCGCGGTGTTTGAACTGCGCGCTGACGATGAGTCGGTTTCGCGATTCTTCGGTGATTATGCCGGTTGAATTACCAATCTTATTTTGTGACTCATCTATGCGATGCAACGATATTTGTGACTCAAAAAATCGTATCTATGAGACACAAGGTAGCTTGTATCGCACAGATGAGTCACAAAATAAATTCTTTTCCTTCGGCTATGTTCAAAAGCTCCTTAAATGCGTAAATACCTGACTGTCTGCCTCTTCCTTCGCGAACAGTGGCCAGGATTTGCTTTCCACGCATCAAATTAAGTATGCGGGTCGCGGTTGGTTTGGGTATTCCTGAGTGTTTAGGATTAGTAAAATGTGAAGCCGAAAAAATAGGTGTCTTAAAAATAAAATCAACCGCACGGATGGCATGTTGTGAGTGGGTAAAATCAGGAGATTCCGCTTTTAGCCGGTGGTAAAGGGATAAAATGGTTCGTGCCTTACGTTCATTTTCCTCAGCCTGTTGGATGATGCCTTGCAGAAAAAAGGCACACCAGCCAGTCCAGTCGTTATCGCGGGAAACCGCTCGTAACCGTTCTTGATATTCTTCACGATTAGCTTCCAAGTAGCCGCTCATATAAAAATCCGGGCTGGAAAGCAGTTTGTGTTGCAGTAAAAACAATGGGAGTAACATCCTGCCCAAGCGCCCGTTGCCGTCCTGAAACGGATGTAAAGCCTCAAACTCCACATGCAAAACGGCAAGCTGAATGAGTTTGTCCGGTTCTTTCTCGCTACCGAAATATTTTTCCCATAAATCCATTCCCGATTGCAGATGAGCAAGGTCAATGGGCATAAAACTTGCCGCTTGGATGGAACAACCGCGAGGACCAATCCAATTTTGGTCGGCACGATATTGTCCCGGGGTTTTGTCCTGTCCTCTCACACCGCGCATCAGCAAAGCGTGGGCCGAGCGCAGAATCTGCTGTGAAAAAGGGCGTTGTTTCAGTTCACCCGCGCAAGCTTGCATGGCTTTGCGGTAATTCAATACCTCCTCGACATCATCACGCTTGGCTTGGGAAAACAACTCGGGTTGCCCACCGGCTTCCACTTCCAACACTTCGCTCATGGTGACATGTGTGTCCTCGATTTTGGAAGACAAAACGGCTTCCTGCGTGGTCATGGGGGCCAACAAAACATGGGCATTGGGAATTGCCGAGAGCAAGCCTTCGTAACGCGCCAGCCCCGCGTTCGCCGGTCCAATCAGCGGGATGAGTTTGTCCCAATCCAGACTGGGAGGTGGAAACTTTCCTTGGTGGTATTGAACTGGCATAACTTGAAATTGTAACAGGGGTTTGCAAAAAAGTCTAACCAGTAGGTCTTGCTCAGCGATTCCCGTTGAAGACCGCCCCCTGTTTCCATTGTCAGCGGCAGCGAAGGCTCAACCCGTTGACGCGCGGGGCTTCACCTCACCGGCTCCAGCACCAACGAAGTATTCATATCCGGCGGCCGGCGTTAATCAAATCCTTGGTAGTTTCGCCTTTGGGCAGTGGTTTGATAGTTGCGCGTAACGCAAACAACCGTTCCATTACTTCGTGGATGCCCATCTTTTCTTCGGGCTGCGGGATGGGCGTGACTTTGGCGAAAGGTTTGCTGCGGCGGGAGATGATGACTTCCCGGCCTTTGGCGACTTGCCGCGACAACGCCGACCAACGCGCCTCGCTGACACTGACTGTTTTCAATGCGGCCATCACTATAAGCTACGTAATTCACGCTGACGGTCAAATGTTGTCGAAAAACAAACCTCCACGAACTCCATGTTCTCCCTGTAAAAATTCAAAATGGAAACTCATCGGCGGCGGCTTTGACTTTTTCCTGTTTGAGGACCTGGGCGGTCTCGTGGGTGCGCAGGCCGCTGATGGTGATGGCTTTTTTCGGCAACGCGGGGCAGGCGTATTGGCAGGCGCCGCAGCCGATGCAGTATTGCTCGTCAACCACCGGCAGCGGGTCGCGGAATTTGTCCGTCTTTCTGATTTGCAGCGCCGCCGTCGGGCAGTGCTCGGCGCAGGCACCGCAGGCGGTGCCGTCGCGGTAGATGATGCACTCTTGGTGGTCGAAGACGGCGAGGCCGATGCGGGCGGTTTGTTTTTGCGCCACGGTCAGCGGCAACAAGGCGCCGTCGGGGCAGACTTCGCCGCAGGTGACGCAGTTGATGTTGCAGAAGCTGTGGTTGAAATTCAGTCGCGGTTTCATGAAGCCGCTGACGCTGGCGTATTCGAGGAAGGACGGCTCCAACACGTGGCTGGGGCAGGCGCTGACGCACAACTGGCAGGCGGTGCAGCGGACGAGGAAGCGGTCGCGGTTTTGCGCGCCGGGCGGCATGACGGCGTGGCCGAATTTACCGCCGTCGGCGTTGCGCGTGCCAACGGCCACGGTGCCGCTGACGGTGGCGACGAGGAAGTGGCGACGGTCAAGGTTCACGTCACCGTCAGCGGGAGTTTGGCGCGCGCGAAAATATTTCAGCGGATTTTGGAAACGGTACTTGATGCCGTGTTCGTCACAGACGGCAACGCAGTTGTAACACGCGACGCAGCGTGAGAAATCAATCTCCCCCGCCCGCAAATTGATGCACTGCGCTTTGCACGCGCGGAGGCAGTCGCCGCATTTTTTACAAGCGGCTTGGTCAATGGTGAGTTTCCACAACGAAAATTTCGCGACGAGGCCGAGCAGCGCGCCGACCGGGCAAATGGTGTTGCAATACAAGCGTCCGCGCCACACGGCCAGCGCCACGACCGCGGCGGTCACCATCAGCGTCGCCGCCAGTACGGCGGGCGGCACCCAGTGGACGGTCACGCGCGGCACGGCGTCGGTGCCGAGCGCCCGCAGCGCCTCGCTCGCGAGATTGTTGCCGCTGACGATGAGCGGGCGCAGCACATTGCCGGCGAGGCGGCCGAAATTGCTATACGGGTCGAGCCACGCCAGCACCGCGCCGCCCGCGCCCGCCGCGACGCTGACGCTGACGCTGACGGCGGCGAGGATGCTATAGCGCAATTTATTGGCCGGCTTTTTATAACCGAGGAATTTTTTCTTACGCCGGAACAAATTCGCCGCGCGCATGACAATGTCCTGCAAAATCCCCAGCGGGCAAACGACCGAGCAATACACGCGCCCGACCAGCGCGCTGACGATGAGGATGGCCAGCGCTGCACCGCTGACGGCGAGGGCGGCGGGGACGAATTGCATCATCGTCAGCGCGTGCTTGAACGCCGCCGACAGCCAGTCGCGGTAGTCGAGAAACGCGAGGCTGACGCCGACCATGACCAGCGCGGCAAGGATGATTCTGACGCGGCGGAGAATATTACGGTGTTTCATAAGCAGGTCACTAATTCTCTCACCAGCGGTGAGAGTTTTTATGCTTATCTAGCTTAATTTTGATTTTTTTCAGCGTCGGAATTGGACAAAGCAGGCGGACGAAAACCGTACACCGCCGACGCCACCAGCCATGCCACCCCGATTAGCGCCCACAACCAGCCGGAAATCGGCTTGTCATTCAACAACAGTAGCGTGCCGCACAAAATCGCGGCAATGGACAGCAAGGCACCCAGCAGCATGGAAATAATCTTTCCCACCCGTTGTCCTTTCCAATCCTCGGCCCGCATGGACTGCTCTTTGGCAATCCAGCCGTGCCGCGCCTGTTGCTCCGTTCTGGCGCCTTCTAGTAAAAACGCGCGTACATCCGGCGAGTATTTGTTAAACTCTTCGGCAGGCGGCAGGCTGACCTCGGGCGGTAAGTTGATTTGAAAATTATTCTGTGTATTGCTGGACAAATGAATACTAGGGCTTTTGCCATGGCTATGCGGCAGATTTAACTCCTTTTGCCCGTCGGTCGGGGGACTAGGATTATTTTCCATGCAACGTCAACTCCATTTGTTCCGAGCGATTTCGGCGCGCGGTGACGCTGGTTTGCAAATCACCGGCCGCACGATAAATATCACCTGCCATCTCCCGATTGCCAAACAACAAATGTTCCCGTGTTGCCAAATGGTCAATGGGACGATAACCGAGCAACACCTCATGTGTGCCACGCAACAAGTTTAGAACGAACCGTGCCATGAAAATAATTTGCGGCAAGCCCTTGTTTCTGTCAATCAGTTTACCGGCTGTGGCGCGGTTGCAAGGAACAGATAAACAAAATGGCGACCAACGCGAATGACAAGCATTACACCGTCAGCGCCGCAGTTTCGTGTTTGCGCTTAAACACGAAGAATATTTTTATCAAAACTTTGTGCCTGCAGGTTTTCATGACCGGAGTTTTCCAAATAAATTTACGAAATCTTGATGCGCTCGATTTGCAGGTTATCCAAATCGCAGCGGCCTAGGTTCGCGGAGGCGGCGAGTTTCACGTAGCCGATGCCGTCGTTGGCGTGGCCGAGCAGTTTGCTGCCGGCGGCGTCAATCGCCACTTGGTCGCGCGACGCCAGCAGCGTCTTCACGTTCGGGATGAGGTCGTCCACGCTCTTGCCGCGCGGGCCGTTGCGCATCATCGGGGTGTAGGCGTCGGTGATGTTCAAGTCGGGCGCGCGACGGTGGCGGATGAAGTCGGCGATGCACTGGTGCAGGTCGTTCTTGTGCCAGAAGCCGCGGTCCCAGATGATGCCCATGTGGTTTTTCATCGCGGCGGTCATGGTCGCGCCGCCGTGGTGTTTGAGCACGGGGACGTTGAACCACACGTCGCTGTCGAGCACCAACTGGTGCACCTTCAGCGCGTGCAATTTTTCGCCGCCGCTGACGGTGACTTCGCGGTAATAGGTCTCGTCGTTGCCGGGCACCATTTTGCCGCCGGCTTTTTCCACCGCGGCCTTGATGCCGCTGTTGGTGTAGGCTTTTTCCCAGGCGTCGCAGGTGTGGTCGAAGACGCTGACGCTGGCGGCGCCGGCGGCCAGGCACAGCTCGGTGAGGCGGCCGACGAGGTCCGGGTGGGTGTTGGCGGCGCGTTCGGGCGAGCAGTCCCAGCCGATGTTCGGCTTGATGAGCACGGTCTGGCCCTTCTTGACAAACGCGCCGATGCCGCCGAGCGCCTCGATGGCGCGGTCGAGCATGGTCACGCGGTCGCCGTCACGCACAGCGACGAGATAGGGTTTGCCGTCGGGGTCGGCGAGTAATTCACTGTCAGCGGCCCGTGTTTCGCGCGTGAAGAAGCCGCTCAAATCCGCCAATGAAAACGCCGCGCCAATGGCGAAGCCCTTTTTGATGAAGTCGCGTCTGGTGTGCATGTCGAGGTCCTTTGTTGTTTTTAAAATTTTTTTCAACCACGGATGGACGCTAATGAACACGGATGACCGTCAGCGTTGGCAAATTATCTGTGTTCATTAGCGTCCATCCGTGGTTGAAAGTTTTCTGCAATTCGCCAAGGCATACGGAAACAGTCTTCGTTGAACAACGCATAGTCGGCGCTGCCGTTGATGGCGAATGTCTTGATTGCACGCGCGGCGCTGAGCAGGTGCCTGGCAAAGGCGATGGTGGTGCCGGTCTTGACGCGGTCGTCGGCGAGCAGGACGCGCTTGCCGGCACAGTCGAAGCCAAGCGGGCGCAGCAGCACCGGCTGCGGGCCGCGCGGCGCATGGTCAGCGTCGCGGAAATTGATGTGCAATAAATCGAAGGGCAGCCGCAGGCGTTCGTTCAGCAAGGCGCCGGGGATGATGCCGCCGCTGGCGATGGCGACTAACAAATCGAAGGATTCCGGGATGTCAATTTCCCGGAGCCGGCGGTGAATGTCCTCGAACGATTTGGCGGCCATAAGAGTTTCAACGCGGAGACGCGGAGCGCGCGGAGTTTTTATTGGGATTGTTTGCGCCACAATTTCAACACCAGCCAGCTGCCGAACAGTTGTACCAACAGGCCGGGCCAGCCGAGCCGGAAGTCAGCGAACGCGGCGGCGGGCGCGACGGTCAGCGCCTCAAGCACGCTTCCTAACAGTTGATAACTAATCACGGTCAGCGCCAGCGCCGGCAGCAGGGCGAATTTTCTCACCAGCAGCGGCGCGAGGCCGGCGATGAGCAATGATTTCACGAGAATCACCGGCAGCGCCGCGGTCGGCGGCATGGCGAACAGCGCGTGATTGAGCAGCGGCGAGAGCAGCGCCGTCAACGTCCCGACCTGCCAGCCGTAGCGGGCGGCGGCGAGCAGCGTGCAAAAGTAAATCGGCAGCCAGACCGGCCCGCCCAGCGCGGCGAGGTGGCAGAGTTGAGGCAGCGCGAGGTTGCCGAGAATGAACACGGCGCTCCACAGGTAAAATTCTTTGTCGCGCAGGCCGAGTGGCGCGACCGGACGGTTGGCAATGGCGGTTGGATTGTTCATGGCGGGATTGATGGTTATGATTAAATTACCAACATCGGAACTTATTGTAAAACTTAAATTGATGCGCTGACAGTATTTCGGCTCGCCATAAATGGCCCGCTGGTTATATTCACCATCAGCGACTTTGGCGTTTTTTTAACCACGGATGGACACCGATGAACACGGATTTGATTTTTATCTGTGTGAATCTGTGTCCATCCGTGGTTAAAACTTTATAAGTAATTTATACTAAACAAGTTATGTTCATTTATCCAACGGTGTACGATGTCGCGGTAGTGGGCGCCGGTCACGCTGGCTGTGAAGCGGCATTGGCAGCGGCGCGGATGGGTTGCCGGACGCTGCTGCTGACCATGAACCTGGATACGGTGGCGCAGATGAGCTGCAATCCGGCCATCGGCGGGCTGGCCAAGGGGCATATCGTGCGGGAAATTGACGCGCTCGGCGGGGCGATGGCGCTGAACACGGACGCCACCGGCATCCAGTTCCGCATGTTGAACACCAAAAAGGGGCCGAGTGTGCGGGCGCCGCGGGCGCAATGCGACAAGAAGGCTTACCAGTTTCGCATGAAAGCGCTGCTGGAGCGCGCCGCCAATCTCGACCTGCAACAAGGTACTATCGCGGATGTCGAAGTGGCCGCTGACCGTGTGACGGCGCTAACCACCACGATGGGTGTGCGCTACCGCACGCGGGCGCTGATTGTGACCACCGGCACCTTTTTAAAAGGGTTGATGCACGTCGGCTTACAAAATGCCGTCGGCGGGCGCATGGGCGACGCTGCCAGTGACTTTTCCGACTGCCTGCGGCGGCTCGGCTTCAGCGTCGAGCGACTCAAAACCGGCACACCTCCGCGCCTCAATGGCAGAACCATTAACTTTGCCAAGTGTCAGCGGCAGGACGGCGACGTGCCACCACCAGCGTTTAGTTACATGGCCGACATCGTCAGCGCCGCTGACAATGAAATTTTCACCCTCAATAGCTGGAAACCGGGCATGTTCCACGTGGAACAAATCCCCTGTTGGATTACGCACACGAACGCCAAAACCGCTGAAATCATCCGCGCTAATCTTGACAAATCGCCGCTTTATTGCGGAATTATCCAAGGCGTCGGGCCGCGTTATTGTCCATCACTTGAGGATAAAATTGTGCGTTTTGCCCACAAGGAGTCGCACCAGATTTTTCTTGAGCCGGAAGGCCGGCACACGGACGAGTATTATGTCAACGGTTGTTCCACTTCCCTGCCATTCGAGGCGCAAGTCGCTTTCATTCGCAGCATCAGCGGCCTGGAAAACGCCGAGATTATGCGCGCCGGCTACGCGGTGGAATATGATTTTTGCCCTCCTACCCAGCTTGATTCGACGCTGATGACGAAGCGCGTCGAAGGATTGTTTTTCGCCGGGCAAATCAACGGCACTTCCGGCTATGAGGAAGCCGCTGCGCAGGGATTGCTGGCCGGCGCAAATGCGGCGCTGTGGTTGGCGCAAAAACCGCCGCTGATGTTGGGGCGTCACGAAGCCTATGTCGGCGTGCTGGTGGATGATTTGGTGACAAAAGGCACGAAAGAGCCTTACCGCATGTTCACGTCACGCGCCGAATACCGGCTGCTGCTGCGGCAGGACAATGCCGATTTGCGCCTGACCAAACGCGCTGCTGACGTTGGCTTGGTGTCCGCTGACCGTGTGGCGCGGGTGGAGGAAAAATTACGGCAAATCGAGGCGCTGACCATGCGATTGAGTCAGGCGCGATCAGGCGGTCTGACGCTGGCCGAGCTGTTGAAACGTCCCGACATAACTTGGGCCGACCTGCCGGAGGAATTTGCCAACGCTGACTGTGAGGTCACCGCGCAAGTCGAGACCGACATCAAATACGCCGGTTACATCGCCCGCGAACTGGCGCACATCGACCGCGCCCGCGCCCAGGAAGAAGCCTGCATTCCTGACTGGGTGGATTATCACACCGTCAGCGGCCTGAAAACCGAGGCCCGGCAAAAGCTGGACGCCGTGCGCCCGCGAACCTTCGGCCAGGCCGCCAGAGTCAGCGGCATCACTCCGTCCGATGTGGCCATCCTCAGCGTATGGGTGCGGCGCGGTAACAAATCCTGATTATATACAAAATATAACAAATATATTTAAAAACCACATGAAAAGTCAAACTATGGAGAAATTGGAGGCGGGCCTTTGGTTGCATCAAACCTTGGCTTAATTAACAAGGGGTTTGCCTGGTTCAGCGGGGTTTGATTGTTTGCAAACGCATACAAAAGAGCCTTTGTCTCGCTGATGGTGAGTGGCATTATCAGCGGGATAAAAATTATGGCACCGGAAACCGCAATCAAGTTGTTTGAAACGAAAAAAGTCCGCACCGTGTGGGACGAGGAACGGGAAAAATGGTTTTTTTCCGTCGTGGATGTCATCGAGGCGCTGACGGCGAGCGGGCGTCCCCGTAAATATTGGGACGACTTGAAACGCAAGCTGCAAGCCGAAGGAAGTGAGTTGTCCGAAAAAATCGGACAACTGAAAATGCCCGCTGCCGATGACAAATTTTACAAAACTGATGTCGCTGACGTTGAGCAAGTGTTCCGGTTGATTCAATCCATCCCGTCACCAAAAGCGGAGCCGTTCAAGCTGTGGCTGGCGCAAGTGGCGAAGGAGCGGCTCGACCAGTTGCAAGACCCGGAGTTATCCATCGAGCAAGCCATGACCGATTACCGGCGACTGGGTTATTCCGAAAGCTGGATCAATCAACGCCTCAAAAGCATCGAAATCCGCAAGGAGTTGACCGATGAATGGAAGCGCCACGGCTTGCAGGAAGGCGGGCCATTCGCCTCGCTGACCGACATCATCTACCAAACTTGGGCGGGCAAAACCGCGAAGGAATACAAGCAATTCAAAGGCTTGAAAAAGGAAAGTTTGCGCGACAATATGACCAACAAGGAATTGGTAATCAATATGTTGGCGGAATTATCCACCAAGGAAATCTCCGCCGTCTCCACGCCCGCGACGATGGCTGAACATGAAAACATCGCCCGGCGCGGCGGCAACGTCGCCCGTGAAGCGCGGTTGAAACTTGAAGCCGAGACTGGCAAAAAAGTGGTCACACCGCTGAATGCGAAACATTTGTTGGGCGTTAAAAATGAATCACGCAAATTAACCCGCTGACCGTGACGGTCACCATCAGCGATAACATTTTGACATCACTACGAAGTGATGTTATTTTTACAGCATGGTCAGAACACAAATCCAATTGCCGGAAGAAATGTATGCAGAATTGAAAGCCCTGGCGAAGGAACGCGAAATTTCCATTGCCGAACTCATCCGGCGCGGCGCGGAGTATATGCTGGATATTTTGCCGCGATTAAAAAATAAAAAGCCGCGTGCAATCCCAGTATTTGACTTGGGTCCGTGGCGTGGTTTGAGTCATGCCGAACTCAAAGAAATCGCCCAAAAAACCGCTACCGAAGAACGGTTGATGGAAGAAATGCAAAGACCACCACAAAAAGCAGTCGCTGAAAAAATTTAACCCGCGAGTTGTTATGCTGTCCATTGACACTAACATTTTGTTTTATGCCAGTTATGAGTCATCCCCTTTCTACGCCGCTGCCCGTGACTGGTTACAGTCCATCAGCAGCAGCGACGATGTGATAATTTCCGAGTTCGCGCTGACGGAGTTGTACGGACTGTTCCGCAATCGTGCTTCCACCGCCAAACCACTGACAGCGGGCAATGCGGTACATGCTATCAACTATTACCGCACTCACCCGCGCTGGCGCTTGGTCGGGTTTACCGCTGACAGCCGCAAATTACACGACAAACTTTGGTCACTGTCAGCGACGGAAAATTTCCCCTACCGCAAAATCTACGACGCGCGCCTGGCGCTGACGTTGCAACACCACGGCGTCACCCGTTTCGCCACTGTCAACGAAAAAGATTTCGCCGGTCTCGGCTTCGCCAGAGTTTGGAACCCGCTCGTCCTCCGCTGACACTGACAACTTTCTGCTTCCAACTTTCCGCTTTCCCTTTTATAACGGTTTACTATGAACACCAAATGTCTGGTCGCCCTCGCCACCGCCGTCACCGTCAGCGGCGCGCTCGGGGCGGAAAATGACGACGACACCCGCGCCGCCGCCTTGCAAAACCTCGCCATCGAAAACGGCACCATCCTCAGCGTCACGCGCGACGCCTCGCCCACGTTCACCTTCCCCGATGGCAAAACCCGCGACAATGTGCCCCCGCGCACCATCGTCAAACTCGCCCTCCGCCCCGGCCCCGGCTCCGACATCCGCGTCGAGGTCTGCCTCCCCGACGCCGCGCGGTGGAACGGCAAATTCCTCGGCCTCGGCAACGGCGGTGCCGCCGGCAGCATCGGCGCGGGCTTCTTCCTCGGCCCGCTGACACAGGGTTACGCAGTCGCCTGCACCGACCTCGGCACCACGCGTGGCGGCACCGTCAGCGCCGACCGCAGCGGCATTGACCACCCCGACGTGTGGCGCGACTTCGGCTTCCGCGCCACGCATCTAATGACCGTCAGTGGCAAGCTGTTAGTGGAAAAATTCTACGGCCGCCCACCCGCGTTCTCGTATTTCAACGGCTCCTCCACCGGCGGCCAGCAGGCGCTCGCGCTCGCCCAGCGCCACCCCGCTGACTATGACGGCATCCTCGCCGGCATCCCCGCGCACTGCCGCGCGCCGCTGCACGCCTACTTCGTCTGGAACGAGCAAATCCTCGCCAAATGCCCGTTCACCAAGGAGCAAATGGAAACGGTCGCCGCCGCCGGGGTCGAGCATTTCGGCAAACATGAACCGCCCGCCCTCGCCGGCAAAATCATCACCGCGCCCGGCTGGACGGACGCTGACATTGACGCCGTCATCGCCCTCGCGCGCGCGAAAGACCCGACGCTGACCGTCACGCACGCCGACGCGCTGCGGCAGTTGTTCAACGGCCCGCGCACCCCCGCCGGCGAGCGCGTGTTCAACGGCATCCCGCCCGGCGCGCTGCTCGACGGCGCGCGCGGCGGCGGTTTCTACTACCTGTTCCGCTGGGTGTTCGGCGAAAAATTCGACCCGCTGAAATTCGACTTCGGCGCCGACCTTGACACCTACACCGCCGCGCTCGCCCCGTTCCTCAACGCTGAGCATGATGACCTGCGCGAGTTCAAGCAACGCGGCGGCAAGCTGCTAATGTTCAGCGGCGCCGCCGACGCCATCGTCCCGTGGCACGCGACCGCCGATTACTACGACCGCGCCGTCGAGCGCAACGGCGGCCTCGCGGCCACGCGGGAATTTTTCCGCTACTACATCTTGCCCGGCTGGCAGCACGGCTGGAGTCCCGTCATCAACCGCATCACGCCTGACTTCTTCCGCGCGCTGGTCGCCTGGCGCGAACAAGGCGAGACCCCCGGCGCCTTTCACTGTCAGCGGGTGATTGATAACAAAGTCGAGCTGGACGCTGTCGTTGACCCCTACGCCCCCGACCCCGCGCGCGCCGGCAAAGAGCGCGTCGCCGACCGTCTGCGCCCGCCGGCGCGGGAATAACGCGGGAAAATCCTTGCCCTCGCCGCTGACTGTGAGACAATCAGCGCCACCTTATGAACAAACCCAGCGTCCTGTTAATCAACGGCAGCCCGCACCGCAATGGCTGCACTTACACCGCGCTGACCGAGGTCGCCGGACCACTCCACGCGCAAAGAATTAACACCCGCATTTTTCAACTCGGCAAAAAACCCGTGCGTGGTTGCACCGCGTGCCGCTATTGCAAAACGCACGGGCATTGCGCGTTCAACGACGACACCGTGAATGAAGTCATCGCGCTCATCACCGCCGCTGACGGGCTGGTCATCGGCTCGCCCGTGCATTACGCCTCGCCGAACGGGGCGTTGCTGGCATTGCTCGACCGCGTGTTCTACGCCGGCGGCGGTCACTTCGCCTACAAACCCGCCGCCGCCGTGGTCAGTTGCCGGCGCGGGGGCGGCACCGCGTCGTTCGATGTGTTGAACAAATACTTCACCATCTCGCAAATGCCCGTCGTCTCCTCGCAATACTGGAACATCGTCCACGGCAACACGCCCGACGAAGTGCGCCAGGACGCCGAGGGCTTGCAAATCATGCGGACGCTGGGTCGCAACATGGCCTGGCTCATCAAATCCCTCGCCGCCGCGCGTGACACCGTCCCGCTGCCGGTGACCGAACCGGTCGCCCAACGCACCAATTTCATCCGCTGACGGTGACGGAATTTTTTATTGAAAATTGATCATTGCGGTAATCCGACGTATATATTTCACGGCATATGTTTCACCGACAGCGAGTGTTCGCGGGATTGATAATAGTGTTTATTTATGGCGTGTTGGGCACGGTCAGCGTGCCTGCCCGGGCCGCCGGGGACGACCCGGATAAACTGGCGCAAACAATTGTCAGGGAATTGCGCGGCCAATTCAGTAATTTGACTGGCTATGAATTGTCCGCGACCCGAGCCATTTGGCAGAATCCGGAATTAATCAAGCCGCTGCTGGCGCCGCCACTGGCAGGCAAATTATCGCTCGCGCTCTCGGGTACCAGGTTCTATTTGCATGATCAACTGGCTTTTGGCCCGGCAGGGGAAAAAAATTTCCGGATGGCCGCCTATGACGGGGAATATTATCAAGTCCTGACCACGCATACCGGTTATCTTTACCTTAAAAAAACCGCTCAACCGCCGCGGGAATATTTCCGCAGGTATCTTGACGAATACCTAAGGCCGTTGGAATTTTTTTCCGAGCTAACCAAGGACGATGACAGTCAGTTCACGATATTGGCTGACTTGCAACAGGCGGCGAATTGGGAGTTGTTTGCCAAAAGAATCAGCAATGCCGGGTATGTGGAGGTGGCCGGCAAAAAAATGGCGCGCTTTGAAGTGAAATCCGGGATTGAATATACCACCGCCCAAAAATCCCATTATGTGGTGCTGGCGGATCCCGACCGCGCGTTTTTTCCCGTCCAATGGGAAAGAATCGCGGATGAGACGGCCAAACCGATTTACGTTTATCGGATCACGGAAGTTGGCTGTCAGCAACTGGCAAATCAAAAAATTTATTACCCGGCGCGCGCGGAACTTGATTTTCACGGGGGCGTCGGGAAAAAGGCCGCTTATTCCAATACCCCGAGAAGCAAGCTCACCATAAACATAAAGCTGCTGTTCAATCCTTCGTTGGAGGACGAGCAATTTACCCTCGACCCTTCCATGGCCAGACATATCTGGGATGCGGATGGTCAGGCGCTGATCGCCGTGCCTCACTAGGCTGATGAAACGGCCGGCCGGGGCCGACGCTGACGGTGAGTTGGATGTGAGGCCGGATAAGCTTACCACGCCCGCACCAGTTCCATCGCGATTTGCTCCCAGCGGACGAGATTTTCCAGGCGGTAGGAGGCGCTGCTGATGTCCTTCAGCACGATGTCGCAATTGGCGTGGTTCCGCCGCGCCGCGTCAAGAATTCGGCCCAGTTCCTTCCGCAGACCGTCCTCGTCCAGCGAGCCGACGGCGACCGAGGCGGGGTTGGGCTTCACGGCCATCACGTATTTGTCGCCCATAAACTCGGCCATCACGTCCAGGTCGGCCCACGGGGTGACGCCGATTTTGCGCAGATGCGGCATTTTCACCAAGGCGTCCAGTTTCTGATGCAACGGCTCGCAACAGCCGTAGTACACCAAGCCGAACGGCGCGAACAATTTTTGCGTGTACTGGAATTCAAATTCTTCCTGCATCTCCTTCGACACCGAGCCGAGGATTTGCGCGGCGCCCCGGCACCAGATATTTTTGCGTTGCGCGCCGGCGGCGGGGTCGGGCGCGGGGAGGTCGTCGGTCAGCGCGCTGACGCAGTGGATGGTCTCGGGACCGTATTCGTACAGGCCGAGTTTTTCGTACTGCTCGGTGACGCTGATGCGGATGTCGTACAGGCGCTTGACCAGCGCGTGCATGAATTCCTCGCGGTCAATCAAGTCGATCAACAGGCTCGACACGCCGCGGTAGGATGAAATTTCGTCCCAAATCATGCTGTAGATGTATTGCACGCCGCCGATTTTCACCGGGATGATATCGCCCACCTGGTCGGCGACCAGTTGATAGCGGCGCATGGTCTCCGCGTGGTCGTAGCTGATCACCGGCTCTCTGAGCTTCTGCAAATCCTCGTCGCGCGCGAACTGGTCAACGTACCCGTGCGAGGAAATATGATTGGCGGCGTCCAAGTTGATAGTTTCCTCTTCGACCGTGATGCCGATGCCGGTTGAGTTGATGACTTTGCCGACGCGCAGGTGCGGCGGGACAATCATGTCGGCGGGGAAGTGGCGCCATTTGAAGATGGTTTTTCGCAAGTAATCCTCGACGCCGCGCAGGAACGGGTCGGCGCAGCGCAGTGTCAGCGAGCCGTCCACGTTTAATTCATGGAACGGAATCTCGTCCAGCAGGACGACGGGGCGGATTTGGCGCAAATCATTGACCGCGCGGTACAACGCGGCGTTCTCGGCGTTGCGCGGGTGGCGGCTGTATTCGGCGTAAATGTGGGCGAGTTCCCGCAGGATTTGACGGTCTGGATTCATAATCGGTGTGGCTGATATAATCAGAATTTCGCAAGCTATGACAAGGCGGAATGAAGTCAATCAAATAACCCCCGGCCAGCAACGCGGACGGGCGGATAAAAAAGCGTGTTTTCCACCGCCGGCGCAATGGTAGCATGGCGGCCATGTCTTCCCTCGAACACGAGTTGCGCGCGCGGCTGGCCGCTGATGCCGAAGCGCGGCTGGAACGCGCGCTGACGGTGACGCCGGAGTCACTGGTGTCGTTCGCGGACAACGACTATCTCGGTTTGGCGCGGCATCCGCTGCTAGTGGACGCCGCCGTCAGCGCCCTGCGCGAAGGTCGCGTCGGCGGCGGGGCGGCGCGGCTCATCAGCGGGAATTTTTCCCACCATCAGCGGCTGGAGGAGCGGCTCGCGGTATTCAAGAACAGTGCGGCGGCGCTGGTGTTCCCGACGGGTTACGCGGTGCCGTGCGGCGTCATTCCGGCGCTGATGATGAAGCCGGATTTTGTCGTGCTCGACAAACTCTGCCACGCCGCGCTGTTCGACGGCGCGAAATTATCCGGCGCGCGCCGCGTGATTTTTCAACACAACGACGCCAATCACCTCGCGGAAATTCTGACGGAAATTCGCTCGCGCAGCGCGGCGGCGAAAATCCTTGTCGTGGTCGAGTCGGTGTACTCAATGGACGGCGACCTCGCGCCGCTGACGGTGATTTGCGATTTGAAGGATAAATTCGGCGCGTGGCTGATGGTGGACGAGGCGCACGCGACCGGCGTGTTCGGCGCTGACGGTCAGGGCTTGTGCGCGCAACGCGGCGTCGCGTCGCGCGTGGAAATCCAAATGGGCACGCTCGGCAAGGCGCTCGGTGTCAGCGGCGGCTACGTCGCGTGCGCGCTGACGGTGAGACAATATCTCCTGCAACACGCCCGTTCCTTCATTTTCACCACCGCGCCGCCGCCGTGCCTCGCCGCCGCGTTGACCGTGGCGCTGGACATCGTCAGCGGCGCCGAGGGAAAATGCCTGCGGCAAAAGTTGTGGGATAATATCGCCTTGCTCAACACGCTGACATTGAACCGTACCAACCCCGCTAGCCCTATCATCCCGCTGATACTCGGCGCGGCGGACGCGGCGCTGTCAGCGTCAGCGCGCCTGCGCGCCGCCGGTTTGTTTGTCCCCGCCGTGCGTTACCCCACCGTCCCCCGTCACGCCGCCCGCCTGCGCGTCACCCTCAGCGCAAGACATACGCGGGAGCAGATAGAGTTGCTGGCAAAAAACCTGCTGATATAGAATATTTCACCTTGAGATAGCGACAAATTCTTCTTCATGGAAAGGGAATTACTGTCGCCAAGTCAAAACGAAACACTACGGCATATGGAGCGCGGACTGTCCGCTGGCGGACGAGACGTCCGCGCTCCATACGCTGAAAATCACGTCCTTAACGCTAACGGTGAGTAAACTGGCTTGCGGGCGATGATAACACCGCGTTAATGCTACCGACGCGCGGCGGTCTTTTTGGGCGTCGCGTCGCTTGCTTCAAGTTCGGCAAGGCGTTTCCGCAACGCGGACAACTCCCGTTGCGGTATCAACGTGAAGGGCATGGTAATCTGCCCGTGTTCCTCGACGTAGTCGATGATTAGTTTGGTGGCGAGCCGCAGAATGTTGGTGAACGTGATATTGGTTTTACCTTCCACCCAAACCGCCTTTTCCTTCATGGTCTCGCTGACCTTGAAACTGATAGTCTGGTTCTTTTTGTCCATGCTAATATTTAAGCGCGAAATGTTGCCGGCGTAAATACTCTCTATGTTCAGGTGTAGCGTCACCCGTTATGACCAGCTCATCGAGGTATATATGAAATTTGTGGACGAGGCCTAAAAAAATCAAAAGAACTTGCGTAAGTTAGGCGGATAAGATACCATCTCATCCTGTTATCGGCGCAAGCTGGCACTGGCCACCAAAAAAACATGGGTGGTTAAGCAAAGGCAAAAAACTGGTAACTCGCTGAAGATGACCGAGATAGCCCATAGAATCGAATCATCGCGCTCACGCGCTCACGCGCTCACGCGCTCACGCGCTCACGCGCTCACGCCTGAGCCGGATAGTTTTTGCCAAAAATATTCCTGATACGGTTCAACCGCGTCACTGGACTCCCAAGTCAGCCTGTTTTGCCCCGATGTCACATGGCATTGGGTTAATACCGCCTGTCGTAAAATCAGCGCCCGACCCAATGGAACATCAGCGTCAGCCTGTTCCAGGAGCTGTGAACACAAACGAGAACACCAGCATAGTACCGGCAATTCCACTGATAATGGGACAGGAGCTAATAAAGTAACCAAGCCTTGCCCAAGTAACTTTAGATTTTTTTGAGCATGAAAATTTCAAAGAATGTCACTATCAGCGATGAGTTGTCGCCCTTGGTGATGATTCCTTGGAAAAACAAATAATATAGAAAGGTAAATTATGAAAGAATCACTAAATAAAATATATGAATCAGAACTCAAGGTTTTTATTATAACACTTATCCAGAGTTCACAACTATTTAGGTCACTTGGAGCAAAGAGAAAAAAATTATCTGAATTGGCTAAAAAAGAACTGAAAAGAAAATTACTAGATTTCAGTATTGAATTAATAAAAGAAGCTGATAGTGGAACATTGAAAAATAGTAAAATTCACAAAAAAATAGAAGAGCTGACTAAAATTAACAAATTGATTTCCTTTGGTCGAGCGCAAAAGGCATTGAATATTGTTTTGAAATCTTATTGCATCATTACCCGGAAAAAACAGGGAATTTTGCGAGAATTGGATTGCCCTCTTGATAGCAGAACAATGAAACACTGTGGGATTCCTGAAAATAGATTACTTGATGTCGAAAAAAATGATTATTTGTGCTATCAGAAAAAATTTGAAGAAGAGGAATTGAGAATATTTGAAGACTATAAAGCTTATAATGAGAACAGAATCAATAAATTTATAAAATGATAAAAAATCAAAATTTGTTGCTAACAATGATAGTCATTGTCAGCTGTAAGTCAATATTTATGAAGGCAATATTACTAATAACCTTACTGGCGGTAACAACTTCATTTGCGGTCGTTCAAACCAAAAACAATGAAATTAAAAAACCTGTCTTGGACAAGAACAAGATATCTACATGGAGACAAGTGACGCTTGCGGATGGAACGGTTGAGAAGTGGGACACGATTTACTCCATCAAACCATACGGTATCGGTGTTGGTGGGACAAATGGTGTCAAAACCATCTATTTCAAGAGCTTACCAGAAAAGCTCCAAAAGGAAATAGGATACAATTCAGCTATTGTGGCCCCTACAATCCCTGACGTCGATATTAAGCCAATCAAGTCTTACGATAATGATATTACGCGGCTTGCTGATATTGAAAAGAAGTTAGAGGCGTTGCGGGAAACAAATACCTTGATAGGAATCCGACTTCTGGAACTTGGTTCAGGCCGCACCTCTATTGGGGACTCGTATGGCACAACGAGTAATGGGGAGTCGTACGTCATAACGAGTCGTCGTCGCCGTGGTTCTTCCCAGCCCTTGATGGAGCGTATTGAGGCTCTTGAGAAAGACAAAGAGACGCATGAACTTTTGAATGCTAAAAGGGCGAATGATGAGACTGCAAGGCTATTGTGGTTTGAGAAAAACAATATCCTAAAACGGAAAGCCAAGCTCGCAGATAACCCCTAAACAATGCCAGTATCGGTATCGCTCTTGTTGAGATTTTCTATAAGAGCTTTGGTAAGAGTAACTTTTACACACGTCAAAGTTTCCAACGAAACCCCACTGCTGGTTGGTCAGTTTATCAAACCATCAGTGTCCATCTGTGTTAATCCGTGGTTAAAATTTTCAATGCCTTCTGCGCTGGATAAAACACATTCACGCCGACGGATGTCTGGCTGTCAGCGGTGGAAAAAATCCATGCTTTTTTCGTCAATGTGTTGGCGCAGATTTTGATTGGTGATTTGGTTGTAAACGACCAAGTCCACTGCCATTGGCAGCGCGTGTTCTTCCAGCGCCACGCGCAGTTTCGCCAGGTCGCTGATGGTGAGCTGCTCGCCGAACAGGGCGAGGTCAATGTCCGAGGCGGGTTGAAACACGCCCAGAGCGCGCGAGCCGAACAGCACGGCGCGGGTGACTCGCGGGTGCGCCGACAACACGCTGACGATGGCGGCGCGCTGGCGTTCTGACAGGCCGTCATTCATGCCGCCGTCAATGCGTTAAGCCGGTCAACGCATCCGTCAAGCAGCGGCGCGTACTTATTCTTAATCAAATTTAGCGCTTGCCGACTGATGGCGTCATCGTAAGTGTGCGTAAATAAATTACGGCTCTCCAGCGCTTCCAGCCATGTCTCGCCGTCAGTGACCATGCCCGCCTGAAACGCTTGCCGAATGGTCTCGCGTGGGCTGTTGACCTGATAACCGTCGAAGAGCAATTTGTCGCGTAGCGTCTTCCAACATAGCTCAAACGTGAATTCGTAAGTTTGCACCAGCCCGGCGATTTCCAACTCGCTGTAATTGGTTTGCGCGCAAGCCGCCACCAGACGCGCGCGGGCTTTGTTCAAGTTTTCGAGGCGCTGCCGCCAGCGGTCGGGATTTTGCATGGCATAATTCTCCACATTTCACCGTCAGCGTCAACGGCGTGTTTTTCAGATGTTCATGATAGTTGGTTGCGGCTAGATTTTTTGCATGTTTGCCGCGCTGGACAAAAAATATTTGTGGCATCCGTTCACGCCGACAGATGCTTGGCTGGCGGCGGATTATGCGCCGACGGTCATTGTCAGCGGGGACGGGTCGTGGTTGTGCGACGACAAGGGGAATAAATATCTCGACGGGAATTCTTCCATTTGGACGAATATTCACGGGCATCGCAATGCCACTGTCAGCGGGGTATCACGGGGACACGGTCAGCTTTAACGCGCTGATGGAATTGCGGGAAGATTTGTACAGCTACGCCGGTGTGCTGGAAAGTTTCGAGCGCGCCGGGCGACTGTTCCCGATGGCGGCTCACTAATCCGCCCGCGCGGGTGACCGGCTGCCGTCACTCGACGAAAGCTGTTCGTCACCCCGTTTTTATCAACTTAAACCCAATATAAAACCTCAACCAAAAGGAACCCCGATGTCCATGCGGCTTATTAAATTCCCCTTCATGGAAGGGGAATTTGCTCACGCCGGAGAATTAGTCATGAGTGAAGAATTAAAATCTACCGCTAATCGCGGGCTTGGTCTTTACTCCGCCTCGCAGCGTCTCCGCGCGAACATAAAAACGCTTCGCGCCTTCGCGTCTTCGTGGCCGGAGTTTTCAGAGCAACTCCCGCGCCACCGCCGCCGAGTACTTGCTGGCGATGCCTGCCACGAAGGCGGGGAAATCCACCGGCGACTGCTCATCGGCCGCGTCGCTGATGGTGCGGATGACGGTGCACGGGACGCCGTGCTCGTGGCACACTTGCGCGACCGCCGCGCCCTCCATCTCCACGCACAACACCGACGGCAACGCCAGCGTCAGCGCCACCTTGTCGGCGTGGCGGGAGAAAAATTGGTCGCCGCTGGCGATGTCGCCGACGTGCAGGCGCGGTTTGGTGATGCCGAACTTTCGCAACTCACCATCAGCGGCCAGCCGCCCGCTGCCGATGAGTTTCTCAACCGCGTCAATCGCGCGCCGCAACCGCGCGGGCGGGGTCTCCAGCCAGGTCCGGCCCAGTAACGGGATTTCGTAGCGCGGGACGAGCGGGCGCGCGTCGAGGTCGTGTTGCACCAGGCGCCGCGCCAGCACGATGTCGCCGATGGCCAGCGCGTCGCTGACCGCGCCCGCGACACCGGTGAAAATGATTTCCGTCACGCCGAACTCCAGCAGCAGCGTCGCGGCGGTGGCGGCGGCGGCCACCTTGCCCCAGCGCGAAAACACCACCACGACGCGCCGCCCGCCGACGCTGCCGGTGACATATTCGCGCCCCGCGATGACGCGCGTCTCCCGCCCCGCCAGCAGCGCCGCGACGCCGCTGACTTCCTCGGGCATGGCGCCCATGATGCCGACGGTGTTCATATCTCAAACCTCATAACTCAAAGCGCAAAACTATAACTGCAAAATTCGCGGAGAGGACAATCAATTTATCCGCGGTTTAAAAAAATCCTTGCGCAAGCCAGACTGATAAGATACTGTCCCCCTCCGTTATCGGTGCCCGCTGACATTGACCGCATGGAAAACAAGGGTGGTTAAGCCAAAGTGAAAACCCGGTAACCCGCTGAAGATGACTGAGATAGCCCATAGAATCGAAGCATCGCGCTCACGCGCTCACGCGCTCACGCGCTCACGCGCTCACGCGCTCACGCGCTCATTATGACTGCTGCCCCGACTCTTTAATTTCCCAGTCGAGTTTTACCTCTTTCATTCCTAATCCGGCGGGTAGTGTCGCTACCACTCATAGAGTGCCCGCACCCGGCAGCGGTACCGATTACCACCGCGCAGATGGCAATATCTGCGCGGCAGGTGGCGTCACCTGCACCGCAGATAACGTCACCTGCGTGGCAGATATCGACATCTGCGGCGCAGATAGCGCCACCTGCATGGCAGATATCGACACCTGCGCGGCAGATTTCACCCCTTTCGACGGCGGCTCCGTCGCCTGAGAAAACATAACCCAATCAACCACAAGGAGTAACATGCGAAATAGTAATAACATCGGCGCCTTCAGCGTCAAAAAATACATCCACAAAACCTGGGACGGTATCTTTGACTTCTTCAACCAATACGGCGGCAATCTCGTCAACGTCCAAACCAAAACCGACCCCGGCCTCGCCGACGCCGATATTGCCAATGTCAAGGAAACCACCGCCGCCTACGGCCAACTGAATCAAGCCATCGACGAGGCGGAAAAACTCCTCGCCGCCCTACGCGCCTTGCGCATCCAGCTCCTCACTCAACCAAGCATGGATCCCGTCCACGTCCCCGTTATCCAATACCTCGTTGACCTATTGGCCGCTATCAACGGCAAACGCGGCGGCCTATTGTGGCAGGAAGACCGCCTCACCGACCGCATCTTCCGCAGCCCCAGATGCACCCAGGAAGACTACGAAATGCTCGGCATCGTTTACAAACCCAACACTTCAGCCCCCATCGATAACCTCATCGGCAAACTCTACGCCGTGTTCGACGGCGGCAAAGTTCCGATCCATTGGACCCTCCCGCGCGGCTACCACAACGCCCGCCTCACCGCCAGCACCAACCACGGCGACTGGGTCTTGTTGTATGAAGGCAGCGAAAGCCACTTCATCGACGCGCGCCCCATCCCCGCCATCTCCGAAATCCGCTCCTACAAACTGGAAATCATGGAAACCGGCAAACCCATCGGCAAACCCGCCATTGATAAAATCCTCGTCGGCCAAGACATCTCCGTCGAAGAAACCAAACTCTAACCAGCCTCATTAACGCAAAGACGCAAAGGAACAAAGAGCACAAAGGTTTTTTAAAAAAATAGTTCTCTGCGTTCCTTGCGTTCTTTTGCGGCCATTAAAACCTA
>JAISDC010000005.1 GCA_031265105.1 Verrucomicrobiales bacterium
CGCTGAACGCTGAACGCTGAACGCTGAACGCTGAACGCGCGGCGTTATTGATGTTCTGATTTTTGCGTTCATTGCAAGCGCCAATATAAATATCCCATATGACCCGTCAAGGGATAAATTTTAATTATTGTAATTATATTTCGAAGATTACTTGAAAGGCAAAACTCATAGCTCAAAGCTCAAAACCACAATTGGTTAAGGCAAAACTTCGTGCCTTGGTGTCTTGGTGGTGAAAATTTACCCGTCCTTCCCGGCAAGCAACATCATGGCATGACTGGGAGCGCCGGCATCTTGCCGGCTTATGGAGCGCGGGCGTCTCGCCCGCTTCGTTGCCGGCTGGAAGCCGGCGCTCCCAGTACAGTCGGCGCTCCCAGGCGCTCAGCGGCGACGGCGCAGCACAGCCAGCAACGCGACCCCAGTCACCATCAGCGCCCAAGTGGACGGTTCCGGGATGGCGCTGTAGCTCAACAACAGGTTGGCGCCCTGAAAGTCCAGCGTGAAGCCCGCGTCCGTCGCCGCTTGAGTCAGGCTCCACAGTTCAAGGCCGCCGCTGGTTTGGCCGCTGAGGATGGTCCAACTTCTATCACTCAACCCGTCGAGGCCGTTAATGGCGTTGACCTGCACGAGGTTGTCACCGCTCAAGATCAGCCCGTCGCTGAAGTCCAGCCAATCATAATCATCGTCAGCGGCGATATCCCATTGGTAAATCAAGTCGCTCCAAGTCAGCTCACCACTGAGTGTCAGCGTGCCCGTGGACAACACACCGCCGCCGGTGAGGCCCGCGCCCGCCTCGAGGTCAAGGAGCGTGCCGTTGATCGTGCCGCTGCCGCCGAAGATGCCGCCTTCGCTGACGTTGACCGCGTGGTCGAGCGCCACGGCACTGTCGTAAACGAACGCGCCGCCGGCGTTGACGTTGATTTCCGCCGTGCGGCTCAAACTGCCGCTGCCGCTGACCAACAACACCCCGCCGCTGACAGTGGTGCTGCCGGTGTAGCTGTTCAGGTTGGTCAGCGTCAGCGTGCCGCTGCCGACCTTGGTCAGCGCGACGATGTAGATGTCGCCGCCGACCCAGTCTTCAAAGTTATAGCCGTCGTCCTGGTTACCCCAGTTAGCGTCGCCGTAGTTGCTGATGTGACCGTCGAAGACGCTGCTTTGGTTCGCGCCGCCGATTTCAAACAGCGTGACGCCGGTGGCGACGCCGCTGCGGAGGATGAATTGGTTGCCGGTGGCGCCCGAACCGCCCGTGTTGCCCGCGACGCTGGCGTTGCCGGACGACGAGAGGCTGCCGATTTTGAACACCTGATTCTCCACCATGCTTTGCAACCAGAGGCGCGTGTATTTGGGGCCGCTGTCGCCGTAAATCTCGGCGGCATCCATGACCACGTTCGCGGTTGACCAGTCCGCCACCGTGTTGTTGGAACTGAACACCGCGAGGTCAATCGCGCCTAAGCTCGCCATGCCGGAACGCAGCCGCAGCGTGCCGGTGAACGCGGACAGGTCGGCGTTGACGCGGACGTTTCTGAAGTTCATGTCCATCATTTCGGAAATCGACGCGAGGATAAGCTCGCCGTCGCCGCTCCACGTGTTGTTGAAAACGAGCGGCTGGTAACTGGCGTGCGCAATCAGGTTGCCGCTGCCGGTGACGCGCAGGGGGGTGGTGAAATCATCCCAGCCGACGGTCAGCCCGTTGACCAATTGCACACCGCCGCTGCCCGCCAAATGCAGCGTGCCGGTGCCGAACCAGCCGGCGTTTTGGATTCGCATGTAGAGGAGGGTGGCGAGGTTGTCGCTGATGGTGACGCCACCGGTGAAGGTGTTGGCTTTGAAGGTGGTGAGGCCGTTGCCGTTGTTGGAGATGATGTTGCCGGAAATGTTCAGCGCCACGTTGCCGGTGATGTCGGCTTCATTCAGGCCGCCGAGCGCGGAGTAAAACGTGCTATTGGCGGCGATGGTCAGCGTGGCGAGAGTCGCCGCGTCGTTGGTGATGACCGCCGGCGCCGCCGCCACGCCGTCCGTGCCAACGGCGAGCACTTGCAAATCGTGCCCGTGCAAGTTCAGCGTGCCGCTGTAGGGCAGCAGCACCATGTGCGCCGTGCTGTCGCCCCAGTCCGCGTCGAGCTTGAGTTCGCCGCCGTTGATGGCAATCCAGCCGGTGGTGGCGCTGTCGATGAGCTGCGGCGTAAACTGCCCGCCCAACGTCAGCGAGCCATCGCCGGCCTTGGTGATGGAGCGCGCCACCAGGTCGGCGTTCACCGTCAGCGCGCCCGAACCGCTCTGCCAGACCATGAACTCGTCATAGTTGTCCTGCCCCATCCGCAGCGTGCCGCTGTTGATGGCGTAATCTTGCGCGCCGACGTACAGCAAGCCGCCGCTACGCACCGTCAGCGTGTTGCCGGCCAGGTCCAGCGTGTCCTGCGGCGCGGTGCCGCTGCTGTTGAGCTTCAGCGAATTCACCGTGATATTGCTATCCGCCTCCATGACCGCGCTCGTGGCAAAATAGACATTAGCGGTACCGCTAGTGTCAGCGATATCGATAGTGTGGTCGTAAGCGGTGAACGCCTTGATTGCGTTAGTCGCCGAATCTTTGTAAGCCCAGTCGCGCCCCGCGCTGCCGTCGTGCCCGACCGTCACCCACGGGCGGAGGATGCCGTTGATATTGACGTTGTTAAATAGGTCGTTGATATCATATGTTATGTCGATAATGAGCAAATCACTGACACCGAGGTCAAGCGTGGCAGCGCCGCCGCCGGCCCCGCCGAGTTGGTTATCATACCCAAACGCCTCGCGCTGAAGGCCGGCACCCGTGAGTCTGATGGTGACGGCGGACTCCGCGCTACGGTCGATCACCGTGTGACCGACTCCGGATTGAATAGACCAACCACCAAAAGCGATGCCGGCCATGGTTTCCTCCGTCGTTCCGTTTAGCAAATAAATACGATTGACACTGGAGTTGATGCCCTGGAGATAACCGTTGCTGGAAATTTTCTGCTGGTCAGCGGCGTCATAATCCAACACCAAATTCGCGTCATACAACTGAACACCACCCTCGCCGAAGGTGTTGGCACCGGTCAGCCGAATTTCACCATAATGTACATCGCCGCCCCAACTGTTGGTATTGGCAAAAGAGAGACCGGTGATATTACCAACCACGGTTTTGGCATACGCGGTGCCGGCGATTCGCACATCGCGCGCGCCGTTGTCCACCGCGCCCAGTGTCAGCGTGCCGCCGACTATTGAGTTGATGAGCGAGATGGTGGCAACGGTGCCGGTCAGCGCGACATTGGCGCCGTTACTGCTTCTAATATTCAACCAGTTGTCGTCCGGCGCGACCACATTCGCGGTCACCGTTAGCGGGCTGGTGCCGTTATTGATGAGACTGTTGTTATAGTCCAGCAACGTCAGCGTCGTGCCGCCGATGGTGTAAGCAGTGGTGCCGTTGACCTGGATTTGATTGAGGGCCACCGCGAGGTCGTTGGTCAGCGTCAGCGCCGCGCCGTCCGTGCCGCTGAACAGCAGCACGTCGCCGGTCATGGGAGTTCGGTCCAAGGACCAGTTCGCGGCGCTGGATAAATTGTCGTCCGCCGCGCCGCCCGTCCAGGTTAGCACCTCCGCTGACGCTGACGAAAGCAGCGCGCCGCCCAGCATGACCAATACCTTACCTATCAGTTTGATTGTCGCTATTTTCATAACCTATCCTCCAGTTGAATTACCACCGACCGACCGCCGGCACCGGGCACGACGGCAATAACGGCAGCAGCCGGACGGCAACCGCCGGCAACACCCGCGAAAAAAACAGGGAAAAAAGCGCTTGCGGTTCCGCTTACGCTAAAACCGGCAAGTTTAGAAGGAACGCTTGAACGCTTGAACGCTTGAACGCTTGAACGCTTGAACGCTTGAACGCTTGAACGCTTGAACGCTTGAACGCTTGAACGCTTGAACGCTTGAACGCTTGAACTCATGAACGCATGAACTCTTG
>JAISDC010000194.1 GCA_031265105.1 Verrucomicrobiales bacterium
ACTGGGAGCGCCGGCATCCTTGCCGGCTGTGCTGAGGCCATCTGCCGGCTGGAAGCCGGCGCTCCCAGTGGAAACACCCCGTCGGCAGCGCCGCCGTCCCTCGGCGAGAGGGGCGGGCGGCGGCTGACGGTGGGGGGTGGCGCGCATGGCGGGTTAACTCATATCTTCAGGTTGTCTTCACGCCGGCGGCGGATGACGAGCAGTGCCAAGCCGCCCAGGCCCGCGCCGAGCAGGAACCAGGTGGAGGGTTCGGGGATGGGTTGGACTGCCCAGGTGCTCAGCGCGCCGTCGAGGAAGGAGCTGGTGTAGATTTCGATGCCGTTGGTGGCGGTGATGTTGGCGATGTTCAAGTTGTCCCCGCTGTTGAAGGTGATTAAATCTTCAAGCGACAGGTTCTCGATTTCCGCGAAGTCGTTGTAGGTGAGGGCCAGGTCACCGCTGAAGTCCAGGGCGCCGCCCACGGTCAGCGCGTCGGTGGCGGCCAGTTGCAGGATGCCGCCGGTCTCGACGGTCAAGTCGCCGCCGATGATGAAGGTGGCGCCTTCCTCGAGGCTGAGGGTGCTGAAGCTGCTGAAGGTTTGGATGGCGGGGGCTTCTTCTATGGCGAGGGCGAGGGTGCCGTTGCTTTTGACGGTGACGTTGCCGACGCCCAGCGCGGTCTCACTGGCGGCGATGAGGGTCGCGCCGGCGCTGATGATGGTGCCGTCGGTGTGCTGGTTATCTGCGGTGAGGGTGGTGGTGCCGCTGAGGACATTGATAGTGAGATTAGCTCTACCGTCGTAAGAAAATTTTTGAATCTGGTTGTCAAACACCAGATTTCCGCCGTGGTCGAAATTAATAGTGCCGGAGGTTAGGTTATTGAGGATAGTGGCGGCACCGGTGCCGTCACGAGAGGTGATTTTAACTTGGTCACTGTTAATGTTCAAATTCCCGCCATTGCCAATGGCAAGTGTGTCAACGGACATGGAACCGCTGCCAGCCAAGGTGATGGCGGCTTGTTTACCGATGGTGACCTGCTTGCTTTTCCAGTGAGCGTGGTCGGTGATATATACTCGGCCATAGCTGGTATCCGCACCCCCAATAGCGACAACATTGGCCGCAAAATAGGCGTAATCACTGAGGTTAACAATACCGGTGCCGGAAGAGCCAATATTAAAATCCAGGCTAGAAGCGTCTTCTTTCTCCGCCACGAAGGAGCCGTGGTCATTAACCGTCAGTGTGCCGACCGAATTTGCGGCACGGCCAAAATGAAAAACGGTGGTTTGCGTGACTTTGAATTGACCACTGCCGGTGATGGTCAGGTTGCCGGTATTGTTAGCATAACGGCCGAAAATTATCCCATTACCACTAGCTGCGTTGAAATATACACCGGTGCCGCTGACGATGATATTGCCGCTGACGGTGTTGCCGTTGGAAAGAGCTGCATCGATAGCGGAGTTGCGAACGGATGAACTGATGACTATGGTGCCGCCGTTATTGATGATGATTTTGTCCGCCGCCGCAGGCTGGCTGCCGGTGCTCCAGTTGTCGCCATCCGTCCAGTCGCCTGTGCCTTCGTTGACCCATGTTACATCCGCCGCTCTGACGCTGACCGTGAGAGCGGTTAGCGCGAGGGCGATAATTAAGTATTTGCTCAGATAATTTTTCATATATCCCTATATTGCCACACCCTTCCGTCATCCCGAGCGGAGCCGAGGGACCGGGTAGCCGTGGCGAACGCTGGTGATGATACCAATGCGCTCGGTGCGGCGAACCGGTTCCTCGACTGCGCGCTTGCGGCGCTACGCTCGGAATGACGGTGTGGGATGGGGTTCATGTTTATAGGTTAATTTTGTTATCTACTGGTTATTTACGCACCTTGCTGTTACGCGCCTTGATGATTTGGTGATGGGCGTCGCGGTTGGAAGTAGCCTTGGGTTGTTTCACAATCACTGCTGTCTGGGCGGTGGCCGTGGTCTTGACCGCAGTCTTGGGAGAGTCAACCTCATGGGTGATGACGGTCAGGTCATTCAACATGGCCGAACTACCGACGTAGAGGGTGCCAGTGCCCGCCATGACATTGCCATCGGCAGAGAGGAAGCCCGCCCAGTCGTACTAGCCGCCAGTGGTTGGGGTGAGGGTGGCGACATCTAGCCGGTTAAGGGGGGCCGTCGCGCTCCATACAAAAATCCCGCCGGTGGAACCGGTGTTGTAGGATACGAACACATTGGTGCCGCTGTCCACGGTGATGCCGTTGCCGCTGGCGCCGGCAGGTAAGGCGATGAGGGTGGTAGAGTTGGCGTCGTTGAGCGTGGCGGAGCCAGTGAAGCCGACAGCGGTGCTTACTTGATCTTTCGTCCACATACGGAGGTAGGCGGTGCCGCTGGTGACGGAATCGGCGTAATAGACGTTACCGACATCATCCACGGCGACGCCGGCGGAATTGCCGACCGCCTGAATAATCGGCTGGAAGGTGCCGCTGCCGGGGTAGATGGCGATGATGTTGTTTTGTCCGTAGGTGCCGGTCCAAGCGGAGTTGAGACCGGAGAGGTAGAGCCGCCCGCCGTGGTCATAATCAGCGGCATATAAACTGTCGAAGACAGCGATTGGGGCTGTGCCGCTGTTGCTGAAGGTACCGGTGGTATCGTCGTAGGCAAACAAGCCGCCGACGGTGCTGTTGTAGGTGGCGGCGAAGAAGGTGCCGCCGTTGATGATGCCGATCGGCACGTAGATGCCAAATGGGTCGCCGTAACCGTTGCCGTTCAGCGAGCCTGACCAGACGACGGTGGTAACGGCAGAGGTGGCGGAGGTGAGGTAGGCGGTGTTGTAGCCGCCGGTACCGGTCGGTGCGGTGGTGCCTGGATACGGCGACCAGAGGTAGGCGGTGCCGCTGACGACGTTGAAGCCGCCCTCAAAGTTGATGTTGAGGGCGACGGTGGAGCTAACAAAGTCGTTGCCGCCGGCTGGCGCATAGCTCGCGCGAGCGTTGTTGCTGGCCCCGCCGAGAGTCAGCGCGCCAAAGGCGGCTGCGGCGAGGAGGGATTTGATGATGTTGGAGTTCATATGTTCATTTTCTATTGATTATTGGTTGTTGATTATTGGTTGTTGGTTTTTTGCAGCACCCGCTGCAAAAGGGGGGAGGGAAAGTTGGTGTAGGTGGTTGCTGCCAATACTGGGAGCGCCGGCTTCCAGCCGGCAGATGGCCTCAGCACAGCCGGCAAGGATGCCGGCGCTCCCAGTGGTGGCAGGGTGTTCCCCTTTTCGAGAGGGGAATTGCGTTCCTGCCGCGAGGAAGGGGACTTGGCAAGGATGAGCAGCAGGCCGCCGCCGGCGATCAGCAGCGCCCAGGTGGAGGGTTCGGGGATTTGGTGGAGGACGCCGATGGCGTCGAGGTCGAAGCCGCCGCTGTCGTAGGTAAGCCAGGCGTCGTAAATCGGGTTGCCGAGGCTGTCGGTGAAGGAGCCGTTGCCGGGGATGTCCACGATGCGGACGAAGTTGATTGTGCTCAAATCCAGATCTCCGTTCGCCACCAGTGACTGATTGTATTCAATTTGCGCCCACAAGCTGGCCAGTTGCTCATTGGTCAGATCAAACTCAAACTCTGCCAGGCACGCCAGCACGGTTTCAAAATCAATCAGGGTGTCCAAGTCGAAGGGGGTGCCCCAACTGGCGTTATCGTAACCGGCGCCGACGCTGTTGCCGTGCTTGCCGGCGATGTTGTAGATGTAGGCGGGGTCTTGGGAACCGTAGTTGTAGTTGGTGGGTTCAGGAGGCAGATTATCAGTCCCCGGAATAATGTCTCCCCAATTATCATACTTGGGAGAGGGAGCGAAGGTGATGTTCAGATTCTCGGCGGTGTTGAGGTAGATGGAGGGGAAGCGGGCGAAGATGATGCCGTCGGTGGAGACCTCGACGTAGGCCAACTCGGAGAACATGCCGCCCGCGACGCCGCCGGTGGCGGGGATGTCATAGAGGGAGGCGAAGCCGTTTTCAAATACCGCGAAGTCCGCGCCGCTGCCGTTGGTGATGGCGTAGTCGAAGGACAGGGTGATGGAACCGGGCTGGTAGGTGGAGGTCAAGGGGTTTTCCAGATAGACGGCGATTTGGTCAAGTTTCATGTCGCCGAGGCAGGCGATGTGGCCGACGTCAGCGGTGGCCGGGCCGAGGGCCAGGGAGGAGTTCAACCAACTGGAGCCGACGTTGATGGGGCTATACGCCTCCACGCCGGTGGCCCAGCCGACGAAGATGGGGTTGGGGGAATTGCCGGTGACGACGCCTTCACCGTTGGCGCCGTCGAAGCCGGCGATGCCGGCGTCAATGATGCCCGCCGCGATTTCCGCCGCGCCGCCGCGTCCGCCGGAGAACGGGCCGGGGTCGAGGGCGCTGGCGGCGGGGGTGAGCAGGGCGGTCAGGATTAGGACTTGGAAGAACTCAGGCCACGAAGACGCCAAGGCGCGAAGTTTTAACCAAAATAATCTTTGCGTCTTGGCGTCTTCGTGACTGGAGTTTGTGTCGAACAGGTTCATGGATGTCAGTCTTTCGATTTGGGTTGGTGGTGGGGGACGGGGTTTAGTTTTAACACGAGAAAATCAGAAAAAGTCCAAGTCTGCGGTTTGGCGGGTTTCGGCTCGCGGAAGTGGAGCAGCAGGGCCAGCAGCAGCATGACGCCGCCGAGGAGCAGGCCGGCCCATATCGAGAGTGCGGGGAGGTGGTAGGTGGCGGTGTTTTCAAACCCGGCATAGTCCGCGCCTGCGCCGCTGGCGTTGACGGCGGGAGTACACGCGAGGATGGCGGCCAGGATGAGGAAAAGTTTGTTGAGTTTGTTAGGTTTGTTGAGTTTGTGTAGGTTGCTTGCGCTGGCAGCAGCGTCAGCGGCGGTTTTTGAACTCAACAAACTTTCAAACTTAACAAACTGACACAAACTTTCTTTGCCCCTCCGCGCGTTGAGGATGGGCACCCTGACGTTCCGAACAAAACAGCGGCCTGTGATGGCCATAACACTTCCCCTTTGCTTTACTGGCAAGAGCAGAGTGGCTTTTTGCTGTTCCGGGAAGCCGTTGGATCCGCTCTCACGCTTTATTTTTGCGATAAAGTTTGTCGTCCCGGCCACCCGGCCGAAACGCATGAGGAACTCTGGGCAGATATTCGGACTCCGAGCTTAAACCTGGTTTCCGCCTTCACCCCGGTTTGGGATTGGCTTTGTTCCTTCGCCACCAAGGCGAAGAATGGAAATTTGTAACTCGATACCGCAGCGCAACTGTCGCCGATTCTCACGGCGTTCCCTGTTACCACAGTTCAATTCCTAAAAAAGAGCCATGCGCAGTGAAGCAAAAATCTGCAGGTTGACAACAAAAATTTTAAAAAAATTTTTAGGCCCCCCTAAAAAGCTGTGGCGCGGCGCGATTTTGGTGGCGGGGGGTGAACTGGTCGGTTCCTTTGCTGTACAGGGGTGGAGGACTTTTTTTAACCACGGATGGACACGAATGGACACGGATTATTTTTTTTAAGTCTCTGTGAACTTCGTGGTCTCTTTGTGAGAAAATTTCTTGGTTAGCTTCATTAACGCAAAGGAACAAAGGGGCAAAGGCGCAAAGGTTTTTTTTGGTTTGGGGTTTTAAATTAACACTAACCTTCGCGCCTTTGTTCCTTTGCGTCTTTGCGTTAATGAAGCTTTTTACCCGCCGCGCGGTTGACTTGCGTCGCGGGACGCGCTAGGGTTTTCGCCATGAGTATCGCGGAAATCAAAGCGGAACTGCCCAAGCTGACGCTGGACGAAAAACTCGAACTGGCGCGGGAACTGGACGTTGACGGGGTGCTGTGGGACGCGCAAATCCGCGCGGCATCCGCTGCCGGTCGGCTGGATTTTTTGTTCGCGGAAGCTGATGCCGAGCGCGCCGCCGGGCAACTCAAACCCTGGCCATCCCGCCCATGAATTCGTCGTGCACCCGCCGGTTCTGGCATTGTTACGAAAAGTTGCCGCGCCACGAGCGGTTGCTGGCGGATAAGATTTAGCTTCATTAACGCAAAGGGGCAAAGGCGCAAAGGATTTTTTTTGGTTTGGTTTTTAAATTAACATCAACCTTCGCGCCTTTGTTCCTTTGCGTCTTTGCGTCTTTGCGTTAATGAAGCTTTTTACCTGGCGACCATGAAGGGTTAGCTGCCGCGCGGTTGACTTGTGTCGCGGGACGCGCTAGGATTTTCGCCATGAGTATCGCGGAAATCAAAGCGGAAATCTCGCACATGACCCTTGATGAGAAGGCGGAAATCGTCCGCGCCATCGGTTGGGAATATGACGCTTGGGATTTGCAGATGATTGAAGACGGCAAGCCGGGCGGCCGGCTGGCGTTGTTGCGCGAGGAAGCGCTGACGGAGTTGCGCGACGGCACGGCGGAGCGGTGGCCATGATTTCCCGGCGCAGCCGCAGGTTTAACAAAATGCTGGCGCGGTTGCCGGTGGGAATACAGGAATTGGCGCGGCAAAAATTCACGCTGTGGCGTGTTAACACCAAGCACCCCTCGCTGGATTTCAAGCCGTTGCAATGGCCGGACTGGAGTGTGCGGATTGGCGACCATTACCGCGCGGTGGGGGCCAAGGACGGGGATCAAATCATGTGGTATTGGATCGGTTCTCATGAGGAATATAACAACTTGATTGGTCGTCGCTGACACACGAGTTCATGGCTGCGCCACGCCGAGGTTGTTAAATAATTTCCCTTCCTTCATGGTCGCCAGGTAAAAAGCTTCATTAACGCAAAGGCGCAACCACAAAAGCGGCAATTACATGCCGCTTCAAATTCCCCTGCGAAGCAGGAGGCAAGGGACAAAGGCGCGAAGGATTTTTTTGGTGCCTGCAATTCTCCTACCGTGCAGGAGTGGCACACGACGGGGGAATTACTGGGAGCGCCGGCATCCTTGCCGGCTGTGCTGCGACTATCTGCCGGCTGGAAGCCGGCGCTCCCAGTGAACCAGAAAACCAAAAAAACCTCCGCGTCCCCGCGCCTCCGCAGTTAACTAATTTCGTAAAAAATTACTTTGATTGCAACTGTTGCGTGGCAGACTGGCCGGTCATGAAACGACGCGATTTTCTCCGCATGGCCGGCCTCGCTGCCGCGCCCTTCATCATCCCGTCCCGCTTGTTCGGGCAAAATAATGCCGCTCCCTCGCGGCGGCTTAATGTCGCGGCTATTGGCACGGGAAGTCAGTGGGGCGGGCATCGAAATTATATTTTGGGGCAAAAGAATTTGCAGCTCACTTGGATTTGCGATGTGGACGCGGGGCGGCGCAGGTCGAATGTTGACACGGTCAGCGCCGCTTATGCCAAGCGTGACGGGGTGACTGCTTACAATGGTGTCAGGCAAACCGGCGATTTCCGCGAGGCGCTGGCTGACCGTGACGTGGATGTGGTGTGGATTTGCACGCCCGACCATTGGCACGCGCTGACGCTCATCGCCGCCGCGCAGGCGGGCAAGCATGTTTATGTGGAGAAGCCGCTGGCGCGCACGATTGCCGAGGGGCGCGCGATGGTGCGGGCGGCGCGGCGCGCGGGCGTGGTGTGCCAGGTCGGGTGCCAGCAGCGGTCGTCGCGCGAATGCCGGCGCGCGGTGGCGTTGGCGCGCATGGGGGTGTTGGGCGACATCAAGACGGTGCGCGTCGGGTTGCCGGGCGGCGGCGGTAATCGCAATCTCGCGTGGGCACCGTCAGCGCCGCCGGCGGATTTGGATTTTCAGATGTGGCTCGGGCCGACGCCGGACGTGCCGTACATGCCGCAGCGCGTGCATTATGAATGGCGCTGGAATTACGCTTACGCCGGCGGTCAGTTGACCGACTGGATTAATCATCACTACGACATGGCGCAACTCATGTACGGCGTCAGCGAGGTCGCGCCGGTGGCGATTCATAACGCCAGCGCCAGTTTCGGCAACAGCGCGGTGTATGACACGGCGACGGAATATTCCTTCGCGGTCGAGTACCCTGACAACAAGGTCATCGAGGTCTCGAACCGCTACTGGGGCGGCGTGGAGATGATTGGCAGCGAGGGCTGGATTAAGGTCACGCGCGGCGGCATCGAGCATTCCTCGCAGGCGCTGAAGAGCCTGGTGGTGCCGGCGGGCGCGTATGATGTGCCGGGCCGCGCGACGGAGCACGGGCATCAGCAGAATTTCATCGACGCGATTCTCAACGGTCTCACGCCGCGCGCGCCGATTCTGCACGCCCATTACACGGCGCTGCCGGCGCATCTGGCCAATGCGGCGTTCCGCGCGGGGGTTGACGAGTTGCGGTGGGACGCGGGGACTGAGCGAGTGACGAATAGCGACGAGGCGCAGCGGTTGTTGGCTTGTAATTACCGGGCACCGTGGGCGCTGGCGGATGCGGGTAAGTAAGTTTCAAAATTCAAATTACAAATTACAAATTTTGAATTGCAAATTGCAAGTTGCGGAAAGGATTTATGAAGAATAACGGGATGATTGTTAGGGCGCTGATGGTGACGGCGCTGGCGGCGGTGACGGTCAGCGGGGCGCTGGCGGCGCGGACGGAGTTCGGCGCGGTGAAGCCGGAGTATATTCCGAAGATTGACGCGGCGATTCCGGCGCTGACGGTGACGCCGGCCAAGCCGCGCAAGGTGTTGTTGTTCTCGCGCACGGAGGGGTTCACGCACGGCTCGATTCCCGCCGGCATTTATTTGTTCACGGCGCTCGGGGCGAAGACCGGCGCGTACACGGCGGTGCCGTCGGGCGACATGGAGATGTTCACGCCGGAGAAGCTCGCCGAATTTGACGCGGTGATTTTGAACAA
>JAISDC010000247.1 GCA_031265105.1 Verrucomicrobiales bacterium
GCGCTCCCAGTGTCAGCCCCAACGGGGCGGCGGCATAATAGCCTAGGGCAACGCCCTAGGTTTTATTAGGGCCGAAGGGCCAGCCCTGTAGGGGCGGCGCATCTCCCTTGTACTTTGCACCGCCCCTACAGGGCTACCCTTTTCACCTTAACTAAACCTGGGGCGTTGCCCCAGGCTGTTATGCGGCCGCCCCTTCAGGGCTAAGACCCCTGCTCGGGATGACGGGGGAGGGGAATATAAACGCTGATGGTGACGGCATCGCTGACCTATGGAGCGCCGGCTTCCAGTCGGCAACGAAGCGGGCGAGACGCCCGCGCTCCATAGGCCGGCAGACAACCGGCGGTTTATTAACGCAGTGCTGTGGATCTTGCGCACCGGGGCGCCGTGGCGTGATTTGCCGCCGGATTACGGTGGCTGGAGCAACACCCACCGGCGCTTCATCCGGTGGCGGGACGCCGGGCGTTGGGAGCGTCTGCTGAATGCCTTGATCCAGGAGCCGGATTTCGAGTGGTTGATGATTGACGCTTCGCACGTCAAGGTGCATCAGCATGACACTGGGACCAGGGGCGGCAACCAAGACATGGAAATGACCAAAGGGGGCGCAATTCCAAAATACACCTGGCCGTGGATGCGCATGGTCTGCCGGTCCGAGTCCTTGTTACGGCAGGTCCCGTGGCGGATGGCACTAAAGTTGCGGACTTGACCGCAGGCTTTGCCGTCGAACATCTAAGGCACGAAGTTGGGAGAACGGCGCTCCATGCCGGTGTCACGAGGTCAAGGTGAATCAGATCACCGTATGGAATGTGGCATCGCTGCGCAGCCGGATGGTTTTGGCCTTGAGGTTGTGCACCGCCTTGATGTAGCGGACGGTGCGGCTTTTGGCGCGCATCAGAATCGAGTGGGTGATGGCGGTCTCGCCGATGAGTTTCACGCCGGGCAGCATGGCGCTGTCGGTGATGCCGGTGGCGCAGAAAATCGCCCCGGCGCCCGGCACCAGGTCGCGGGCCAGGAAAATACGCCGCAGGTCGCGCGCCGCGACGGCCCCGGCGGTGGCGGCGCGCTGCCGCTCGTCCTTGAACCACATGCGCAACTGGAGGTCGCCGCCCAGGCACTTCAACGCCGAGGCGGCCAGGATGCCTTCCGGCGCGCCGCCGATGCCGTGAAACAAGTCCACGCCGGAATCCGCCAGCGCCGGCGCCACCGCCGCGGTGACATCGCCGTCGGCGATCATGCGCAGCGCCGCGCCCGCCCGGCGCACCGCGGCAATCAGCGGCGCGGAGCGGGGGCGGTCGATGGTGGCCACCACCAGCTCGGGCACGCGCTTGCGCAGGGCGCGGGCGACGAAGTCCAGCAGCGGCCCGACCGGGGCGGCGAGGTGGACCGGGTGGGACGGGTGTTGCCGCATGGCGGCGACCACTGGCGGGCCGTAGGCCAGTTTTTCCACGTAGAACGCGGGGATGTTGATCATCGCCGGAATTTCCGGGTCTTCGCGCTGCGCGGCGCTGATGACGGAAATCGCGTTGGGCAAGCCTTTGCCGACGTTGGTGGTGCCGTCAATCGGGTCGAGCGCGATGTCGAAGCAGGGCGTGTCGGGCGCCCAGGTGCCGAGGTGTTCGCCGAGAAAGATGCCGGGGGCGTTGTCCTTGATGCCTTCGCCGATCATCACCGCGCCGCGCATGGGCACGGTGTCGAACACGCCGTAAATCGCGTCGCAGGCGGCCGCGTCGGCCAGTTCCTTCTCGCCGCGGCCGAGCCACTTGATGGTATTCAGGGCGGCGTTCTCCGTGGCCCTGACAAATTCAAACTCGATGGTCCGCTCAAGATCCTGGCGCGTGGTCATGGATTAAATATGACCGCTGCCGGCGGGGTTGCAACGCCGGCAGTCGCACGGTCAGCGGCGGGTGGGCGGGCCGCCCGGCGTCGCGTCGTGCAGGTAAATCGGCTCCAGCGCCAAGTCTGGCTCGGCGGGGCCGTCCAGCATCGCCCGGCCCAGGTCCGCCGCTGACGGTGACTCCGCGCGCGTGGCGAACGGCAGCGGGCCGACGCCGAGGCTGAGGTGGTGACGGGTGGCGAGCTGCCGCACCTCATCGTCAGCGACCAGCCGCGTCGGCGTGACCAGCGCGCCGCCGGCATAGGCGGTGTAAAAAAACTTGCCGCGCCGCGCGTCGGCGAAGATGCCCAGGTCGGGTTCGGCGCGGTGCCGCCACGCCAGCGCGCGGGTGCTGCGCGCGGGAATCACGCGGCAGCCGAGCGCGGCGGCCAGTCCTTGCGCCGTGGCGATGCCGACGCGGATGCCGCTGAACGAGCCGGGGCCGACGCCGACGATGACGGCGGTCACGCCGCGCAGTGCGCCGCTGACGGCGCGCAACCCCGGCGCGAGGCTGCCGGAGGCCCGCCCGCTGACGGTGGCGCCGGCGATCCGCTCGCCGTCGGCGAATAACGCCCAACTGGCCGGCTCGGCGGAGGTTTCGATGACGAGGAATTTTTTCATGGCGCGGGCGCCTCGATGCGCCGCCGGGTGGCGCCGCTGACGGTGATGGTGATGTCGCGGCAGTTTTTTTCCGGCCACGGGCCGGGGTAACGGTCGGGCCACTCGATGACCGTCACGCCGCGGGCGTTGGGCAACTGTTCCGGCAGGTCGAGCAGCGACCAGTCAGTGTCAGCGCCGAGCCGGTACAAATCCCAGTGAAAAACCGGCAGCCGGCCGTCGCGGTATTCATGCAGCAGGGCGAACGTCGGGCTGGTGACCCTGGCCGTGGCGTCGAGCGCGGCGACGAAGCCTTGCAGCCAGGTGGTTTTGCCCGCGCCAAGGTCGCCGCGCAGCCGCAGCACCGCGCCGGCGCCGATCCCGGCGGCCAGCCGCGCCGCGTGGGCGCGGGTGTCGGCGGGGGAACGGGAAAGAAACACCGGGGATGACATAAGCCGGCCCGCCGCGCGATTATTTTTTCCCGCTGTCTGTTGACAGGGCGCGCAACAATTGGCCGGCCTCGGCCTGGTAGCTGCTGCCGAGGTCGCGCGCGAGAAAGTCGGTCAGCGTCTGGCGCGCCGCGCTGACGTTGTGCTCGGCCAGATACCCGCGGGCCAGGGCGACCGCCGCGCCGCCCGCGTAGGGGTTGGCCGGCTTGGCGCTGACGATGGCCAGATAGGCGGCCTGGGCCTCGCTCTGGCGGCCGGCGGCGGCGAGGCATTGCGCGCGGGCGAATTGCGCGGGGGCGGCCAGCGGACTGTTAGCGCGCTGTTGCGCGTAGCACGCGTACAGTTCGGCGGCGGCAAGATAATCCTGCTGTTCCTGTTGGCCGGCGGCGGTGAACAGCAGCGCGGCGGCGCCGGCGGCGGTGGCGGGGTATTGGTCGGCGACCTGCTGGCATTGTTCCGCGCCGACGGCCTTGGCCAGCGCGGCGGCGGCGGTTTCCTCGGCGTGTTGCCGCTGGTGCCGATACCACAGCACGGCGACCACGACGCTGACGATGACGAGCAGGCCGATGAGAATGCCCCGCACGGTCCGGCCCAAACTCTGATCCTCGACCAGCACGGGCTGATCATTGAAAATGTTATTGCTAGGTTCTGCCATAAAACCATTGAGCATGGGAACAGTTTGTCCTTTAGACAAGCGCAAAGTTGCGCCGGCGGAGTTGGTCGATTCGCCACCGGCAACCAGCCGTTCCCCGCCGCCAGTCCGGGCGGAGCCGAGGCAGCGGACGGCCCGGCGTCACGCTGACAATGAATCGATTGTTATGCGATTGCGGGCTTGACGCCGCTGACCGGCCGCCGCTGACACTGACGAGGGCAAGATATTTTAGCGGGATAAAATTTACGTAATCTGTTTATTTACAAAAAGTTTCGATAAAAATTGACCTTGGTGGGAGATTATGGTTTAAAAGGGGACGTTATGGCGGAAAAAACCGCGATAGGCAGGGAATTGTGACGATGAGTGACGCGTTAAAATTGGTTTATACCGATACGTTTGAGCACGCCTTTGACGAAAAGGGACGCCTCACTGTGCCCAGGGAATGGCGGGGCGACGGGTTTGAAACCCGTCTGTACGTCATGCCGCCGGAACCCGGCTGCCTGAAAGTTTACCCTGGCAGTTGGCTGGGGGAAAAAATGCGGGCGCTGGCGGGGGCGGCCATTGATGATCCGCGGCGCAAGAGCTTTGAGCGCCTGGCCGCGCAGATTCAGGGCGTGGAGCTTGACCGGCAGCACCGCATCACCGTGCGCGAGCGCCTGCGCGCCGCCGCGCAACTGGGCCGCAACGCGGTGCTGACCGGGCGGTTCGATCATTTTGAAATCTGGAGCCGGGAGAAATGGCGCGGCGACGCCGGCCAACTTGGCGCTTTGACGGTTGATAGTGTATTGCGGGAGGCCGGCTTATGAGCCGGTCGGCGCGGGAGCGGGCAGACCGGCGGCGGGCCAGGATCAGCCGTTGCCGGGATTGGCGGCGAAAAAAAACGGCGAGGGAACCAGGGCCGGACGAGCCGCCGGCCACCCGGCTGAGTTGAATTGCCGGACGGGATGAATATTCAAGCGCATGGCAGACGGGCACACACCGGTGTTGTTGAGGGAAGTCATGGAAGTATTGCAACCAGGCGGAGGCAGGCGAATGCTCGACGCGACTTTTGGGCGCGGCGGGCACAGCCGCGCCATGCTGGCGACCGGCGCGTCCGTGGTGGCGCTGGACCGGGACGCTGACGCCGAAGTCGCGGCCCAGTCGCTGACAGTGGAGTTTCCCGGCGCGTTCCGGTTTCGTCGGGCGAATTTTTCCGCACTGTCAGCGGTCGCGGAGGAATGGGGGCCGTTCGACGGCATTTTGCTCGACCTGGGCGTGTCATCGCCGCAACTGGACACGGCGGCGCGCGGCTTCAGTTTCCAGCAGGACGGGCCGCTGGACATGCGGATGGACCAGGCCGCCACGGTCAGCGCCGCCGAGTTGGTGAACCGCGCCGCCGAGCCGGAGCTGGCGGAGTTGATTTTTAAATTCGGCGACGAGCCGCGCGCGCGGCGCATCGCCCGCGCCATCGTCAGCGCCCGCGCGCGGGAAAAAATCACCCGCACCGCGCAACTGGCGGCGGTGGTCGAGGCCACGGTCGGCGGCCGGCGCGGGGCGAAAATCCATCCCGCCACCAAGACGTTCCAGGCGCTGCGCATCGCGGTCAACGACGAGCTGGGCGCGTTGCGCGCGGCGCTGACGGCCGCGCCGGCGGCGCTGACAATGGGCGGGCGGCTGGGCGTCATCAGTTTTCACTCGCTGGAGGACCGCCTGGTGAAGCAGTTCATCGCCACCCGCAGCGAACCGGAATTGCGCGGCGAGGGCCAGGCTTTCGGCTGGCCGAATCCCGATTATTGTTTCAGGAAAATCGGCCGCTGGCTGCCCGCTGACACTGAGGTGGCCGCCAATCCGCGCGCCCGCAGCGCCCGCTTGCGCGGCGCGGAAAGGATCGCATGAGCCGCAACCGCATCAAATCCGCCAACAGTTTGCGGCCCCGCTGGCTGGGGTGGGTGATTGTCGTCACGATAGTGGCGGCCGGTCTCGGCGGTCTGTACGTGTATTGGCAAAACAAAATCGATGTCCTCGCCAAGGATAACAAAAAACTGGAAGCGGAGCTGGCGGATTGGCAAAAGAAAAACGGCCGGCTGGCCCTGCAACGCCAGAGCTTGACCACGCCGAATTCGCTGGTCCGGCGGTTGGACTATTTTCATATCGAGATGGTGGCGTTGAACAAATTACCGGTGCTGGACGCGCAAAGTTTCCGCGCGACCGAACCCTCCATGCTGGCGCGCGGCCCCAGGCCGGGCGGGGAGAGTTATCCGTGAACCACGCGTTGCAACTCCGGGCGGTGTGGGTGCTGCTGTTGTTCGCGGTCGGGTTCACCGTCGTGTCGGCGCGCCTGATTCAGTTGCAGATATTGCGCCATGCCAAATACCAGGAGGAGGCCATGCGCGCGCAATGCCGCGTGATTCCGGTGCCGGCGCTGCGCGGCCGCATCCTGGACTGTCAGCGGCGGATTTTCGCCCAGAGCGTGCCGGTGGTGGATTTGTACATCGACGGCAAGCTGGCGACGGAAGATCCGGGCAGGCTGGACCAGGTGGCCCGGTTGCTCGGCCTGCCACCCGCAGAGTTGCGCGCTAGGCTGTCTCCGGCCAGGCGGAACGAATTGCTCCAGCCGGAACTGGATCCCGCGGTGGCCGACCAGTTGCGCGCCTTGAACCCGAAATACCGGCCGCTGATTTTCACCGACCGGATCAAGCGGGTTTACCCGAACGGCTGGGAGGGCAGCCATGTCATCGGTTTCACCAACCAGGTGCCGCTGCAAATGGACGACTGGGAAAAAGCCATCAATACCGAACAGGGGATGCTGGGCATCGAGCAGGCGCTGGACTATTATCTGGCGGGCCGCGCCGGGGAACGCCGGGTGGTGCTGGACAAGACCGGCCGGGAAATCCCGGCCTACCGGATGTCCGACCATCAGCCGCAGAACGGTTGCGACATCGTGCTGACCATCGACCAGGTGATCCAGCACGCGATTGAGGAGGAGGCGGACCAATTGATGCGGCAATACACGCCGGCCACGGTGAGCATTCTGGTGCTGCGGCCCGCCACCGGGGAGGTGCTCGGCCTGACCAATCGCCCGACCTTCGACCCGGGCAACCGGCGGACGATGAGCGACCTCGCCAGCCTGCGCAATTGCACCCTGACGGATATCTATGAGCCAGGCTCGACCTTCAAGATTGTCACCGCCGCGGCGGTGTTGAGCGAGGGCGTCGCGACGCTGGAGACACCGATTTATTGCGAGAACGGCGCCTTTTATTACGCCGGGACGACCTTGCGCGACACGCACGAGAACGGCACGCTGACCGTGCGCCGGGCGCTGGAAGTTTCCAGCAACATCGCGTTCGCCAAGCTGGGGCTGGCGCTAGGGCCGGACAAGCTGTACCGGCAAATCCGGCTGATGGGCTTCGGCGAGCGCGCGCAGGAGACGAAATACGCGCTGCCCGGCGAGCAGAAGGGCTTGCTGCGCCCGACCGACAAGTGGAGCAAAATTTCGCTGACCCGGGTGCCGATTGGCTATGAAATCGGCGTGACGAATTTGCAGATGACCATGGCCATGGCCAGCGTCGCCAACGGCGGCCAACTGGTGCGGCCGCTGTTTATCAAGGCGATTGTTGATGCCAACGGCCGGGTGGTGCGGGAGTTTGCGCCGCAGGTGGTGCGGCGGGTGATTCCGGCCGACGTGGCGGCGCAACTCCGCCAGACGCTGGCCGGGGTGGTGTCCGACGAGGGCACCGCGCAGGGGGCGCAGGTCGAGGGCTGGACCGTGGCGGGCAAGACCGGCACCGCCAGGAAATTCATCAACGGTCATTACGAACACGGCGCCTACTACAGCTCGTTCATCGGTTTTGTGCCCGCCGACCAGCCGCAGTTCCTGATTTCCATCATGGTCAACCAGCCGCGCGGGCAGGTGTACGGCGGCAAGGTGGCGGGGCCGGCGTTCAGCAGCATCGCCACCAAGGTCGCGCAACAACTGAACATGATCGCCGGCGGGCCGCCGCGCGAGCTGGCGAAAGGAGCGGTCAGCCGATGAAACTCGCCGACTTGACGCAAGGGGTGACGGTCAGCGGGCGTTACGGCGCCGCTGACGGTGACGTGGAAATTTCGTCGCTGGCGTATGACGCGCGGCAGGTGACGCCGGGGGCGTTGTTCTGCACGTGGCGCGGGTTCAAGTCGGACGGGCACCGTTTTGTCGCCGACGCCGTGCGGCGCGGCGCGGCGGCGCTGCTGGTGGAAAAAGTGCCGGAACCGTTGCCGCAAATTCCGACGCTGACGGTGGCGTCGGGGCGGCGGGCGCTGGCGCTGCTGGCGGCAAACTTTTACGGCCATCCGGCGCAAGCGCTGGATTTGACGGGCATCACGGGCACCAACGGCAAATCGTCCACCGGCTTTTTGCTGCATTATCTCAAGGAACAAGCGGGCCGCAAATGCGGGCTGCTCGGCACGGTCGAGTATCGCGCGGGGGACGAGAAAATCGCCGCGGCGCGCACCACGCCGGAAAGCTCGGACTTGCAGGCGCTGCTGGCGCAAATCCGCGCCGCCGGCTGCCGGTCGGCGGTGCTGGAGGTGTCCTCGCACGCGCTGGAACTCGACCGCGTGTACGGTGTGCCGTTCCGCGCCGCGGTGTTCACCAACCTGACGCGCGATCACCTGGACTTCCACGGCACCATGCAGGACTATGGCCAGGCCAAGCGCAAATTGTTCGCCACGCTGCCGGCGGGCAGCCTGGCGGTGATGAATCTCGACGACCGCTACAGCGCGCGCCTGCTGGACGCGGTGCCGCTGACCGCGCGGACCGTGACCTATGGATTCGCGCCGCCGGCGAGTTATCGGGCGGAAAACATCCAATTAAGCGCCAACGGCAGCGTCTTTGACCTGGTCACGCCGAACGGCACGCTGCTGGCGCGCTCGCCGTGGCTGGGCCGTTACAACGTCGCCAACACGCTCGCGGCGCTGACGGTGATGGCCGCCGGCGGCGAGGCTTCGCTGGAGGAACTGGCCGACTGGTTGCCGGCCGCGCCGTATGTGCCGGGCCGGTTGCAAAAGGTGCCGCACGGCGGCGGGTTCACCGTGCTGGTGGATTACGCCCACTCGGACGACGCGGTGCGCAACGTGCTGCAAAGCCTGCGCCCGCTGTGCCGGGGCAAATTGAAAATCTTGCTCGGCTGCGGCGGCGACCGCGACTGCACCAAGCGCCCGCTGATGGCGCTGGCGGCCTGCGAACTGGCGGACGAGGCGGTGTTCACCGCTGACAATCCGCGCAACGAAGACCCCGCGCTGATTTTGCGCGACATGCAGGTGGGCGTGGCGAATTTCAGCAATTACCGGGTGATTCCCGACCGGGCGCAGGCGATTGCCGCCATTCTCCAGCACGCCGCTGACGCTGACCTCATCGTGCTGGCGGGCAAGGGGCACGAGACCACGCAGGAAATCAACGACGCGCGGCACCCGTTTGCCGACGCCGCGGTGGCCGCGCAAATCCTGAACGGAGGTGCCGCGTGAGGGCCATGCCGTTGGGAACCGTGGCGGAACTGGCCGGCGGCCGGCTGGCGAGCGGGCCGGCGGCGCGTCACGCGCTGCGCGTGACCACGGACACGCGCGCGCTGCGGCCGGGGGATTTGTTCGTGGCCTTGTGCGGCGGCCGTTTTGACGGCCATGATTTTGTCGCGCAAGCGGCGCAACAGGGCGCGGTCGGCGTATTGGTGAGCCGGACGGACTCAGCGTCAGCGTTGCCGGCCGGTTGCGCGGTCATTCAGGTTGAGGACACCCTGGCCGGGTTGCAGCGGCTGGCGAAAAATTACCGGCGGACGCTGACCGTGAAAATCGTCGCGGTCACCGGCAGCAACGGCAAGACCAGCACGAAGGAATTTGCCGCGGCGGTGCTGGGCGCGCGCTTCAAGGTGCATAAAACGGCGGGCAATTTGAACAACCACATCGGCGTGCCGCTGACGGTGCTCGGCATTGACGACACGCACGCCTACGCCGTGGTGGAGCTGGGCATGAATCATCCGGGCGAACTCGCGCCGCTGGTGGAGATTGCCAGACCGGACATCGGCATCATCACCAACATCGGCTGGGCGCACGTCGAGGCGTTCGGCGGGCGGGATGAAATCGCGCTGGAAAAGGCGCGGGTGTTCGCGGCGCTGCCCGCCGACGGTCTCGCCGTGGTGAACGGCGACGACGAGCTGTCGCTGACGGTGGCGCGGCCGCTGACGGCGGCGCGGGTTGTGACCGTTGGCACCGGCGCTGACGGTGATTACCAAATCGTGTTAAAAAACAGCTCGCCGGCGGCCACGGAATTTTGGTTCGGCCGTACCAGCGCCGGCGCTGACGGGGTCGTGGTCGCCCTGCCGCTGGCCGGCTGGCACCTGGCGCGCAATGCGTCACTGGCAGCGGCGCTGGGCGCGGAACTGGGCGTGGCGTGGCCGCGCATCGCCGCGTCACTGGCAGCGGTGAAATTGCCGGGTAATCGTTTGTCGGTGAGAAAATTTCGCCGCGGCTGGCTGCTGGACGACACGTACAACGCCAGCCCCGATTCGATGCTGGCGGCGTTCGCGACACTGCAAAACTTGCCCGGCGCGGGATTCCGGGTCGCGCTGCTCGGCTCGATGGGCGAACTCGGCGCTGACAGCGAGCGGTTGCACCGCGAGGTTGGCGCGGCCGCGGCGCGGGCGGGATTCGAGATTTTGCTGGCGCTTGGCGACCACGCGCAGGATTTGGTCGCGGGTGCCGACACTGAAAGCGGCGGCAAGGTCTGGGCGAAGCATTTCGCCGACCATCAGGCACTGTCAGCGGCGTACGCGCGGGTCGCGCGGGCGGACGACAAGATTTTGGTGAAAGGCTCGCGCAGCCAGCGGATGGAACTGGCGGTGCGGGAACTGGAACGATTGGAGCGGTCATGTTGTATTTCCTGAGTTATTGGCAAGATGAGTTCGGCCCGCTGCGGATGTTCGAATACGTGACCTTCCGCGCCGTGATGGCCGCGTTGTGCACCTTTGGGTTCACGCTGTGGGTGGGGCCGACGGTGATCCGGGCGCTGACGCGCCTGAAGCTCGGCCAGCCGATTCGCGGCCGGGAGGAGGTGCGCGAACTGGCGGATTTGCACGGCGGCAAAAAAGGCACGCCGACCATGGGCGGGCTGCTGATATTGTGTTCGCTGACGATGGGGGCGCTGTGCTGGTGCCGCACTGACAATCATTTCCTGTGGATGGTGCTGGTGCCCACCTTGCTGTTAGGCGTCCTTGGTTTTGTGGACGATTACCAGAAAATCCGCCAGAAGAAATCCGCCGGCATCAGCAGCCGGCAGAAATTCCTGTGGCAAAGCGTCATCGCGCTCGCGGCGGGCGCGGCGCTGCTGTTGCATCCGGCGACCGCCGACGGCGCGCGGCTGTTGCAGGTGCCGTTTGTGAAACTGCCGGTGATTGACCTGGGCTGGCTGGCGCTGGGGTTGTTCGTGCTGGTCATTGTCAGCGCGTCGAACGCGGTGAACCTGACCGACGGGCTGGACGGGCTGGCGGCGGGCTGCACGCTGCCGGTGACGATGTTCTACGGCGTGCTGGCGTATCTGGTCAGTAATAAAATCTCGGCGGACTACCTGCTGCTGCCGCGCGTGCCGCAGGCCGAGGAATTGACGGTCTACGCGGCGGCGTTGGCGGGGTCCTGCCTGGGTTTTTTATGGTTCAACTGTCATCCGGCAAAAGTGTTCATGGGCGACACGGGGTCGCTGGCCATCGGCGGTTCCATCGCGCTGCTGGCGATTTGCGTGGGGCAGGAACTGCTGCTGGTGGTGGTGGGCGGCGTGTTAGTGATGGAGGCGGGGTCGGTGATTTTGCAGGTGGCGTCGTTCAAGCTGACCGGCCGGCGGATTTTCGCCATGTCGCCGATTCATCATCATTTTGAACTGAAGGGATGGAGCGAAACCGCGGTGGTGGTGAGGTTCTGGATTTTGTGTCTGGTCTTCGCCGTCATCGGCCTGGCGACGTTGAAAATACGATGAAGGAAAATTTTGTCAGCGGCCGGCGGGTGGTCGTCATGGGACTGGGGGAAAGCGGCCGGGCCGCCGCCGAACTCTTGATACAGAAAGGAGCCGAGGTGATTATACGGGACAGTTATTTGAATGAGCGCATCGACCAGATGGCGCGGCAGTTGCAACTGCGCGGCGCGCGCGTGGAAACCCAGCCGGCGGGCTTCACGCCCTGCCGCTTCGACCTGGGCGTGCTGTCGCCCGGCATTGATCCACAGGTGCCGCTGGTGCGGCAACTGCGGCGCGAGCGCGTGCCCGTGGTCGGCGAGGTCGAGCTGGCCGCCCGTTTCTGCGACACGCCGGTCGTGGCGGTCACCGGCACCAACGGCAAAAGCACCACCACCGAGCTGGTGGCGGCGGCGCTGACCGCGGGCGGCTTGCGCACCACGGCCTGCGGCAACCTCGGCGTGCCGTTCAGCGACGTGGTGCGCGGCGGGGATTTTTACAATGTCATCACGCTGGAGGTGAGTTCGTTCCAACTGGAAACCATCGAGCGCTTCCGCCCGCGGGTGGCGGTGTATCTGAATTTCACGCCCGACCATCTGGACCGTTACCCGACGCTGGCAGCGTATCGCCAGGCGAAAATTCGCATTTTCATGAACCAGACGGCGGAGGATTTTGCGGTGGTGAATCCCGCTTGCGAGTTGCCGGCGCTGGCGGCGAAGAAAATCACCATCAGCGTTGATCATGATGACGCGGACTACACCTTCCGTGACGGGACGCTGTACGCGGGCCGGCAACCGGTTCTGGCGCAGGAATCAACCAACCTCCGCGGCCCGCACAACGCGGAAAACCAACTGGCGGCGCTGGCGGTGGCGGATCTTTACGGCGTGGCGCGGCCGGACGCGATCGCGGCGTTGCGCGCCTACCGCGCGCTGCCGCATCGTTGCGAGCCGGTGCGCGAACTGGACGGAGTGACTTACATCAACGACTCCAAGGCCACCAATCTTGACGCGCTGGAAAAGGCGCTGGCCGGGCAGACCCGTCCGGTGGTGCTGATTGCGGGCGGCAAGGACAAAGGCTTTGATTTCGCGCCACTCAAGGCGCTGATGGTGAAAAAAGCCAGGGCGGTGGTCGCCATCGGCGAGGTGCAAAACCAACTGGTGCGGGCGTGGGGCCAGCATGTGCCTTGCCATCGCGCGGCGGATTTTGCCGAGGCGGTCAGCCTGGGCCGCCGCCTGGCGAAGCCGGGGGACACGGTGCTGCTGTCGCCGGGCTGCTCCAGCTACGACATGTTCAAGAATTTTGCGGACCGGGGACAGCAATTCAAGGAACTGGTCGCCAAATTGTCCTGAAAACAACATCAAACCGATAAGGAGAACATACCATGAATGAGGAAATGAATGAGCAAAACGCAAAGACCCTGGCCAGCCCGAAGTTGTCCAGGATGGCATTAATCGTGGTGCTGGGAGTGCATGTGCTGGCGATTACCGGCTTCATCGTTTATAGCCTGTTGAAGGGGAATGTCAGCGGCAAGGACCATGCCGAAATGATCGCCGGCCCGGAGGATAGCGGCGAGACCGCGACCGTTGCCGCCGGCGGCAGCCAGCCGACCATTGAAACCAATGCCGGTGAAGCCAATGTCAGCGCCCCGATGGCGGCGGACCTGACCGTGTCCGCGACCGCGGCGCCGGTAACGCCGATGCCCGGCCCGCAGGAGCCGATTTGGCATCCGACCACCGGCGGCCCGTCGGTCCCCGCGCCCGCGCCGGCTCCGGTGACGGCAAACGCCGGCGTTGTCTATACGGTGCAAAAGGGGGATTCGTTATATAAAATCGCCCGCCAGAGCGGGATCACCGTGGCGGAACTGAAGCAGGCCAACGGGCTGGTCTCCGACGCGCTGCAACCCGGCCAGACGCTGAATCTGCCGGCCGCGCTGACGGTGCCCGCCGGCGGTCAAGTCGCGTCAGCGTCGGCGCAGTCCGCGGCGCGCGCCGTCGCGACTGGCAGCGCCGCGGCGTCGTTCCAGAGCTACAAGGTGGCGCCGGGTGACACGTTGTGGAAAATCGCCCGTCAGTTCAACACCAAACCCGACGTAATTGCCAGGGCCAACAACATCAGCGACCCGTCGAAATTGAAAGTCGGCATGGAAATCAAGGTGCCGGTGCCGGCCCGCGAGACCGCGCAACCGGCGGCGCAACCGCAGGCGGCGGTGCCCGACGTGGACGTGGCGGCGCTGCCGCATATCCGGAGTTAAACCGCATGGGCAAATTCAGCGCCATTATTCTGCTGGGAGCGGTGTCGGCCCTCGTCGCCATCGGCTTCGTGATTCTGACCAGTGTCAGCGCCTTCGCTCCCGCGAACAATGGTAACGCCTATTACTTTGTTATCCGCCAGGCGATTTTCCTGGGCGCGGGCGCGGGCGTTTGCTGGCTGGCCGCCAAGTGGGATTATCACCAGTGGAGCCGGTTTTCCCCGGCGCTGCTGGTGCTCGGGCTGGCGCTGATGGCGGCGTGTTTTTTGCCGCATTTCGGCGTGCGCGTCAATGGCGCCAACCGCTGGATCAACCTGGGCTTCATCCGGGCGCAACCGGTGGAGCTGGCCAAGTTCGGGTTGATGGCCAGCCTGGCCTGGTGGCTGGGGACGCGCGCCGGCCAGTTGAAAAATTTCCGGGTCGGCGTGCTGGCGCCGCTGGGCATGTTGGTGGCGCTGGCGGTGCTGTGCCAGTGGCAGGATGATATCGGCAGCGCGGCGCTGATGCTGCTGGTGGCGCTGGGGCTGATGTTTGTCGCCGGCACCAGGCAACGTTACCTGGTCGTGATCCTGGCGCTGGGGGTTGGCGCCATTGGCTTGATGGCGTATGTCAAGCCGCAGAAATGGGCGCGGCTGACCGCGTTTACCAACGTCGAACAACTGACCGACGGCATCAACCTGCAACCGCACAACGCGCTGATCGCCTTCGGCTCCGGCGGCATCAGCGGGCGCGGCCTCGGCCAGGGGGTGCAAAAAATGAAGTATCTGCCCGAGGCGCACACGGATTTTATCTTCCCGAACATCGGCGAGGAACTGGGCGTGATTGCCACGCTGCTGGTGGTGCTGGCCTTTCTGTTGCTGGTGCTGGCGGGCTGGGAAATCGCCTGCCATGCGCCGGATCAGACCGGTTTGCTGCTGGGGCTTGGCGCCACCTCGCTGATCGGTTTGCAGGGGCTGATGAACATGGCGGTGGTGACGGCGCTGATGCCGACCAAGGGCATCGGCCTGCCGTTTATCAGCTATGGAGGCTCCAATCTGTTGTTATGCTTTTTGCTGGTCGGGATTTTGTTGAACATTCATTTTCAGGCGATTTACGAACCGCGCAAGCGCCGGCCGGCCAGTCTGCCGGCTGCCATGACGGCGCGGATGTAGGGACTGGTTATGGCGAACATCGGCATAGCATGCGGGGGCACCGGGGGGCATCTTTATCCCGGACTGGCGGTGGCGGAGGCGCTGACGGCGCGGGGCCATGCCGTCCGGTTGTATGTTTCCGCCAAGGACCTTGACCGCGCGGTGCTGGCCGATTACCCGGCCTTCGACAGTGTGACGCTGCCGGTCATCGGCTGGCCGGGCCTTGGTCCGCGGCTGCTGAAGTTCGCGCTGAACTTCTGGTCGGCCTGCCGTCTGGCCGGGCGCGAGACGCGCCAGCAGCAACTCGACGCGGTGCTGGGCATGGGCGGGTTTACCTCCGCGCCGCTCATCGTCAGCGCTACGCGGCGGGGGGTGCCGACGTTGCTGCACGAGTCCAACGCCATCCCCGGCAAAGTGACCCGGCTGCTGGCCAAGCGAGTGGACTCGGTGCTGGTCGGGTTCAACGAATGCGCCAGACAGTTGCCGAACGTCAACACCAGGTACACCGGCACGCCGGTGCGTCGCACGCTGCATAAGCTGGCGCGAGAACAGGCGGCGAAGTTTTGGGGGTTGGCGGCGACGCCGTTCACCGTGGCCGTCATCGGCGGCAGCCAGGGGGCACGGGGGCTGAACCGGCTGGTGATTCAGGCGATGGTGGACTGGCAGCCGCTGAAAAATGACCTGCAATTCATCCACCTGGCCGGGCCACAGGAAAGCGATTTATTAGTAGCCAATTATCAGCGCAACGGGTTGCGCGCCGCGGTGCGGCCGTATTGCCGCGCGATGGAAAATTTGTACAGCCTGGCCGATTTGGTGATTGCCCGCGCGGGGGCGGCGTCGCTGACCGAAATCAGTTATTTCGGTTTGCCGTCGATGCTGGTGCCGTATCCCGCCGCCGCTGAGGATCACCAGACCCGCAACGCGCAAATTTTTGTCAAGGCCGGCGCGGCGCTGCTGGTGCCGGAAGGCAAGCGCGCCGCGCCGCAGTTGGCGCGCGCGGTGTCGGATTTGCTGGCCGACCGCGACCGGCTGGCGCGCATGTCCGCCGCCGCGACGGCGCTGAGCGTGCGCGACGCGGCGCGGCGCGTGGCCGAGGAAGTGCAACGGGTTTTGCCCGCGACTGACGGAGGGAGCGCGTGAACCCCGACCGGCAAATCGACATGGCCGCGGCTTTATTGCACCAGCGCGGCGCGCGCGTCCACCTCGTCGCGGTCAGCGGCAGCGGCATGATCGGCCTGGCCAAATTGCTGCTCGACGCCGGCCTCACCGTCAGCGGCTCGGACTTGCAGCGCGGGAAACAAATCGCCGCGCTGGAACAACTCGGCTTGAAATTTTATCAGGGCCACGCCGCGCGGCAGGTGGACGGCGCGACGTTGCTGGGTTATTCGTCGGCGATTGGCGCTGACAATGTCGAGCGCCGGGCCGCCGCTGACGGTGGCATCCCGCAATTCCGGCGCGCGGAAATTCTCGCGGCGCTGGCGCGGCGCCAGCGGCTGCTGACTGTCAGCGGCACGCATGGCAAGACGACGACGACGCTGATGCTCACGCGCATTTTCCAGGCGGCGGGGCGCGACCCCGGTTTTTACATCGGCGCGGACGTGCCGGATTTCGAGTTCAGCGCGGGATTGGGCGCCGCTGACGGCGACCTGATTATCGAGGCCGACGAGAGCGACGGGACGCTGGCCTGTTACGCGCCCGCCGCCGTGCTGGTGCTGAATATCGAGCCGGACCATCTCGACCACTACGCTGATCTTGCACACATCAAGACGGCATTCCTCGCGCTGGCGCGGAAGTCCGGGACCCCGCCGGTGCTGTGCGCTGACGATGAATGTTGCCGCGAGTTGGCGCAACAGTTGCCGCTGGCGGTGACTTACGCGCTAGGGTACGACGCGGAATTTCGCGCGGCCAACCTCACGGTCAGCGCCGGCGCCTCGTCGTTCGACGTGACGCGGCGCGGCGCGACGCTGGGCGCGCTGACAGTGAACCTGCCGGGCCGACACAACGCTAGCAACGCGCTCGGCGCGGTGGCGCTGGCGCTGACCGCGGGCGTGCCGTTCGCCGACTGTCAGCGGGCGCTGGCCGCGATGCGCGGCGCGGCGCGGCGGTTTGAAATTTTGCACCGCGACGAAGATTATCTCGTGGTGGACGATTACGCCCATCATCCGTCGGAAATCCGCGCCACCCTGGCGGCGGCGAAAGATTGCGGCGCCCGGCGCGTGCTGGCGACGTTCCAGCCGCACCGGTACTCGCGCTCGTTGCATTTGCAACACGAGTTCGCCGGCGCGTTCGCTGACGCTGACCGCGTGTTCATCACCGACATTTACAGCGCGGGCGAGCCGCCGATTGACGGCGTGACGGGAGCGGCGTTCGCCGCCACGGTTGGCGAGCACGTGACTTACGCGCCGACGCTGGACGATTTGCAGACGGCGCTGGCGCTGACGTTGCAGCCTGGCGATTGCGTGCTGACGATGGGCGCGGGCGATATTTGCAAAGTCAGTGTCAGCGTGGCGCGCGACTTGTGGATGTTTCGCCGGCTCCAGCAATTACTGACACCGTCGCCCCGTCATCCTGAGCGAAGCAACGAAGTTGCGCAGTCGAAGGATCGCGTTGACCCATCGAACGCTGACAGTGAGTTGCAAGCGTCTGGCGGGTCGGTGGTGAAATTGTACGAGCCGCTGAGTCGGCACACCACGCTGCGGGTGGGCGGGCCGGCGCAGTTCTGGGTTGAACCCGCTGACGATGAGGCGCTGCGGCGCGTGGCGGATTTTTGTCGCGCGCAAAACCTGCCGCTGACGGTCATCGGGCGCGGCTCGAATTTGCTGGTGCGCGACCACGGCATGCGCGGCGTGTGCGTTCATCTCGGCGCGCCGGCGTTTGGCGCAATCACCGTCAGCGGCGCTGAAATCAAGGCCGGGGCCGGCGCGCGCCTGCGCGACCTCGTCCACGCGGCGAAACGCGCGGGGTTGGGCGGGCTGGAATTTCTGGAGGGCATTCCGGGCAATCTCGGCGGGGCGCTGCGGATGAACGCCGGCGCGTTCGGCGGCGCGCTCGGCGAGGTCATCGTCAGCGTCCGCGCGCTGGCGCCCGACGGCAAAATCCTGGAACTTCCGCGCGCGGCGCTGACGATGAATTATCGCGACACGCCGCTGTTCGCCGACCATATCGCGCTCGGCGCGACCCTGCGCGGCGCTGCCGGTGACGCCGCCGCCATCGGCGCGAAACTCGACGACTTCCGGGCGCAACGCCACGCCGCGCAGCCGAAGCAGCCGAGCGCGGGCAGCACGTTCCAAAACCCGCCGGCACTGTCAGCGGGGCGGTTGCTGGAGGAACTCGGCTTGAAGGGAAAAAAAATCGGCGGCGCGCAATTTTCGGCTGTACATGCCAATTTTATTATCAATGATGGGAGCGCGACGGCCACGGACGCGCTGGCGTTGATTGAACTGGCGCGGCGCGCGGCGCGGGAGCGGCGCGGCGTGGAGTTGGAACTGGAAGTGAAGGTGCTGGGTGACTGACATGGATTTACGTGATAAACATACGCTGGTGCTGAAGGGCGGCGTGTCCGCCGAGCGCGAGGTGTCGTTGCGCAGCGGCGCGGCCATCGCGGCGGCGTTGCGGTCGCGCGGGTTCACCGTCAGCGAGCTGGATGTCACGACGCGGGATTTTCAATTGCCCGCTGACACTGACTTGGTGTTCATCGGCCTGCACGGCGTGTTTGGCGAGGACGGCGAGTTGCAGGAACGGCTGGAGCGCGCGGCTGTTCCGTTCACCGGCAGCGGGTCGGCGGCCAGCCGCAACGCTTTCGACAAATTACGCGCCAAAAGTTTGTTGCTGAAAAGCGGCGTGAAGGTTGCCGCCGGCGAGTTGTGGAATCCGGCGCTGCCGCTGACCGTGCCCTGCGTGCTGAAGCCGGTGGCCGAGGGGTCGAGCGTCGGGCTGTCCATCGTGCGGACGGCGGCGGACGTGTCGCGCGCGGTCGCGGCGTCGCTGGCGGTGGGCAAACCGATGTTAGTGGAGGAATTCGTCGCCGGGCGCGAGGTGACGGTCGGCATTCTGGGGGATGCGCCGCTGCCGGTGATTGAGGTGGAGCCAAAGGGCGGCGATCTCGACTACGCGCACAAATACACGGCGGGGCTGGCGGTGCACACCTGTCCGGCGAAGTTTGACGCGGCGCTGACGGCGCGGATTCAACACGTTGCGCTGGCCGCGCATCGCGCGCTGGGTTGCGCGGTGTATGCGCGGGTGGATTTGATCGTGCCCGCTGACGGTGACCCCGTGGTGCTGGAGGTGAACACGCTGCCGGGGATGACCGAGTTGAGTTTCATCCCTGAGGCGGCGCGCGCGGTGGGCCTTGGGTTCGCGGCGCTGTGCGAGAAAATTTTAACCCTGTCCGTGGAGGCGGCCCGCTGATGGCGAGATCCTGGCATACGGTTGGCGGCCGGCGGCGGAATGTGTTGCACGTCGAGGTGCAGAAACGCAGCCGGTCGAAAAAGGCGCGGTTGCTCGCGCTGAAATGGGGCGGCGTGCTGGCGCTGTCGGTGGCCCTCATCGCGGCGCTGTGGTTCGGCCTGCTGGCGGTGCTGGAACACGCGCTGTACCGCAACCCGGATTTTGCGTTGCGCGAGGTGGAGGTGCAGGTGCAGGGCGCGGTGTCGCGCGCGGAAGTGTTGCGGACGGCCGGGTTGCGGACGGGGCAGAACATCATGGCGCTGGACCTTGGGAGAATCCGCCAGAGTTTGCGGCAGATTTCCTATGTGGACACGGTGCGGGTGGAGCGGGCGCTGCCGTCGCGATTGAAAATCGTCATCGAGGAACGGCAGCCGGTGGCGCGCATTGATCCACGGTCAGCGAGCGGCAACGAGCTGGCGCAGGCGACTTATTATATCGACGCCGAGGGCTACATGATGCGGCCGAAGCCGGGCGAGGAGTTGAAACTCCTGCCGGTCATCAAGGGCGTGCCCGCCGACCAGGTGCAGGACGGGCAGCGGACCGACCGGCCGGAAATTCTCAGCGCGTTGAACCTGCTGCGGCTGGCCGATTACGCGGCCTTGAAGGGCGATTTGGATTTGACCCAGATCGGCGTGGACAGCAAGGGCTATCTGGTGTTGAACACGCGCGACCAGGGGCGGATTCATTTTCGCACGGATTTTCTGGCGGAGCAGGTGCGCCGCTTGAAAACCATCCTGGAATACGCGCATGAGCGCGGCCTGGTCATTCGGACGGTGGATTTGACGCCGGAACGGAACGTGCCGGTGGTGTTTGCCAATTTATAAACGGAGGCTGTATGTTTTGGAAAAAGAAAGAAAGTTGCGCGATTACGGCGGTGGACGTGGGCACCAGCAAGATTGCGGTGGCGGTCGGCGAGTTGCGCCCGGACGGCTCGCTGGTGCTGCTGGGGGTCGGCGAGTCACCGTCAGCGGGCATTCGCAAGGGCGAAATCGTGGATTTTCAACTGGCGCAACAGGCGATTGAGCAAGCCCTGGCGGACGCGGAGGCCAAGACCGAATGCCAGATCGAGTATGTGTATCTCAGCCTGACCGGGATGCATCTGGAGCCGAAAACCATCCGCCTGAAAACGCCGATTGACTCGGAAGACCATCGCATCACCGCGGCGCACGTCGAGCGGCTAGGCGAGCAGATGGAAAATTACGCCATCCCGGCGGAGCATGAAATCATCCACAGCGCGGTGCAGCATTACTATATCGACCGCAACGCGCCGACCGCCGACCCGATCGGGTTGAACTCGCAGACCCTGGAGGCCAGTTATCATATCGTGCACGGCCTGCGCACGCGGCTGGAGACCCTGTTCCGTTGCGTGATGGAACTGGATATCAAGGTGGTGCATTACGCCCTGTCGTCGTACGCCAGTTCGCAGGCGATTCTGACCCGGCAACAAAAGGCGCTGGGCGCGGTGGTCATCGACATGGGGGCGGGAGTGACCGATTACCTGGTGTACGCTGACGGTGCGGTGGCGCACACCGGCGTGCTGGCGGTGGGCGGCGACCATGTGACCCAGGATCTGGCCCTCGGCTTGAAACTGCCGTTCTCCAAGGCGGAGCAGTTGAAAATCAAGCACGGCAACCTGGCGCTCGGCGCGGAACGGCCCAACGCCCGGCTGACCATCGAAAAGGACATGAATTCCGACGAGCGCAGCGTGTATGTGGAGTCGCTCGGCAAAATCATGGATTTGCGCATCCGGGAAACCCTGGAGTTGATTCGCGACGAAATTGACAGCAAGGGATTGTGGGCGCGGGTGTCCGGCAACGTGTATCTCACCGGCGGCGCCTCGCAAGTGCCCGGCCTGCAACGGCTGGCCGGCGAAGTGTTTCCCGCGCCGGCGCGGCTGGCGCATGAGTTTTTGCTGGAGGGCGACCAGACCTACAACAAGCGCCCGGATTTGTCCACGGTGCTGGGGCTGTTGCGGTATGCGCAGCATTACGACTTGCAGCACGAGCGGCTGACCGGCTGGGCGCGGTGGCGGCGGCGGGTGCAGGATTGGGTGCCGCTGCGGATTTTTTAACACGGAGACAACATGATTGATTTCAAAAACGACGGGGAATTTCAGGCGCCGACCGCGGCCAGCCTGGCCGGTCACGTCATCATCGGCCTGGGTTCCGCCGGGGTGAACATCGCGGACCAACTGATGCTGGAGCACCGCGAGCACGGCGCGGTGTTCGGCTTTGACACGGACGAGCAGGTCATCCGCGGCTCAATCGCGCATGACAAGCTGTTGCTGGGCCTGCGGCGGATTCACGGGCTGGGCGCCGGCGGCGATCCGGCGCTGGCGGCGGAGATTGCGCGCGAGGAGCGCCGGGAAATCAGCGACCAGTTGCAGGGCACGCGCAGCGCGGTGCTGGTCACCGGGTTGGGCGGCGGCACCGGCAGCGGCATGGCGCCGGAGTTCTGCCGGCTGTTGAAACAGCTCGGCGCCACGGTGGTGGTGCTGGCGGTGACGCCGTTCGCGTTTGAAGGCCGGCGCCGGTTGCAGCAGGCGGCGGAGGCGCTGGCGAGTCTCCGGCGGGAAGCCGACGCGGTGCTGTGCCTGTCGAACAGCCGGTTGCTGGGATGTTTCGGCCCGGAACTGGACCTGCGCCAGGGATTTGCCGCGATGAACGGTCTGGTGGGGCGGGCCAGTGTGAATTTGCGCGCGGTGCTGCATCAGACCGGGCCGATGCAAATCCATCTGGCCGACTTGCGGAATGTGCTGGCGGCCCATGCCGACGACGCGGCGACGCTGGAGAACTGCTGGGCCGGCTGCGGCCTTGGCGCCGGCGCTGACCGTGCCCGCGCGGCGGTGGACGAGGTGCTGGGCGGCCCGTTGTTCGCGGACGGCTGCGCCTGGTCGAGCGGCACGGCGGTGATTGCCTGCCTCAGCGGCGGCGGGAACCTGTCCATCGGCGAGTTTCAGACGACCATCGAATATTTGCGACAGGAAATCCCGGTGGAGCTGCCGATTTTGGCGGGCATGGCGCTGGAACCCGGCGAAACCGAGGTGTTAGGGCTGACGCTGCTGGTGGTCGGCCAGACGGTTGCGGAGGGAGTGACAACCGAGTCGAAGGCGCGGGAAGAGTTGGCGCTTGAGCCGGCGCCGGCACACGCACCGTCAGCGGCGGCAGATTCCCGCCGGCCGGTGGAAACGCCGCCGGCCGCCGGCCGGCCGGTCAGCGCCGGGGCGGATGAGTTGCCCGCGCTTGCCGATGAAACCGGCAACCAGGGCACGGAGCAAAAATATTTCGTGCAGCAGGAGGAATTGCCGCTGGACCAGAAAATTTACCGGGGCCGGTTCGAGAAATCGGCGGCCACCATTTGCCACGGCGAGGATTTGGATCAGCCGACATTCATGCGGCGCAATGTCAAAATCCGTCTATAATGCAACCCATGAACAAGACGCTGGCCGGTCTGTGCCTGTGCGGCCTGCTGGGCGGGTGGTGCGCCGGCGCCCAGGCCAGGGTGCTGGTCGGCATTGACACCTTGCGGGCGCTGAACTTCCCCGGTTTGGCGGGCAAGCGGGTCGGGCTGGTGACCAATCCGGCCGGCGTGGACGCTGACGGTGTGCCCACCTGGCAGATTTTGCGGGCCGCCAAGCAAGTGCGGCTGGTGGCCTTGTTCGGGCCTGAGCACGGCGTGTACGGCACCGTCAAGGCCGGCGCCAAGGTGGCCGACCAGCTTGACGCCAACACGGGGCTGCCGGTGTATTCGCTGCACGGCGTGACGCGGAAGCCGACGCCGGACATGTTGCGCGGCATCGACGTGCTGATTTACGATGTGCAGGACATCGGCGCGCGCAGTTACACCTACATCAGCACGCTGGGGCTGGTCATGCAGGCGGCGGCGGAGCTGGGGATTGAGGTGTACGTGCTGGACCGGCCCGATCCGCTGGGCGGGCTGCGGGTGGAAGGCGGCGGGGTCAGCCCGGATTACCGTTCCTTCGTCGGGCAATACGACATCCCGTATGTGTACGGCCTGACGCCGGGCGAGCTGGCGTTGTGGATCAACGACCGCTGGCTGACGACGCCCTGCAAGTTGAAGGTCTTTAAGATGAACGGCTGGACGCGGCGCATGACCTGGCGGGATACCGGGCTGCGCTGGGTGCCGACCTCGCCCAACATCCCCACTCCGCAGGCGGCGGTCGGTTACGCGGCGACGGGTTTGCTGGGCGACATCGGCGTGACCAACGGCGCCAATGTGACCGCCTACCCGTTCCAGGTCATCGCGGCGGAAAACCTGGACGCCGGCGGCATGACCCGGCGCTTCAACGCCATCGGCCTGTCCGGCGTGACGGCGGATCCGTTCTCATTTTACCCCGCCGGGGGCAAATACGCCGGGGTGAGATACAGCGGCATCCGGCTGGATTTGGATCCGCACGCCCGCGCCAACCTGCTGGCCATCAATTTCCGGGTGCTGGATGTGTTGCGGGTGATGACGCCGCGGAAGAATTACTTCAAGCGCGCCAGCGCTGACGGTGTCAAAATGTTCGACAAAATCAACGGCGGCCCCGCCAACCGGACGGCCTGGCTGGCGGGCCGGAACGGCGACCTGATTGCCCGCTCGTGGCGGGTCAGGGAAGCCAGTTGGCTGGCGGAGCGCAAGCCCTACTTGCTCTATCAGTGAGCGCGCGGGGGAATTGATTATTGATTATTGAAAATTGATTATTTGGTAATGGGCCGGTCGCGGGCGCAATACTTGGTTGCGGACGCGGGTCTGCCGGCGGCGCAGGCGTTGGAAATCCCGCTCGGTGTGATCGTCGTAACCGCACAGGTGCAGGCAGCCGTGGATGATGTAGGTGAGCACTTCCGCTGCCAGTGACAGTTTTTCCAGATGGCGCTGACGCTCGGCCACGGCGGGGCAGACGATGAGTTCGCCGTGGTCGAAGGTGATGACATCAGTGGCGGCGGGGTCGGCCAGAAACTCCCGGTGAATACGCGCGCTTTCACGGGCGCTGACCATGACCACGACCAATTCCCGCACACGGCCCGGCCAGGCGCGGCCCAGCGCGGCGACGGCCAGTTCAGTTTGCCGGCGCAGCAGGCGCAGCGGCAGCCGGTGCCGCTTTTGCCGGTTGAGGATTCTTATCCTTGGCCCGGGCGGCGGGGTCCTGGTCTTTTTTTGGTTTGGCGGGGTATTCGGGGCGCGCATGGAGCATGTTTTTCAGGGTGAAGATGAGCCGCTTGGTAATCAGGGAGATTTCGTTGAAGCTGAGTTGGGACTCGTCGAGCTGGCCTTCCTGCACCCGGCCCTTGATGACTTCGCGCACCAGGTTCTCCACCCGCTGGGCGGTGGGGTTTTTCAGCGAGCGCGAGGCGCTTTCCACCGCGTCGGCCAGGGAGACGATGGCCGATTCCTTGGTTTGCGGGACGGGGCCGGGGTAGCTGAACGAGCGCGGGTCAACCTCAGGGATGTCCTCCTCGCGCAGCCGCAGAATCTTGCCCCCCTCGCGGGCGTCCTGCTGCTGTTGCAGCGCGCGCTTGTAAAAATAATACACCAACGAGGTGCCGTGGTGCTCCTTGATGACATCGATGATGGGCTGGCGCAAGCCGTGCTTGAGCGCGAGGTCGATGCCCTCCTTGACGTGGCTGATGATGACCAGCGCGCTCATCGAGGGGGTGAGCTGCGCGTGCGGGTCCTGGCCGGGGATGACGTTCTCGGTGAAATACTGCGGCTTGTCGAGCTTGCCGATGTCGTGGAAGTAGGCGCAGACGCGGCACTGGGTGGAATTGGCGCCGATGGCCTCGGCGGCGGACTCGGCGAGGTTGGCGACGTTCAGGCTGTGATGATACGTGCCGGGCGCCTCCTCGGCGAGTTGCTTGAGCAGCGGATGCTTCAAGTCGGCCAGCTCGACCCAGGAAATATCCGTGATGCGGTCAAACAGCCACTCGAACACCGGCAACACCGCGGCGACGATGAACGAAGTGACCACCCCCAGGACAATCGCCAGCACCCCCTGGGAGACCAGGAACAGCGTCTTGCTGGGAATACTGTGCGCGTTGCCCAAATCCAGCACCCCGCCAAGCAACAACGCGCACGCCAGGCCGACCAAGCTGATCTTCACCCCGGCCATCAGGATGTCGGCACGGCGGCGGATGTGTTGGCTGAGCTGCGCGGCGGTCAGCCCGGTAATCAAACTGCTCAGGAACACCCCAGGGTCAGCGCCGATGAACAACATGCCGGACACCGACAGGATAAAAGCCGTGATGAACCCCGCCGCCGGCGAGATCAAAATAGTCAGCAACATCGGCGCCAACGCCGAGGGCAGCAGCAGCATCGGAATCTGCTCCCCGGTGATTTTCGTGACATTGGTGTACAGGAAAATGTACTTGTTGACCGCCAGATTAATCACCAGGCAGAGCATCGTCAGCAGCAGCAACTGATTGCTCTTCCAGACCTCCTTCGACGACAGCGGCAGCAGGAACAGAAACAGCGTGAGAATCAGCACCGTCAGCACGAAAATCTCATACGCCGGCGCCTCACTGGCCCACAACCCGATGCGCATCAGCACCGCGAAGAACGCCCCCAGCATCAGCCAGCGCGCCGCCGCGCTCTGCTCGAACCAGTCGCGCCAGTCCGTGTCCTTGTCCTGACGGCGCGTCTTGCCGCAGGACAAGCCCTTGCGCTCCAGCGACTTTTTCTTGAGCCATTGCAAAATCATACGGTGTTACACCTGCTCCCGCGCCCGCGGTGTTGTTGGTCCGCGGCGACCATCCTGCCGACCAGCGGGAGCCGGATCACATCCTGCTCCTGGAAACGGTAAAAAGCAATCCCGTTGCTCCAACGCCGCCAACCGTGGGCATACCTATGTTTAACCACGGATGGACACCGATGCACACGGATAAAACCAAAAAACATCCGTGTTCATCCGTGTCCATCCGTGGTTAAAGAAACGGAAGAGGCGGCGCGGTCGCCAAGCGCGGTGGCGCGGTCGCTGAAGGAGGTGGCGCGGTCGCCAAGCGCGGTGGCGCGGTCGCTGAGGGAGGTGGGCGCAGTCACTGAAGGAGGCGGCGCGGTCGCCAAGCGCGGTGGCGTGGTCGCTGATGGAGGTGGGCGTAATCGCCAAGCGCGGCGGCGCGGTCGCCAAACGCGGTGGCGTGGTCGTCAAACGCGGCGGCGCGGTCGCTGAGGGAGGTGGGCGTAATCGTCAAGCGCGGCGGTGTGATCGCCAAGCGCGGCGGTGTAATCGCCAAACGCGGCGGTGTTAATCGCCAAGCGCAGCGGTGTAATCGTCAAACGCGGCGGTATTAATCGCCAAACGCAGCGGTGTAATCGCCAAACGCGGCGGTGTAATCGCCAAGCGCGGCGGTGTAATCGCCAAGCGCGGCGGTATTCATGCCGAGGAAAGTGCCTCTCCCGCTGATAGATACGTCTCTCACGACAGAAGAAACTCCACTGTCAGCGCCCACCCCGCCATCCGCAACCCCAACCCCCAACCCATCAACCAAACGCACCGGCCTAACCCCCGCGACACCATCCTCCCCAACCAACCCAACCCTCCGCGCTCTCCGCGTCTCCGCGTTTAAATCTAACCAACCCCCGCCCCCGCCGCCGGCACAATGATCGCGTCACTCATACCGTGGATGATTTTCTTGTCCGCCGGCGTAATCGTCACCAACACCCCCTTCAACACCGCCTGGCCGTCCTCGACAAAATAGTACGGGCACAGCCGCGCCCGCCCCGGCAGCACCGTCAGCGCCCGCGCCGCCTCGTCCCAGAACGGATGCTCGACCATGCGGCCCTTCACAAAACGCTGCATGATGCGCGGCGACTCCGCAAACTCCGCCAGCGCCCGCGCCACCGCCGCGCGCCACTCCTCCCCGCTCACATCGAACCCCATCGTCACGCCGCGCGAACCCCACGCCAGCGGCGAAAACCCGGACACCTTCAACACCAGCGCGCGCTCCTTCTGCGAGAACGCCGCCACCTCGCGCCAGCTCTGCACCTCCAGGCCGGGCAGCACCGCCGACGGCGGCAACTCAGTCGGCTCCACCACCCAACTGGGCGGAATAATCGCCTGCAAATCGCGCCAATAACGGTCGCCCAACTCCTGCCGCCAGAACTCGCGCAGCGGCCGCAGCCAGAACAGCGCGAGCCACAACTTTTCCTCCAGAAACGGCTTCAGCGGCGGGTCCATTCGCACCGTCGGCGAATAACTCGCTGACAGCGACGGCAAATTCCGCCAGTCGAAACACTCGAAGAACCGGTACACCGGCTCCCCGCTGAACGTGTACCGTTCCGCCGCGCGCACCCGCCGCGCGCCGTAAAGCCACTCCATCTCCGGGCGATAATCGGCCGCCTCCGCGCTGATGACGACACTGCCGGCGGGAAAATGCCGGCGCGCCGCTGCCGTCATCCCCGTCGCGCCGCCGACGACCGGCTCGCCGAGCGCGGCGTAAGTCTCGTTCAACCACGCCGTCAGCCCCACCCCGCCGGGCACGGAATCAATCTCCGACAACGCGAACCCGCCGTCAGCGAGAATCAAATCGGGGCGGATAATCGTCGGCAAATCGTTCTTGACCGCCGCTGACCGTGCCAGCTCCACCAACTCGCGCGGCTTGCCGAGATCGAGCCATTCCGCGATCCACGCCGGCGCCCGGCCCTGCCAACTCTTGCGGTACAACAGATTCGCCGCCTGCAAGAACTTGTGCAACCGCGGCCCGAGCCGGGCCAAAAACTCCACCGTCGCCGCGTCCAGCGGAAACGCTGACGGTGACACCCGCCAAGTCTTCCCCGCGAACAGCCCGCTGGCGGGCATGGCGCGCTTAATGTGTGCGATTCTTTCAGTCATGGTCGAGTTTCGGTTAACCACGGATGGACACCGATGGACACGGATTTCTTTACAAAGAGAACATGGAGGAATTGGAGGGGGCCTTTGGTTGCAGCCAACCTTCCTCCAAGAACTCCATGTGCTCCTGGTAAAAAAAATCCGTGTCCATCCGTGTCCATCCGTGGTTGAAATTATTTCGTCAACAACCTCGCCGTCAACGTCAGCGCCGCCAGCAAACTGTCCGCCGAGGCCAGGTTTTTGCCGGCCAGCTCTGCCGCGGTCCCGTGGTCGGGTGAGGCGCGCCAGAACGGCAAGCCCAAAGTCAGATTAACACCTTCCGCGAACGCCAGCAACTTGAACGGAATCAGCCCCTGGTCGTGATACAGACACAGCACGGCGTCGAATTGGCCCGCGACGGCGGCGTTGAACACCGTGTCCGCCGGCCACGGGCCGCTGACGGTGGCGCCGCGCTTCTTGCGCAGGTGCCGGACCGCGGGCAGCACGATTTTTTGTTCCTCGTCGCCGAACAGCCCGCCCTCGCCCGCGTGCGGATTCAAGCCGCACACCGCCAGCCGCGGCCGCGCGACGCCGATTTTTCGCAACAGCGTCAGCGTCCGCTCCGCGTGCGTGACGATGCGCGCCGGCGTCAGCAATTTAATCGCCGCTGACAATGAGCAATGCGTCGAGACCAGCGCCACGCGCAATTTTGGCGACTGCATGGTCATCGTCACATCACCGTCAGCGAGGCCGCCGGCGCGGGCGTAAAACTCCGTCTGGCCGGGAAAATTGAAACCGACACGCGCGAGGTTTTCCTTGCACACCGGCGCGTTGACGACCGCCTGGATTTCGCCGTTGCGCAACAACCGCGCGGATTCATGCAACGCCGCCAGCGCCGCTGACGCTGAGCGTTGGGAAAGTTTGCCCGGCGTGAACCCGGCGGCGCTGCCGATGACGCGGACGCTGACGCGGTGTCGCGACGGCCGGAACACCGTCAGCGCCTTGGCGATAATCTCCGGCCCGATGCCGCACGGGTCGCCGACGGTGAGACCGATGACGGGGAGTGGTTGCATGGCCTCAAGTTACGCGGCGGGGGCGGGTTTGAGAACTCAAAACTCAAAACTCAGATCTCAAAACCACAAGGCAAAACGCAAAACTACGCCTGCGGCGCCGGACATCGACATCAACTGGTTTTAAATTAATCAGTTGTGGTTTTGCGTTTTGAGATTTGAGCTTTGAGCTATGAGCTTTGCGTTCTCAAAAGAACATCTTGATGAACGCCTTGGCGCGCAGGCTGTCGATCCATTCCTGTTGCAGGCGCTCGCGCTCCTGTTGCAGCAGCAGATTCTCGATATTGTCGCGCACCTGGGAGAGCGCGATGACCGAGGATTTCTTCACCTCGTCCACCATCAGGATGTGATAGCCGTCGTCGGTCGTGATAATCGGGCTGTTCTGGCCGGGGCGCAGCTTGAAGGCCGCGTCGGCCAGCTCCTTGCGCAGCGACGCGGCGCTCACCCACCCCAGGTCGCCGCCGTTGGCGGCTTGCGCGCCCTGCGAGTAGGATTTGGCCAGGTTGGCGAAGTCCGAGCCGGTGGCCACTTTGCTGAGAATTTCCTGCATTTGCAGATACTGCGGGTCCACCTCGATTTCCTTGCCGTCGGCATCCTGGCGCTTCTCCTGGTACAACGCCTTGCGCATGAAGATATCGCGCAACTTGACCTGCTCCGGCTGGACGAACTGCTTGATGTTGTCCTGGTAGTATTGCTCGATGTGATAGGGCGAGACAATCACCGCCGAGTGTACGTGGAGATTGCGCATGGATTGCGCGATGAGGCGGTTTTTGGTGAGTTCCTTGAAACTGTCCATGGAGATGCCGCGCGCTTGCAGGGTCTTGACGAACGCGGCGCGGTCCCCGCCGTAGCGCTCCTTGATGTCATTGGCAATCTGCGCGTCCACCACGTTGGGCGGCATGAAATAGTGGTTGGACTCGAAATCCTGGATAATCAACTGCTGCTCGATCAACGCCTTCAGCGCCCCGAGCCGCGCCTCCTGGATTTTTTCGTACAGCTCCAGTCCGTTATACAATTGCGCATACTGCTGTTCCTGCGGCTCGACTTCCTTGCGGATCTCGGAGAGGGTGATGACTTTGTCGTTGACCACGGCGGCCACGCCGTCAGTGACCGGCTGGGCGGCTTGGCACGGCGCCCAGGTCAGCAGGACGGACGCCAGCGCGGCGCCGGCCGTTAATTTTTTAGCGCGGTAATCCATTGTTCGATTTCCTGAAGTTTCGCTTTTATTTGGGTTTTGGCAAGCCGCGGAAATTTGCCGCTTACCATGATATAATCGTTGTTCCTGAACAGCATCAATTTGTTCTCTTTCACTTCCACTCCCGTTATGCCCGCCAGGCCGGCCTGCACCCTGACCCGGTGGAACCACAAGAGCGCCTCCACCGTCGCCGGCCAGCGCCCGTAACGGTCCTTCCAGCCGGCCCGCAGGGCGGTCCATTGCGCCAGGTTTTGCAGTTCCGCCAGCTCGCGGTACGCGGCGATGCGCCAGCGCGCCTCCGTCATGTAAGAGGCCGGCACCTGCGCGCCGTCATCGTCAGTGCCGCCGCCCACCGCCAGGAAGTCCAGCCGCAGCCTGACCTCTGGCAACTCATTATGTCGCTCGCCCCGGCAAGAGGCAATCGCTTTTTTTAGCAGGCGGCAATACAAGTCGAAGCCGACCGCCACGATGTGCCCGCTCTGCGCCGTGCCGAGCAGGTTGCCGGCGCCGCGGATTTCCAGGTCGCGCATGGCGATTTTGAACCCCGCGCCCAGCTCGGAGTACTGTTGGATGGCCTGCACCCGCTGATTCGCGTCGCCGCTGATCAGGTCGCGCGGCAGCAACAGCAGCGCGTAGGCCCGCGCCTGGCCGCGGCCGACCCGGCCCCGCAACTGGTACAAGTCCGCCAGCCCGAAGCGGTCGGCGCGGTCGATGATGATGGTGTTGGCGTTGGGAATATCAATGCCGCTCTCGATGATGGTGGTGGACACCAGCACGTCGGTCTGGCCGCTGACGAACCGGTGCATCACGTCCTCCAGTTGCTCGTCCGCCATCTGCCCGTGGCCGATGTCAATGCGGGCATCCGGCGCCAGGAAGCCGATTCTTCTCGCGATGCTGTCAATGCTGGCCACCCGGTTGTGCAGGTAATACACCTGCCCGCCGCGCTGGAGTTCGCGCCGGATGGCGCTGACGATGACCCGCTCGTCGTAGGCGCAAATCGTGGTGTCCACCGGCAGCCGGTTCGGCGGCGGCGTCTCGATGCCGCTCATGTCGCGCGCGCCCATCAGCGAGAAGTACAGGGTGCGCGGAATCGGCGTGGCGGACAACGTCAGCACGTCGATCATCCGGAAATTCCGCTTGAACGCCTCCTTCTGCCGCACGCCGAAGCGCTGCTCCTCGTCAATGATCACCAGGCCGAGGTTCTTGAATTTGACATCCTTGGAAATCAGCCGGTGCGTGCCGACCACGATGTCCAGCTCACCGTCAGCGAGTCGCTGGATGACCTGCCGCTGCCGGCGCGCGGTCTGGAAGCGGCTCAACAGGCCGATGTTGACGGGATAATCCGCCATGCGCTCGCGCAGCGTCTCGTAATGTTGCTGCGCCAGCACGGTGGTCGGCGCCAGGAAACCGACCTGCTTGCCCGTCGTGGCCGCCTTGAACGCCGCGCGAATCGCCACCTCGGTCTTGCCGAAGCCGACATCGCCGCAAATCAGCCGGTCCATCGGCCGCGGACTCTCCATGTCGCGCTTGGTGTCCTCAATGGCCTGCAACTGGTCGGCGGTCGGCCGGTATAAGAACGCCTCCTCGAACTCCCGCTGCCACTCACCGTCAGCGGGGAACGCCGTGCCGGGCAGGCTCTCGCGCTCGGCCTGGATTTTCAGCAATTCCGTGGCGTAATCCAGCACCGCCTGTTCCGCCTGGCGCTTGGCCCGTTCCCAGCGGTGGCCGCCCAGCGTGTCCAGCGCGGGATGCCGTTTGCCGACCCCGACGTAGCGCGACACCAGGTACGCCTGCGCCAGCGGCACATACAGCTTGGCGTCGCCGGCGAATTGCAGCGTCAGCACCGACTGCCGCCGGCCGCGCCGGTCACCGTCAGCGGGCAGCTCGCTCATGCCGCAATACAGCGCGATGCCGTGGTCGGCATGCACGACGTAATCGCCGTCCCGGATGTCGGCGAAATCCAGCGGCGCGCGCCCCACCTGCCGCGTCCGGGGCCGCGCCGCGCGGCGCAAGGCGCGCAACGACTGGTAGCGCCCGAAAATCTCCGCCAACTCAAAAACGGTTTCCGTGCGCATCTTGCTGCCGGTTTCAAAGGGAAGGGGCTCCGCCCCGCAGGAGAATTGCAGCAGCATCTCCGGGCGCCTTTCACCCATCCGCCGAAGGTACGCGTCGCAGATGAAGTTGGCGTAAATATCTCTCTCCGCGGGGCCGGCGGTATCACGGCGGGTCAGCGCCTCCGCCATCTCCTCCTCGGTGACAAAACGGTATGTAATATCGGTTGAAAAGTGCGAGGCAATGTTCAATATCTCCGCATACGGTATCTTTTCAATGAAATGTTCAACGGCGGCAATCGCGTCCCGCGGGCTCTGAATCGTCTTCTGAACGCTGCGCTTTGAGGGGCCGAGCGTAACGGGCAGCGGCGGTCCCGGAACATCTTGATTCCAACTGTACTCAAGTTCCACAAGTGCGGTGTCGAACTGTCCCCACTGGGCACGGGTGAAAAATGACCATTCCAGGCTGTAATCAAACAAATCGCTGCACGCGGGATCACGGCGCACCCACTCCGTGACAAACCGTTCGATGTTCGCGCGTTTTGCCACCGCGCGTCCCCAGTCCTGACTGGTTCGCTCGCGGATCAAGTCGTTCAGCTTGCGCCAGTTCGCGGGCGTTATTTCCTCGTCCCAGCCGTAGAGGTCCCGAAGAATGATTCGGACGCCCCAGAAGCAACTGGTATTTTGAATCCTGGGGATAAACGGAACCGCCCGTTCGATACGCGCAAGCCGCTCGTCGCAGTCCAGATCGTCCAAACGTCCGCCGTCCGGGCATCCCGCCGCGTAAAAATCGG
>JAISDC010000261.1 GCA_031265105.1 Verrucomicrobiales bacterium
GGCAACACCACTTCTCGTGGCGGCTATTTACATTACCGTTTCACCAAGGCCAGCAGCTTCGGTACGGCGGACGCCCCGCTGGAGCTGGGCGACAATGGCGGCTTTGCCGTGCGGGACAACTGGACGAACTGGACCAACCCGGTCATTATCAGCGGCTCCAACGCGTTCATCGTTTCCGAATACAACAACACGCTGGCCAGCAACGGCGCCTGGTCCGGCGACGGCGATGTCGAGCTGCGCAACCTTGCGCTAACCCTCGCCGCTCCCCTTGACGAATTTTCCGGGACGATCAAATTTTCCGCCGCTGCCGCTAATAGTGACAGCAAACAAACCCGCGCCACCTCCCCCATCGTCAGCGGCAGCGCCCTGACCACCGGCAGCGCCGCCACCTACGCCTTGTGGCGCGCCGCTGACGGTGGCAACGAGGAGTCCACGCTGAACGTCACCCTGCAATTCAAGGGCACCGGCGCCGCTTACGATGTGCATATCGGCGACCTCGTGAGTTTCAGCCAGCTCACCGGCAGCGCCGCGATGAAAAGCGGCGACGCCGAAAACAGCCGCGGCCTCGTCGCCAACAACACCGCGAACAGCACCGCCAACCTGATCGTCGGCAGCGCCAACCACGCCTACAGCGAATTCGCCGAGCGCATCGCTGACAGCGGCATTCTCGACAACACCGGCGCGATCACCAGCGTGCAAAGCGGAGCCAAAGTCGCCGTCACCAAAGTCGGCACCGGCACCTGGGCGCTGACCGGCAGCAACAGCTACAGCGGCAGCACCACCGTCAGCGGCGGCGTGTTGTTAATCGACGGCGCAGGCAGCATCAACAGCAGCAGCCGCATCGCCGTCAGCGGCGGCGAACTGGCGGTCAACAGCAGCGTGGTCTTGACGCCGATGGTGACGGTGGGCACCGGCGGCGCGCTCACTGGCAGCGGCACGTTGGGCGGCGCGGTTGAATTTGACGACGCCACGGGCACCGTCAGCGGCGGCGGCCTGGGCACCGTGGGCACGCTGACGTTCACGGACGCTCAATATTGGGACGATTTCACCTACATCTGGGACATTCTCGATCCCTCGACCTATGATAAACTGAGCTTCACCAACAGCGCCGGCCTGGACCTCGTTGGCGAAAATTACACGCTGACCGTGAACAATCCGAACGCGGTAACATTCGAGAACTTAGCCATCATCAGCGGCCTAATTAAAGATTTCGACGAAAGCAAATGGCAACTGGGCGAAGGCTTTTCCCTGAGCTACGATAACCAGGCATTGTTCCTGAGCTACAGCATCCCCGAACCCTCCACCTGGCTGCTGCTGGGCGCTGGCGCGACGCTGCTGGTGTTCCTGCGCCGGCGGCGGTAAAAGCACATTCAACGCGGAGGCGCGGAGACGCGGAGGATTTTTACCGGGAGATCATGGAGGAGCCGGCTTCAAACAATTTTGGTTTTTGCTCCTTAGCTACTTCAGCCCCTAAAAAAACCGGAATGAGTGGCAAACAAGGTCATGGTACCGTTGCTGCCTTTCGGCCCTGGCGGGGTTCGCAAGCCTTCAATTTCCACTCATTCCGGCTGTCTGAAAGTAGCCATGCAAGGGCAAAACGCAACAACCAAAAACATTCAACGCCGAGGCGCGGAGAACGCGGGGAATCCCATTTTATTAGGTTCGCGTTCCGCGTTAGCTGTATTTAATCTCCAAAATCGCATCTGCTCCGCGTCCTCTGCGCCTCCGCGTTGAATCTTAAAGCTCCCCGGCGCTGCGGATGAGCTTGCCGACCAAGCCGTAGGCCAGCGCCTCCTCCGCGCTCATCCAGAAATTACGGTCACTGTCAGTGGCGATTTGCTCGACCGTCCTGCCAGTTTGCTCGGCGAAGATTTTGTTCAGCCGGTCGCGCATCTTCAAAATTTCCTGCGCCTCGATGCTGATGTCCGTCGCCTGCCCGCCGACGCCGCCGCTGGGCTGGTGCAACATGAAGCGCGTGTTCGGCAGGCTGTAACGCCGCTGACGGTCAGCGGCGGCATAAATCAACGCGCCCGCGCTCGCCACCCAGCCGGTGCCGATGATTTTGACCGGCGCCTTGACGAAGCGAATCATGTCATGAATCGTGTCGCCCGCCTCGACATGCCCGCCCTGCGAATTGATGAAAATCTTGATTTCCGCGTCACTGTCAGCGTCGAAGGCGATGAGTTTCTCAGACACCTCGCGCGCGACTTTCTGGCTGATTTCACCGAACAGCATGATCGTGCGCGCCTTGAGCAACCGCTCCTCGATGGACGGGCTTTTCTTGGGGTCTTTTTCTTTTTTCGATTCCGACATTGAGAAAAGTTAGCGGGTGAAATGAAAAACTCAAATCGCAAATGCAACGGAGATTGGTGATCAATCCGTCAGGGACGCGAAAGGTTTGGCCTTTTTTACCGGGAGTTCATGGAGGACACATGGAGAACATGGAAAGTTTTTTGCTTAACTCTCCATGAACTCCATGATCTCCCTGTAAAAATTAGAATTGATGCCGGTAGCCCGCTGTTAGGCCCCAGGGCTTGTCGTACTTGTCGCCGAAGGAGGCTTCGTAGTCGAGGTGGAGTTGGTTGTTGGTGTCGAGTTGCCAGATGAGGCCGGCGCCGAGTTCTGCTCTGGCACCGTCGGTGTTGGCGCGGGTGGATTGGTAGCCGTTTCTGATGGCGCCGCCGCTGCTGATGGTTTCAACGCCGCTGACCTTGAGGTAAGGCTGGAGTGCGCCGCCGTTGGCGAGCTTGAGGGTGCGGCCAAACAAAGAGCCGATTCTCAGTTGTAGGGCGTCGAGGTCTTGGGCTTTGAGGTTCATGTGGCCGGCGGTGTAATCCTCGGCGAGGATATGGAGGTAGTTCACTTGGAACTGGGGTTCAATGAACCAAGCATCAGCGAAGGTGAATTTCTTGCCGAGTTCGAGACTGCCGCCGAGGTTTACGTCGCTGTAGCTGGCGGTGAGTTGGGTGGTGCCGTAGGGGGCTTTTAGGTTGTTGTTGACACTGGCGGCTTTGACGGTGGCATCAATGTAGAAACCGCTGCTGTGGAGCCAGGTGGCATAGAGACCGCCGTAGTAGGAGTTGAGTTCACCGTCAGCGCCGGGGGTGCGGTAGTCTATGTCACTGCGGCCGTAGCCGGCGTAAACGCCCAAGTACAAGTCACTGTCAGCGCTGATGGTGAACTTGTGATCCGTGCCGAGATCGACGCCGTAGATGAGTTGTTCGTAGGCTTTGCCAGAAACTTGGCTGCCGACGTTAAGCTGTTGGCCGTAGCTTCTGAGCCAGAGGTTATCGATGAGATTATGGAGCGCGGGCGTCCCGCCCGCTGGCGGGCGAGACGCCCGCGCTCCATAGCGCAATTCGCCCATGCGCTTGAGCAAACTGTTTTGCTGCGCGAACCACATGGCTTGTTGGATGGCTACGCTGCTGTTCAA
>JAISDC010000263.1 GCA_031265105.1 Verrucomicrobiales bacterium
ATTTCACTCCTACGGAGTTGGCTCGTTGTAAAAACAGCTACCGCCGGTTAACACCGGCGGCTATCAATATTTCATCCCTGCGGGATTATGCCGCTGCCCCCGTCCCCAAGGGGAGCCTATTCATGGATGCTGGAATAGCCTGCCTATGTGATAAGGAACTACTATAGTTGCTAACGGGTAGGGGATGTTGACAAGTTGGTCGGCGCATAGCAGGAGCTGCCGATGTTAAGTGAATTTACGCTAGCTCAGAACTGGTGCAAATAACCGGCGCTCAGGCTCCACGGTTGCGTGTATTTGTCACCGGCGGCGGCTTCGTAGTCGAGGTGGAGTTGATTGCTCGCGTCGAGTTGCCAGGCCAGGCCGGTGCCGGCGCGGGCGGTGAGGCCGTCGGCGTTGGCGCGCAGGTCGCCGTTGATTTTGCCGCCGCCGCTGACGGTGTCCGCCACGCCGAGTTTCAGGTACAGTTGCAATATGCCGCGATTGGTTTGCACCACGCGCCCCAGCATCACGTCGCCGCGAAATTGCACGAAGTCGGCGGCGCTGGCGCGCACGCTGACGGTGTCGTCGGCGCGGTAATTTTTCCCCGGTAGGTGCAGCCAATCCACGCCCGCCTGCGGTTGCACGAACCAGCCGTCGTCCAGCGCGAAACACCGCCCGCCGGTGAGTTCGCCGCCGAACCCGAAATTTGAATACGAGGCGTCGTAGGTCTGCCCGCCATTGTCAGCGTGTATTTTGTCGCTGAGGTGCTGCCCCTTCAACACCGCGTCCGCAAACCATCCGGCGCGATGCAGCCACGCGAGATACACGCCGCCGTAAAAATTGTCCGTGTCGGCGTGACCGTCGGCGTGGTAGTTCACTTCGCCGCGGCCGTAACCGGCGAACAGCCCGGTGTGCAGATGATTGTCAGCGTCCAGTCTCCATGCGAGGTCGCCGCCGAGGTCGGTGCCGTAGGTCGTTTGCTCCGCCGCGCGACCGGCGACTTTTTTCTTCACGTCCTGCTCGCCGCCGTAGCCGCGCACCCAGACGTTGGTGAGGAATGTTTGCGCGATTTGTTTCACGCCGGCGTCAGCGGCGGCGGGCTGGACAACGGACTTCGCGTAGGCGCTGCCGACGAAGGCGAGTGACGCGGCGACGCTGTCGTGGCCGGTGTCAAGCGCGGGCGTCGCGGCAAAATGTTCCGTCATCCGCAGCGCGTCGAACCGCTGCCGCAGACTGTCCATCTGCACGAACCACGCCGCCGCCTGCGCCGCCGGTTGGCCGCTGACGATGGCGCCGAGCGCGCTGACGCCGCCGTCCCGCTGCAAGACCATGCCGCCGGGCGTGTTGTTGACGCCGTAATTCCACAAGCCGACGCCGAGGTTGCCGCTGAACTCCGCGCGGTTGACGCCGCCGACGGTGACCAGCGTCAGCGGTGCTTCGTCGCCGGTGGGCAACGCGCCGACATTGGTCAGCAACAGCGTGTGCTGGCCGTCGGCGTCGCCGCTGATAATGAGCTGGTCCGCCACGCCCGTCACCAAGTCCACGTCCATGCGGAACGCGCCGTCGCCGGTGAGTTCGTCGATGTAATAAGTGTCGCCGAGGTTTTTGAACGACACCAGCCCGTGGTTGTCGAGCCGGCCGGTGGTGAATACCTTGCCGTCGCCGCCGAGCAACAGCGTGCCGTGGTTGACCACGCCGCCGGTGCCGGTGAAGGCGCTGCTGATTTCCAGCGTGCCCGCCTCGATGGTGGTGACGCCGCCGTGCGTGACGCTGCCGGTGAGCGCCGCGTGACCGTCGCCGCGCTTGGTCAGCGCGAGGCGCGCGCCGTCCACGTCGTTGGCGAACGCGCCGCTGCCGCTGTAATCAAACACCAACTCGCCCGCCCCCGCGCCGCCACTGACGGTCAGCGGCGTGTCAGTATCGGCGCCGGTCAGCCGCGCGTCCGGGCTGACGATGACCAACTGACCGGTGGCGTTCTCCTCGTCAGCGATGACCAGTTGCCCGGCGGCGACCGTCGCGCGGTCTTGCAAAATCAAGCTGCCCGCGCCCTGTCGCCCCACGGTCAGCGTGCTGGTGGTGGTCACCCGGCCGCTGTCGCTGACGGTGACCGTGCCCGCGCCGGCGGCGGTTTGGCCGAGGGTCAAACTTTCGCCCGTGAGCGTGCCGCTGACGGTCAGCGCGCCGGCGGCGGCGATGCCGACCTGGATGTCCTTGCCGACCGCGCCGACGCCCGCGCTGACAGTGACATCGCCGCCGTCAATCAGCACGAGGTCGGTGGCGACGGGCACACGTTGCAACGTGTAATGCGCCGACCAATTTTTCTCGTCCGCCCACAAGCCCGCGCCGCCCGCCCACTCGCTGAAGGTGGCGTCCATGATGGCGTTGATTTCCCAGGCGCAGGAAGTATTCTTCCACGTCAACTCGGAAAACGTGAGACCGTCCATGCTATACCACGAATAGCCGAGGTCATATTCATTGACCTGCAAATAACCGCCGGTTTGATAGAGCCAAATATAAAAATCCGACGCTTCGCCCAACTCCAGCAGCGCGGACAAATCCAGCGTGTTATAGCCGTCGTGCAGCGTGCCCGATTGCGTCAACAACAAATCGGACAACGCGCCGCCGCTGTAGGTGGAGTAGATTTTCAACTCATACTCGCCGGTGGAAAACGCGATGCCCTCGCGCACGTTTTCGATGTAATAATTCACGCCGACCGCGACCAGCGACTCACTGTCAGCGTGGTCGTAGCGAATCAGCGAGTAGGGCAAGTCGTTTTCCAAAACCGCCCAATCGGGCTTGGACAAGGAATAAGAATAAACCTTGCCTTGATAGCCGCCGCGCGCGACTGCGGCTTCAATGTCGCCATCACCGGTAAAATTGCTATCGTACGAAATCCAAAAGTAACCGTTGTCGCCCCAGTCGGCGCTCCACGAATTTTTTGCCAGCCACGCGCCGGTAAAAGTGTTGCCGTTGACCGTGATGACTTTGTCATCATTCCAGCCGGTCAAAGTCACGCCATGACCGTCGTCAGTGCTGGTGGTGGTATTATAAAACGAATAGGTGGCCGCGTCGTAACTCTCATTGATAAATTGAAAACTCAAACTAACCGCGCCATATTGCCGGATGTAATCCTTGGTGATTTGCAGGCCAGCCGCGCCGTTCAGGTCGGTGTAAAAAACATCATGGGCGGTGAACCCGCTGCGGGTGGCGTTTTCATCCGGCACTGGCAGTGGCAGCTGGCTGGCGGGATACGGCGTGACACTCTCGGCAACCAAACCGCCGGCACGCCAACTCAACCGATAGGCATTGTTATTCAATCCGCCCCATGAATCCGCGTTCGGGTTGTTCAAATCCGGGGACTCTTCCCTGTAATAAACCGTGGCCCAATAAGCCGTGTCATACGTGGAAAAATGCCACGCCTTGTCGCTGGTGATGCCCTGCTTGAGGAGCGACGCCTCCATCACCGCCGTCGCCGCGAAACTCCAGCATATGCCGAATGGATTTTGGTCACGTACAGCGGATTGATATTGCCGCCCGTCGTAAGCACTCTGCGCGAACGCGCCGCTGACGGTGAGGTGGATGAGCAACGCCACGGTCAGCGTGGCGATGGTTCTGGCTTGGGGTGATTTTTGCACGACGCGATGATGACGCAATCAATATATCTAACAAGTACAAAGACTATAAAACTGGTTCCTCGCTAATAACTAATTCCCCTTCCGTGAAGGGGTGTCCGCGCAAGCGGACGGGGTAGTTCAGCGTTAAGAACCTCGCGCAGAGACGCAGAGCCGCGGAGTTTTTTTATTTTAATTAACTCCGCGTCTCCGCGTCTCTGCGCGAACAAAGTGTGTTAGCGCCGCTGGCGATGGCGGCGGGTGAGGGCCAGCACGCCGAGGCCGATGCCGAGGAGGAACCACGTGGACGGTTCGGGGACGGCGGTGGCGTTGAAGTAGAGTTGGTTGTTCGCCACGCTGAAGGTGCCCGCGACACCGTCGCCGGTGGCGGTGAATTGGGTGCCGCTGATGCTCTCGCCACCGGTCGCGCCGGTCCAGTCAAGGACGGTGTAGTTGCCGGTCTCGGTCAGGCTGCTGAAGTCGATGGTGATGTTGTCGCCGATGGTGATGGTGTCGGTGACGGTCAACCCATCGGTGTAGGCGAGAAGCGCGCCGGTTGCCAAGGTCAGGTTGTTCACCGTGCCGCTGCCGCCAAAGAGTGACCCGGCGCCGATGTCGAGGGAGAGGTCGCTGGTGTCCTTGAAGTTGAGGACACCGTACAGGGCGCTGGTGTTACTGACGGTGATGGCGCTGGTGATGACGCTGTCCGAGTCACCATTAAGAGTCAGGCTGGAGATGCCGTAGACGGTGATGTTGCCGGTGATTACACTACCGTTGCTGGCGGTCACGATGGCGTTGGTGGTAGAGGAGAGGGTGATGCTGCCGGTCAGGTTGTTGTTGTTCAAGTCCACCTGGATATTGTCAGCAATTGATAGCAGTGCGCTTGGGGCACTGAGGTTGGTGTTGACCAAGGTCATGGTAGCGTGGCTGAGACTCACTCCAATGCTGTCACTGGTGATGGAGCTGTCGGTGAGTGACAGCAACGCGCCATTCCTGATGATAGCAGCGGTAGCGGGGGTCTCGTTGTAGGTGCCGCTGAGGGTGATGTCGGTGCCCACGTAGCCCGCCGTGCTACCGTTGACCATTAAGGCATAGTTGATGAATCCTTCGCTGTCATAGGATGTTCCACTTTCCACCACGGTGCCGCTGGTGACAGTTTTGCTTTCCGCGAAGGTGTTCAACGTGGTCGCACAGGTTATGGTTAATATTAGGGTTAGGGTTTTCATTATTGATGTTTGCATAAGATTGTTGGTTTTAACCACGAATGAACACTAAGGCACATGAATGTGGCTGATGGTTATTCGTGTTAATTGGGGTCCATTCGTGGTTGGTTGTTTTCGGTTCACACAATGAGCTTGGTCTGCGGGTCGCTCCAGGGGCCGGGCTGGAGGCGGGGGTTGAGCCAGCAGGCGTCCACTTGCACGGTGCGACCCACGGCCTCGGGGCCGAAGCTGAGGATGTGTTGCTTTTTGCTGAGGTCCTCGTAGTGGACTTCCTCGCCGTCGGTGAAGTGCCAGCGCAACTTGGCCCCGTGATGGCCGGGGGTGGACAGGTAGGTGTGCGGCGCGCCTGCCTGCGCCTCGGCCAGGTAGAGGTGCAGGGTCTGCCGCGCGGGGGCGGTGAGGGTGACGACCGGCGCGTCGGTGGGCGGCGGGAGCGGCTCGTGCTTGCCGGGGTGCCGGGGGCGGATGTTCATCTCGGCCAGGGCGGTGTCAGGGACTTTGTCGTTGGCCAGCAGGCCGTTGATGAACTCGACCAGGGCGTCGTGCAGTTCCTTGACGGCCCCGCGCAGGGCGGCGGCGGTCTGGTGGTTCTTGGTGGCTTTGTCGTTGTTGGTGTCGAAGGCGGTCTGGGCCTTGGTGACCGACTCCTCCAGTCGCGCCAACTGGGCGCCGGGGATGTTCCACTTGGTGGGGGCTTGGTTTTCGCGGCAACGCTCGGCGATGGCGCGGGTGTAGCCAATCAGTTCAATCGGCTTGGCGGGGATTTTTCCTCTGGATTTTGACATA
>JAISDC010000265.1 GCA_031265105.1 Verrucomicrobiales bacterium
TCCCCTTGGGGACGGGGGCAGCGGCATAATCCCGCAGGGATGAAATATTGATAGCCGCCGGTGTTAACCGGCGGTAGCTGTTTTTACAACGAGCCAACTCCGTAGGAGTGAAATAAAAATGTCGCGCAAAGTCGCTATTTCACCCCGGCGGGGTTGATTGGGGTGATGCTACTTACCGCCGGTTGACACCGGCGGCTATCAATATTTCATCCCTGCGGTATTATCGCTGCTGGCGCGGCACGGCAAAGCAATTGTACCCGGTTCTCGTGCTGGTCAGCAGGTTCGGCATGATGCAATAACCTGCCAAGGTTATGCGGAACCACTATATCGTGTTGCCAATTCAAACCTTCGCCCCGGCGCGGCGGCGGGCGGTGGTGCCGAGCAATTTTTTTCGCATCCGCAGGTTCAGCGGGGTGATTTCCAGGTATTCGTCGGTGTTGATATATTCCAGGCACCGTTCCAAGCTCATCTTCAGCGGCGGGGTGAGTTGGATGCCTTTGCCGTCGCCCTGCGAGCGCATGTTGGTCAGGTGTTTGATTTTGCAGGGGTTGGCCAGCATGTCGTCGGGCCGGGAGTTTTCGCCGAAGACCAGGCCCTCGTACACTTGCTCGGCGGGGCCGACAAACAGGCGGATGCGCTCTTGCAGTTGCGCCAGCGCGTAGGAGGAGGTTTCGCCGGCTTCCATGGCGATGGCGACGCCGTTGGCGCGGCCGCGGAGGTCGCCTTTGTGCGGGCCGTATTCCTTGAAGAGATGGCTCATGACGCCCATGCCTTTGGTGAGGTTGAGCAGGTCGGTCTCGAAGCCGATCAGGCCGCGCGTGGGGATGACGACTTGCAGCAGGACGGTTTTCGATTGGTGTTCCATGCTGACGATTTCGCCCTTGCGCTCGGCCAGGTTTTGCAGCACGTCGCCCAGGTTCTCGCCCGGCAGGTCAACGTACATGGTCTCGTACGGCTCCAGCAGTTCACCGTCGGCGTTTTTATGGAAAATGACTTCGGGCCGCGAGACCATCAACTCAAACCCCTCGCGCCGCATTTGCTCGACGAGGATGGCGACTTGCATTTCGCCGCGCGCGCTGACGAGGAAGCAGCCGGCGGTGTCGGTCTCGACGACGCTGAGGCTGACGTTGGTGCGGGTCTCGCGCACCAGCCGCTCCCAAATGTGCCGCGCAGTCAGGAACTTGCCTTCCTTGCCCGCCAGCGGCGAGTCGTTGACGACGAATTGCATCTGGATGGTCGGCGGGTCGATGGACATGAACGGCAGCGGCGCGCGGTCCTCACGGTCAGCGATGGTCTCGCCGATGAAGACGTTTTCCAAACCCGCCAGGCCGACAATCGTGCCCGCCGCCGCCTCGTCCAGCTCGATTTGTTGCAGGCCGTTGTAGGATAAAATCTTGGTGACCTTGCCCTTCTCCCGGCCGCCGTCCTGTTTCAAGCAGACCAGCGGGTCGCCGACGCGCACCTTGCCGCCGTAAATTTTGCCGTAGGCGATGCGCCCCACGTAGTCGCTGTAATCCAGGTTGGCGACGGACATGCGGAACGGCGCGGCGGCGTCCGCTGACGGTGGCGGCACGTGGCTGACAATCGTTTCATACACCGCGGTCATGCCGGCGGCGCGCAGCTCGTCGGTAATCGCGCCGGGCCAGGCGCGCGCGGCGAAGCCTTCCTTGGCGGAACCGTACAGCACGGGAAAATCCAGTTGCTCGTCGGTGGCGTTGAGTTCGAGGAACAACTCGAACACCAGGTCCAGCACCTGGTGCGGGCGCGCGTGCTCGCGGTCCACCTTGTTGATGAACACAATCGGGCGCAAGCCTTCTTCCAGCGCCTTTTTCAACACGAACTTGGTCTGGGCCTGCGGGCCGTCGAAGGCGTCCACGACGAGGAACACGCAATCAATCATCTTCATGATGCGCTCCACCTCGCCGCCGAAGTCGGCGTGGCCGGGGGTGTCCACGATGTTGACGTGGTAATTCCGCCACTTGAAACTGGCGTTTTTGGCGCGGATGGTGATGCCCTTTTCCTTTTCCAGGTCCATCGAATCCATGACGCGCTCGGCGACGACCTGGTTGGAACGGAACGTGCCGGCCTGGCGAAGAATGGCGTCAACCAGGGTCGTTTTACCGTGGTCAATGTGCGCGATGATGGCGATATTGCGAAGGTGCTGCATAAAATAGGGAGAAGAAGGTAGCAGGCGCAACCAGTTCGGCAAACATGTTTTTCATCGCGTCCCGCCGCGGCGCCAACCTCTCCAATAGCGCGGAACCAAAAAAATTAAAAAAACCTTGCGCCGCGAGGATGGTTTCCGGCAACGCGGGAGGCGAATCATACGCGGCAGGTGTCGTCACCTGAGTGGCAGATAGCTCTCTGCGTTCCTTGCGTTCTTTCGCGGCCATTAAAAACAATCAACCCAACCAACCGAAGAAAAATTGGCCACAAAAAAACACAGAACCCACAAAACTTATTTAAAAAAGTATTTCTCTGTGTTTTTTGTGTTTTTTTGTGGCCATTAAAAACCATTAAAAAAAATCTGCGTAATCTGCGGATTCGTGTGGTTCAATTTTCTTAGCGCCTTCGCGTCTTCGTGGCCGGAGTTTCCCCGGTCAGCGGCGGCGGCGGCAGGCGGCCAGCAGCGCGACGCCGGTCAGCAGCAGTGTCCATGCCGACGGTTCGGGGATGACGGTAAGTACCAGGTTGCCGTTGACGGCTGCAAGGGTGTACTCCCAGCCGTCGCTGCCGTCGAAGCCGTTCCAGTTGATGTCCCACTTGGCGAGGTCGAGGACACTGTCGGCGTCGTTGGTGTGAATGAGGGTGTAAACCCCCGCGCCGAGAGTGTCGGCACCGTCGAGGCCGCTGACGTTGAGAAGGTAATCGCTGGCACTGAGGGTGAGCTTGCCGGCGAAGTCGAGGCTGTCGTAATTGCCGGCGGCGTCAAAGTCCCAGTTGTATTGGAGCGCGGCACCGGCGTCGCTCCACGTGTAAGCGTCGTTGGTGAAGTGCAGGGTGCCGGTGGAGGCGAAGTCACCGGGGGCAATGAGGTAGGCGCCAGAACTTTGGGTGGTAAACGCGGCGTTGGCGATGGCGCCGTTGCCACCGATGGAGGTACCGCGCCGCCACTCGGCGAGCTTGGTGAGAGGGTCGGCGCTGTTGTAAATTAAACTGCCGCCGGCATCCCAGAGGCGAACGACAGAACTGTTGTTGAGGCTGGTGTCCGCGACCAGCAGGCCACCACGCAGGGTGGTGTCGCCGGTGTAGGTATTGGCACCGGTGAGCCTGACGCGGGCGTTGGTCCAAATCGTGAAGCCGTTGGCACCATCGCCGGTGCCACCGTTGTCCACTTGGTTGATGACAAGCCAACTGACCCCGTTGCCATAAATACTGAGGCCGCGATTGACAGTGTCACTGTCAGCGGCGAGGGTGAGTTTGTCGATGGTGAAATTACCGGTTAAACCGCTGTTGATGTAGAATGAACGGTTGTCGGTGGCGCTGACCAGCCAGTCTTTGACCCAGACATTGCCGCTGCCGCTGCTGCTGCCGCGCGGGCCGAAGCCGAAGCTGCCTTCCTGAATGATGCGAAGGTCAAAGCGGTGGGTAAAATCGTTGGTGCCATTCTCGAGCTGGATATAGCTGTTATGGGCCATAATCATGTCGCTGCCGCTGAAGGTGTATTCGGTATTGTACATCAGTTGCAGACCGTAGATACGCCAGCCGGTGGTGCCGTTCCAAGGGGTGAGGTCATTGGTGACCGTCAGCGAATCTTTGGATAAATCGCGAAACCAAGCGGTGAAGCCGTGGTCGTCGCCGGCGCCGGTGGCATCTATGTTGGTGCCGCCCGAGAGAGTGTTGTCGGGGGCGTTGAGACTCCAGTCACCCATGTAAGCCCGTGCAGTTGTGGCCGCGCTGATGGTGAGCCACAATCCCGCGCCGCAAGCCATTACATTTGTCAAGCCAGCATGTATTTTCATAGTGATTCCCTTTATTGATTAACAGGTAACAAAATATGGCGGCGGCACAAATTTTACAATGGACGGAACGAGGATAATATGGGACAATCTGATGGCGGATAAATTATCCGTATGCGCATCAAGGGTATGCGCATCAAGGGTATGCGCATCAAGGGTATGCGCATCAAGGGTATGCGCATCAAGGGTATGCGCATCAAGGGTATGCGCATCAAGGGTATGCGCATCAATCTTCGCAGTTCATCGCGGCCTGCCAACCGCGAGTGCCAGGGGCGGCACGCCTACCTGCCGGACCATGTCTGGCACCGGATGGCGGACCGGCCGCTGTTCGCCGGCCTGCGCATTCCCAACGCGGGGTTATTCTCGCGGGCGGCGGGGCATTATGTGGAGCGCGTGAACGGCAGCTACGCGGACGAGTTTATTTTTTGCACCGCCGGCCGGGGGTGGGTGAGCTTCGGCGACGGCCGACGCCAGGCCGTCCGGCCCGGCACGCTGATTTGGCTGCCGGCGCGCCGGCGGCACGCCTACGGCACCGGGAGCGACCAGCGCCTGGCTTGGACGATTGAATGGGTGCATGTGGCCGGCCCGGAGGCGGCGGAGTGGGCGGCGTTGCTGGGCTTTCCCGCCGGCGGCGGGCTGCGGCACTTTGACTTCCGGCGGGCGGCAGGATTGAGCCTGGGCGGCGTGTATGAATATCTGGAGCACGGCGGCGCGCCCGCGGACCTTGCCGCCGCCGGCGCGGCGCTGCGCATGGCGCTGGCCGATTTCGCGCGCCAGTACGCGGGCGCCGCCAGGCCGGGCGGCAATTCCGCGCAGGAGCGGGTGGCGGCCACGGTGAGGCTCCTGCGCCAGCATCCGCAACAGACGCCGCGGTTGGCAGAACTGGCGCGCCGGGCGGGGTTGTCCGTGCCGCATTATCGCACGGTGTTCCGGCAGCTCACCGGCGGCGCGCCGGTTGACTGGCTCAACCGGCAGCGCATTCTGCGCGCCTGCCGCCTGCTGGAGACGGAGGATGCGCCGGTCAGCGCGGTGGCAGAACAGACGGGCTTCGAGGACGCCGGCTATTTCACGCGGATGTTCCGCAAGGTAACCGGGGAAACCCCGCTGGCCTACCGGCGGCGGCGGAGCGGGGACGACGAAGGCCGGCGGCTATTACCGTCCGCCGCTGAGGATGAGCGTTACCGTCGGCGGTTGGCGCCAATGGCAGCAAGTACTATTACTGGTCAAAAAGTTACCTGAGCGGCGCATGATTGATGCTGGGGCCGCGGCGAGATTGCCAAACATCCGCGCTGGTGGATGCTGCCGCACTGTCACGCCGGACCTCGCGAGTTGATTGTCATGCTGTCTATGGACTGACTCCGTAGGCCAAATTCCAAAAAATCGCCCAGCAGGGACGGCTTGGCGCGGAAATTTTATTCCTGCTTGCCGGGCGCGTCCTCCCAGCCGTCCGCCGCCGCGCGCCGGGCGCGGTCGCGTTCAATCCAGCCGGCGCACAGGAGGCTGATTTCATACAGCAGGTACATCGGCCCGGCCATCGCCAGCAGGCTGAACAGGTCGGTGGTCGGCATCATGCAGGTGGTGAAGATGAAGATGACCAGAAAGGCGTGCCGCCGGTAGCGGGCCAGGAATTGTTTGGAGACGATGCCGAGTTTGGCCAGGATGACGATGACGAGCGGCAGTTCAAAGGACAGGCCGAAGGCAATCAGGAATTGCACGATGAAACTCAGGTATTCGTCCAGCGCCCAACTGAAGCGCAGGTTAATCCAGTCGCCGAGTTCGACCAGGTACACCAGCGTTTGCGGCAGCACCAGGCAATAACAAAACGCCACGCCGCCGAGGAACAGCAGCGCGCCGACGGTGAAGGTCGGCAGCAGCAGCCGGCGTTCCCGCGCCGTCAGCGCCGGCAGGATGAATTGCCCGACGAAGTACAACACGCACGGCAACGCCAGGATGACGCCGCCCAGCAGGGCCGTTTGCATGATGGTGTTGAGCGAGGACATCGGCGTGTAGGCGATGAGCATCTGGTCGAACGCCACGCCCTTCGCCTTCGCCGCCAGCTTCAGCGGGTGTTCCAGCAGGAGCAGGAGCGGCTTGACGAACGCCAGGCACAACCCCATGCACACCACCAGCGCGAGGAGGGAGCGGAACAGCATTTTCCGCAAATCCTCCAGATGCGCAAGAAAGGGCTTGGAACTGTTGTCATCCACAGCGGGTCATTAAATCACGGCTGAGGGGAAAGCTAAAGGATGAAAGAAAGTTTGTTGCGGTTGATTAAGTTACGCGGTACCGCGCCAACTAAATAAACTTAACAAACTTTCTTTCGCGGTCATCTCACCCCGCGAATGTGACATAGGCCAGATAGCCGGCGCCGGCCAGGGCAATAACCAGGCCGACGATAATCAGCACAGGCAACCGGGCACCGTGATCCTTGGCCGGTTTGCTGATGGTCACCAGGTTGACGAAGGACGCCGGACGCCCGACGCCGGATTGATTGCGGCCCAGCTCGACACGTTCAGCGGTCGCCGGCGGCGGCGCGGCGAGCGGGGTGGCGGGGGTATCGGATTCGTAGGCGAACAAAGCGTTGCCGAGCAAGATCAAGTCGCCGGGGCGCAGCAGGCGGTCGGTCACCGGCAGGTCATTGACTTTGCTGCCGTTGGTGGAGCCGAGGTCCACCAGCCGGTAATCCCGGCCTTCCTGGCGGAATTCACCGTGGTGGCTGGACACGCTGGTGTGCGGGATGCACAACACGTTATCCTCGGCCCGCCCGAAGGTGAGTTGCGGACTGTCCAATTCATACACTTGCCCCGCGAGTTCCGCGGATTTGGCAATTAATTTGGCCATAATGTTTGCTCCAAAGGTCGGTCACTGTCAGCGGCGCAATCTACCGCGTTTCCCTGCCGCGTTCAATCTCTTTGCGAAATTCGGCGAAGAAATAACCGGCGTCATGCGGGCCGGGCGCGGCCTCCGGATGGTATTGCACGGAGAACGCGCGGTATTTTTTATGCCGCATGCCCTCGCAGGTGCCGTCGTTCAGGTTGATGTGCGTCACCTCAACATCAGCGGGCAGCGAGCCGGGGTCCACCGCGAAGCCGTGGTTCTGGGAGGTGATGGTCACCCGGCGGTCGCGCAAATCCTGCACCGGCTGGTTGCCGCCGCGATGGCCGAACTTCAGCTTGAAGGTGCGCCCGCCGAAGGCGTGCGCCATCATCTGATGGCCGAGGCAGATGCCGAACAGCGGCACTTTGCCCAGCAAGTCGCGCACGGTCCGGTGCACATAGGTCAGCGCCGCCGGGTCGCCGGGGCCGTTGGCGAGGAATACGCCGTCGGGCTTGAGCGCGAGGATTTGCGCCGCCGTGTAATGGGCCGGCACGACGGTCACCGCCAGCCCCTGCTCGCGCAGCCGGCGCAAAATGTTGCGCTTGATGCCGCAGTCGATGGCCACGATGCGGAATTTCGCCAGCGGCAGCCGGCCGAGCGCCGGGTTGGCGGCGAGTTGGTAACGGTCGTGCCAGGCCGGCGACTCCTGACTGTCAGCGTCCCACTGGTAGGGCGCGGCGCAGGTGACTTCTTTCACGGTGTCCACGCCGACGAGGCCGCCCCACGCGCGCGCCCGGTTGACCGCGTCAGCGTCGGCGATGGCCGCCGTGGTGATGAGGCCCTTCAGCGCGCCGCTGACCCTGAGCCGCTTGGTCAGCGCCCGCGTGTCCACGCCCTCAAGGCCGACGACGTGGTTGTCGCGCAAATAATCGCCAAGCGATTGCCGCGCCCGGAAGTTGGACATCCGCGGCGACAGTTGCCGCACGACGAAGCCGGAGGCGTGGACGGCGCCCGACTCAACGTCAGCGGGGTTCACGCCGTAGTTGCCGATTTCGGGATACGTCATGGTGATGATCTGGCCCTTGTAGGACGGGTCGGTGAGGATTTCCTGATAGCCGGTCATCGCCGTGTTGAACACCACCTCGCCAAGGCGCTCCCCCTGGGCGCCAATTGAGTTGCCGTGAAACACCGTGCCGTCTTCCAATGCCAGAATCGCTTTCATCGTTAGTGGATCAATTTAGCCCAAAGCAGGTGGAAGCGCAAAATATTTCAGGCCGCGCCGCCCGGATCGGCAACGGCAGTGACTTTTTTACAAGGAGAGCATGGAGTTATTGGAGAAAGGTTGATTCAAGCAAAAGCCTTCCTCCAATTCCTCCATGCTCTCCTTGTAAAAAAGTATTTGCGGACAGCCCCTTACAGCCGGATGCCATCCGCCAGGGTCCACACGATTTTGCCGCCGACCATGGTCAGCGTGGCGCGGCCGGTCAGCTCCATGCCGTGAAACGGGGTGTTCTTTGACTTGGACTGGAATTGGGTTTTGTCCACCGTCCAGCGCAACGCGGGGTCGAGCACGGTCACGTCAGCGTCAGCGCCGACCGTCAGCGTGCCTTTGGGCAAGCCGAGCAGTCGCGCCGGCCGCACCGTCAGCGCCTCGATTACCCTGGGCAGCGTGACGACGCCGGCCGTGGCGAGCTTGGTGTTGAAGACGGCGAACGCGGTCTCCAGGCCGACGATGCCGAACGGGGCGTCAGTCAGCTCGACTTCCTTCTCATAGTCAGCGTGCGGCGCGTGGTCGCTGGCGAGGTATTCCAGCGTGCCGTCGGCGAAGCCCGCCAGCAGCGCCTCGATGTCGCGCGGCGTCCGCAACGGCGGGTTCATCTTGAAATTGGCGTCGTAACTTTGCAGCAATTCATCAGTCAGGGCGAGATGGTGCGGGCAGATTTCGCCGCTGATGGTGACGCCGCGCTGTTTCGCCTCGCGGATGATGCGCGCGCCGCCGGCGGTGGTGACGTGCTGGCAGTGCACGCGGCAGCCGGTCAGCTCGGCGAGCAGGACGTTCCGCGCGATGATAATCTCCTCGGCGATGGCGGGCCAGCCCTTGAGGCCGAGCAGGGTTGACCAGTAGCCCTCGTGCATCACGCTGTCCGCGGTTAGCGCGTAATCCTGGCAGTGGTCCATGACCACGAGGTCGAACATCTTCGCGTATTCCAGCGCGCGGCGCATCAGCTCGTTGTTCTGGATGCACCTGCCGTCGTCAGTGACGGCGACCACGCCGGCTTTTTTGAGCGAGCCAATCGGCGCGAGCAACTCGCCGCGCAGGCCTTGCGAGATGCAGCCGGTGGGGAACACGTTGACCGCCGCGGTCTCGCGGGCGCGCTGCAAAATCCAGCCGACCGTGGCCGTGCTGTCCACCGGCGGCGTGGTGTTGGGCATGGCGACCACGGACGTGAAGCCGCCGGCCGCGGCGGCGCGGGTGCCGCTGGCGATGGTCTCCTTCGCCGTCTGGCCGGGTTCGCGCAGGTGCGTGTGAATATCAATCAACCCCGGCGCGACGACCAGGCCGCTGACGTTGATTACCTCATGCTCAGCAGCGGCGCGGGGCGAAAATGCCGCGACGATTTTGCCGTCCTCGACCGGCAAATCGCGCACCGCGTCCTCACCGTCAGCGGGATTAATCACGCGCCCGCCCTTGAATAAAAACGCCTTGCTCATGCTGACGTGTAATTATCAATGGAACCGCCGCCAGCGCAAGGAAAGTTTGCCGCGAAGGCGCGAGGGATTTTTTGTTGGCCACAGAGAAACACCGAGCAGGCACGGAGTTCTACAGAATTTTTCTCCGCGGCTCCCGGCGCCTGCCCGGTGTGCGTTGCGGGCTGTGTTTAGAACTGCTGGCCGTGCCGATAGCCGGCGGTCAGGCCCCATGATTTGACGGGCTGACGATGAACAACCGCCCCGCCCGCCGCTGACAGTGACGGTCCCGGCTAAGGTTCACCCGCGACGGCTTGGGGTCGGTCAGCAACCCGCGCACGGCTTCGATTTGCGCGAAATCCGCGTCGGTGACGCCGCGCGACGCCAGCCACGCGCGCAAGGCCCGCCGTTGCCACGCGACGCTGTGGCCCGCGCACAGTCGCACCGTCAGCGCCGCCGGCCACACGCTCGGCAACTCCCGCTGCCAGTGGACGTTTTCATCCGCGAGGATTTGCGCCGCGCGACGGACGACCGGCAGCGGGTCGCGACCGCTGAGTTTCCGCAAGTACGGCAGCAACCGCCGCCGCACCCGGTTGCGCAAATAATCCTCGCTGCCGTTGGTCGCGTCCTCCCGCCAGGTTAGCCGCCAGTGGCGCGCCAGCCGTTCCAGCTCGCGCTTCGTGAACGCCAGCAGCGGGCGCACCATCTCCACCCCGTCCAGCTCGCGCCGCACCGTCAGCGCCGCCAACCCCGCCGGCCCCGCGCCGCGCAACAATTGCAGGAAAAACGTCTCCACCAAATCGTCCGCGTGATGCGCCAGCAGCAGCGACCGCAGCTTGCGCCGCCGCAACGCCTGACGGAAAAAAGTCAGCCGCGCCGCCCGCGCCGCCGCCTCGGTGCGCGGCGTCCGCGCTGGCAGACGCTTCACCGTCAGCGCCAGCCCGCGCGCCCGGCACCAGGCGCGGACAAATTGCTCATCCCCGTCGCTCGCCCGCCCGCGCCAACCGTGGTTGACGTGCAGGCACAGCGGCGCGCGCCCCAGCCGCCGCAACGCCTCCGCCAGCGTCAGCGAGTCCACCCCGCCGCTGACCGCGACCGCCGCCGGCACTGTCGGCGGGCAGGCCCGCGCCACCGCCGCCAGCGCGCGCCGCTCCAAGTCCGCGATGTTGTGCCCTTTCACCATCAGCGGCCTATTCTCAATGGAAAGCCGCCAACCGCAAACTGAAATCCGCAAGTTTCTTGCCGCTTGCCGAAGCCGCGATTCAATGCCAGCCTATTACCCGATGAAAAAAACTGTGCTGCTCTTCCTCGGCCTCGGCCTGCTCGGCCTCCTCGGCCTCAGTCTGCTGGTTAACTGCCTCCTGTTGGCCGCCAACAGCTCCCGCACCCGCGGCGAGGCCAGCGCCTTCCACGCCGTGCACCATTCCGGCCAACCCGGCGGCGGCCAGGTGGCCATCATCGACTTGCAAGGACTCATCAGCTACGGCGCGCCCGGCTCCGGCCGCCGTAACATGGTTGACGAATGCCTCGCCAAACTCAAACAAGCTGGCGAGACCGCCGCCGTCCGCGCCGTCATCCTCCGCGTCAACAGCCCCGGCGGCGAAGTCACCGCCAGCGATGTCATCTACCGCGCCGTGAAAAAACTCGACCACCAAAAACCCGTCGTCGCCTACATCCAGACCGTCGGCGCGTCCGGCGCCTACTACTCCGCCCTCGGCGCCCGTCATCTCATGGCCAACGAACTCAGCCTCACCGCCAGCATCGGCGTCATCATGCAGACCATGAACTTCCAGGGCCTGGCCGATAAGGTCGGCGTGCAAAGCCTGACCTTCAAGTCCGGCAAGATGAAAGATCTCCTCAACCCCTTCCGCCCCGCCACCGACGAAGAACAAGCCTACGTCCAGGCCCTCATTGACGAAACCTACGGCAAATTCGTCGGCATCGTCGCCAAGGAACGTCAGCTCGACGAGGAACAACTCCGCGCCGGCGTCGCCGACGGCCGCGTCGTCAGCGGCAAAACCGCGGTACACGAGCACCTCATCGACGCCACCGGCTACCTTGAGGACGCCATCGCCAAAGCCAGGGAACTCGCCGGCCTTCCCGACCACGCCGAGGTGGTCGAACTCCAGTCCCCCTTCAGCCTCGCCCAACTGTTCCGCATCCTCGGCCACGCCCCGATTGACAAAATCGAACTCCACCTCGGCCCGCGCGGCGCCGAGCTGCAAGCCGGCCAACTCTACTACCTGACCGAAATGAACCTGGCGCGCTGACCCGCCGCCAACCCCGCCGCCCCGACCGTGAGCGCCCCCTGGATACCCGTCGCCGTGAACTGCCTGTTGCTGGCGGCGCTGCTCGTCTCACTGGTCAGCGGCATCCGCTTCATCGTCAACCGCAAAACCATCCTCGCCCGGCGCGGCCGCGTGCCGGCCTGCCCGCTCACCGTCAGCGACCTGTTACTGCTCGGCGGCGCCCTCGGCCTGGCCGGCGTCTGGCACCTGACCTGGCTGTTGCCGCTGCTCGCCGTCGGCGGAGCCGTCATCCTATACCGGCGGCGCGGCGTCAACGCGCTCGCCTACTGGCGCTGCCGCCGCGCCGCGCTGCCGTTCTACGCGCGCCAGGGCTTGCGCGGCTACCTGCTGATTCTCCTGCCGTTCACCGTCAGCGCCCTGCTCGTCGCCGGCCTGTGCCAATGGCTCGGCGTCAGATTCACCCAGCCGCAGGTGGATTGGTTCATGGAACTGCACAGCGGCCGCCAAATCGCCGGCTTCCTATTCCTCGCCGTCATCATCGCGCCGGTCTGGGAGGAAGTTATCTTTCGCGGCGTGCTGTATCCGTTCCTGAAACAGCGCCTGCCGGCGGGGTGGGCGGCAGTACTGTCGGCGGCAGTGTGGGCGGCGACGCATCTGCATTGGCCCGTGCTGCTGCCGTTCACCCTGCTCGGTTGCGCGTTGTGCCTCCTGTATGAGCGGACGGGCAAACTCGGCTGCCCCGTCGCCCTGCACGCGATTTTTAACCTAACCAGCTTGTTGCTGTTATTCTTCCTGAAGAGTATGGGGTGAAGTTTTTTTACAAAGAGAACATGGAGTTATTGGAGGTAGGTTGGCAACAGCTAACGGCCCCCCTCCAATTCCTCCATGTTCTCTTTGTAAAAAAGTATTTTGCCGCTAGGTTCAGCGACATGGTCACCGCCCACTGTACTGAAGACGACTGGGTCCGCCGCTGGCTGGCGCGCTGGCCGGTGCCGCGCAACCTCACCGTCGGCGCCGGCGACGATTGCGCGGTGTTGCCCGCGCCGGACGCCGGCTATGACCTGGTGCTCAAGACCGACGCCATCGTGCAGGACGTGCATTTCACCCTCGCCGACCCGCCGCGCCGCATCGGCGCGAAAGCGGTCAACCGCGTGTTGAGCGACTTCGCCGCGATGGGCGCCGAGCCGCTCACCCTCACCGTCAGCGTCGGCCTCCCCCGCCACCAGGACCCCGCCCTCGTCGCGCAATGCTACGCCGGCATGGCCCGCGCCGCCGCCCCGTACCGCGTCAGCCTCGCCGGCGGCGAGACCACCCGCGCCGCCGAACTCTGGTTCAGCGTCAGCGGCCTCGGGCGCGTGCCGCGCGGTCGCGCCGTCCGCCGCGCCACCGCCGCCCCCGGCGACCGCCTCCTCGTCACCGGCACCCTCGGCGGCGCGCCGCGCAACGGCAAACACCTCACCTTCACCCCCCGCCTCGCCGAGGGCCGCTGGCTGGCCGAACACCGCTTCGCCACCGCCATGCTCGACCTCAGCGACGGCCTCGGCAAAGACCTCCCGCGCCTGGCCGCCGCGTCGCGACTGGGCTTCACCCTCGACGCCGCCGCCTTGCCCCTCACCCGCGGCTGCGACCCCGCCGCCGCTGTGAATGACGGCGAGGATTATGAACTCCTCTTCACCGTCCGCCCCCGCCGGCTCCCCGCGCTTCTCCGCACCTGGCCCTTCGCCACCCAACTCACCCCCATCGGCCGCCTGACTCGCCCCGGCGACGTCAACACCGACGGCCTCATCTTCCGGGGCTACGACCACTTTGACTGACCTGGCTGGTGTAATACGTTTGCACCACGAAGACACGAAGGTTAATGGGAAAATCCTTCGTGCCTTCGTGTCTTCGTGGTGAATAAAACGTCGGTTTTTTTAACTAACCAAAACCTTCGCATTCTTTGCCTCTTTGTCCCTTTGCGTTAATGCGGCTAATCCCCTATAAACGAAACCGATGCACAATTTTGTCTTCATCGGCAGCCCCGGCGCGGGGAAGGGCACGCACGCGGCGACGCTCGGTAACCAGCTCGGCCTCCTGCATATTTCCACCGGTGACTTATACCGCGACGAGATGGCCGCCGGCACGCCGCTGGGCCTGGCGGCGAAGCGGTTGCTCGACCAGGGGCTGCTGGGCACGGACGCGATGACCGAGACGTTGTTGCGGCGGCGCCTGGAACGGCCGGACACCGGGGGCGGGTTTATTCTGGACGGTTTTCCGCGCACGCTGGCGCAAACGGAGGTCTTGCGGGAAATATTGCGGGAACGCGGCCAGTCGCTGACGGCGGCGATTTTTCTGGCGGTGCCGGACCAGTCGGTCATCAAGCGGCTGTCCGGGCGCTTGATTTGCCCGCGGTGCCGGCAGATTTATCATCGCGAGTATAATCCGCCGCGCCGGCCGGGCTGTTGCGATGTCTGCGGCGCCGCGTTGCGCCGGCGGGCGGATGACCGGCCGGCGACTATTAAGGAGCGGTTGCGGGTGTTTCACGCGCAGACCGGGCCGATTTTGGCTTATTATCGCGACCGTCAGCTGCTGGTCACGGTGGACGCCGACGCGCCGGTGGCGACGGTCGCGCAACGTGTCGAGCAGGCGGCGCGCCGGTTAATACAATAGCCGGAGCGCGCCGAGGATGGCGAATCCCAGGACGAGGAGTTCAAACAGCCGTTGCGGCATGCGTTGCACCAGCCAGCGTCCGCCCAGTACTCCGCCGGCAATGACCGGCGCCGTGACCAGGGCCAGCGTCAGGCTGGGCCAGGTGATCAGGCCGAGTTGCGCGCTGAAGGGCGCCTTGAGCAAATTGATGATGCAAAAGAACCACGCCGTGGTGCCGACAAACATCATCTTCGGCAGGCGCATGGCCAGGAAGAACAGGCTCATCACCGGCCCCGCGGCGTTGGCCAGCATGGTGGTCCAGCCGCCCAGTCCGCCGAGCAGCCAGGCGAACGGCGGGGAGTGATAGGTGTGTTCCATCCACGCGCCGAACCGGTGGCGCAGCAATTGCAGCGCGCTGAGAATGAGGATGATGCCGCCGATGACCGGGCGTAATTGCCCGTCGGACAACCACCCCAGGCTGCCCCAGCCGAGCAGCACGCCGATGACCGCCGGCGCGGCCACCCGCCGCAACTGCCGCCAGTCGGCGTGCTGGCGGAACACCGCGATGGCCACCAAGTCGCCGACAATCAGCGGCAGCAGCAACATGCCGGTGGAAGCCTTGACCGGAAAGATTTCGGCGAACACCAGGATGGGAATCATGCTGACTCCGGGCAATCCGCCCTTGGCAATCCCGACACAAAACACGCTGATGATGACCAGCAGCCATTGGCTTGGCGCAAGAGACGGCAACGACATAAGGGGAACAGGCTAATGCGTTCCGGCCGGAAAGACAATTTTAACCGGGAGTGCCCGGTGAGGCAAAGTTTAGGCGGCGCGGAATCGCAAATAAGGCATTGAAGCCCGTCGTAAATCCGGCACACTGCCCCACGTGCTTCGTAGCATTTTTATGAAAACCAACACCTCGCCAATCAAAGAAATCAAAGTCGTCTCCAACACCCACTGGGACCGCGAGTTCCGCCGCACGTTCGAGAAAACCCGCCGACGCTTGCTGACGATGCTCGATGTCACGCTCGATATTTTGCGCGACGACCCGCAGTACGCCTCGTTCACGATGGACGGTCATGCCATCATGATTGACGATTACCTTGAGATGCGTCCCGAACGCCGCCCGCTGGTGGAGCAACTCATCCGCGCGCGCCGCCTCATCGTCGGCCCGTATTACACGCTGGCGGAGGAATTCAGCATCGGGCAGGAGCCGCTCGTGCGCAATCTGCTCTTCGGCCGCCGCACGGTGGAGAAATACGGCGGCCAGACCGGCACCGTCGCCTACACGCCGTCGTCGTGGGGGCAGACCGGCCAGTTGCCGCAAATCCTCGCCGAGTTCGGGCAGAAGTACATGATGTTTTATCGCGGCATCTCGCACCATGAGGCGCCCGCCGAGTGGTTGTGGCAGGCGCCCGACGGCACGCGCGTCACCGCCAGCCGCTTCGCCGTGTACGCGCGTTACAACTGGTATTATCAAGTCCACCGCCCCGTCACGGTCGGCGCGGTGTTTGACAAGACTTACGACTGGGACGCGCACGATGAGGTGCCGGTCCGCATCGCCGACGGTTTCGCGGGCGAGGACCTGACGTTCGATTTGCAGGCGCCGGAGTTGAAGTATGACCCGTCGCGCTTGCGGCAGGCCATCGAGGATATGCTCGACGCTGAGGGTCAGCATTTCACGACGCCGGTGTTTCTCGCCATGCACGGGCATGACATTTCCGTCGCGCACCCGCTGGAGTCGCAGGTCATCCGCGACGCGCAAAAATTGTTCAAGGGTAAATATAAAATCGAGCACACTGACCTTGAAGGCTTCTGGGCCGCCGCCGAGCGGCACCTCGACCGCGCGAAGATGACCGTGCTCACCGGCGAGCGGCGCTCGTACTTGAAGGAAGGCATGTGGACGTTCCTGTTCCCCGGCACGGTCAGCGCGCGCACGTACTTGAAACAAAAGGACTGGGCCGCCACCGCGCGGCTGGTGCGTTACGCGGAGCCGCTCGCGGCGCTGACGGCGGCGCTCGGCGCGGAGTATCCGGCGCGTTACCTGGAGCGCGGCTGGGCGCTGTTGCTGTCCAACCACACGCACGACGCCAACGGCGGTTGCGCGCCTGACGCGGTGTGCGAGGAAATCGCCGGCCGTTGCGCGAAGGCGTCCGACATCGCCGACATCGTCAGCGAGGACGCGATGAATTACGTCGCCAAAAACCTCTCGCCCAAAGGCCAGCCGCAGGGCGCGCAACAAGTCGTGGTCTTCAACCCGCTGCCGCTGACGCGCGATGTGGTCGCCGCCGTTGACCTTGAAATCCCCGCGGCGCACGGGGCCAAGGCCGTCGCGCTGGTCGCTGACGCTGACCCAACCGTCGCGCGCCAGCCTGTCAGCTTTGAAAAATCCAGCTCGTTCGTGGACAGCATCTGGGACGTGCCGCGCATCGTCAGCTCGCACCGCGTCAAGTTCTACGCCAAGTTCACCAAACTCCCCGCGCTCGGCTACCGCGCCTACGCGGTGGTGCCGGAGCGGCAGGCGCTGCGGACGCGCGGCTCGCTGGTGGTGAACGACCGCGCGCTGGAAAACGAATTTCTCCGCGCCGAGGTCAACGGCAACGGCACCGTCAGCGTCACTTGCAAAAAGACGGGCCGCGTATATGCCAACTTGAATTACCTGACCAGCCAGGGCGAGTGCGGCAACGCGTGGAAGCACGTCGCGCCCGCGTTCGACCGCAAATACAATAGCCTCGGCGTCAGCGCCAGCGTCAGCGTCAGCGAGAGCGGCCCGCTGGTCGGCGCCATCCGCGCGGCGTTCGACTTCGCCGTGCCCGCTGACTATGGCGACGGCACGGGCCGCAGCGAGACGCTGGTGCCGCTGCCGGTGCAAATCGAGTACCGTCTGCGCCAGGGCGTACCGCGACTGGAGGTCACCATCAGCGTCAACAACACCGCCAAGGACCATTGGCTGCGCGCGAATTTCCCCAGCCACCTGCAAGTCACCCACAGCGTCAGCGACACGCACTTCGACGTCATTGCCCGCCCCGTCGCGCTGCCCGACTCGACCGGCTGGGTCGAGGAGGCGTTCGGCACCCACCCGCTGCAAAGTTTCGTCAGCGTCAGCGACGGCCAGGACTGCCTCGCCGTGCTGCCGCAGGGCTTGTACGAGTACGAGGTACACGAGGACGACGCGGCGACCGTGGCGCTGACGCTGTTGCGCGCGTGCCGCATCAAGCTCGCCGTCAGCGAGGAAAAACTCACCGAGCTGCCCGACCCCGGCATCCAGTGCCCCGGCGCGCAGGTATATCAATACGCCATCGTCGCCGCCGCCGGTGACTGGCGCCGCAACGAATTGCCGTGGCAGGCCGCCGACGCCGCGCACCCGCCGCGCCTCATCCTCAGCGGTCGCGGCCAGGGCGACCTGCCGGCCGAGGCGGGCCTGTTCACGCTCGACAACCCCGCGCTCATCGTCAGCGCCGTCAAGCAAGCCGAGGACGGCAGCGGCCTCATCATCCGCCTGTTCAACCCCGTGGAAACCACGCAACGCGCCGCGCTGAAATTCCTGCGCCGGCCCAAGTCCGCCGCCCGCGTCCGCATGGACGAGAGCGTCATCGCGCCGCTGCCGGTCACCAACGGCAAGGTGGCGCTGACGGTCGCGAAAAAGAAAATCTTCACGGTGCGGGTGGTGTTATGAATATTCCCGGTCTCGACGCTGACGCTGAACTCATTGCCAAAAACTTCCTCCCGCTGACGGTGGGCGGTGGCGGTCTATTCCACGCGGGCAAGGACGGCGTGCTGGCCATCCACACGCCGCTCGACCGCGCCAGCGAGTTGATTGTTTACGCGGACAAGACGCTGGTGTTCATCAATTCCAAAATGGGCCACCCGGCCATCTACCCGCTGCTCCCCGCGCGGTTCGAGGCGCCCGCCGACGCCGTGCTGATGGACCTCGACGGCACCAGCGTCCACAGCGAGCACTTCTGGATTTGGGTCATCGAGCAAACCACCGCGCGGTTGCTAGGGAACCCGCGCTTCCAACTCGCCGCTGACGATGAGCCGCACGTCTCCGGCCACAGCGTCAGCGAGCACCTCAGTTATTGCGTCGCCAAATACTGCCCCGACAAAAGCGTCGAGGAAGCGCGCGACCATTATTTCGACATCACGCGGCACGAGATGGCCGAAATCATGGCCGGTCGCGGCCGCCCCAACGCCTTCGAGCCGGCGCCGGGCCTCGACGAATTTCTCCGCAAGCTCAAGGAGCGCAAAATCAAAATCGGCCTCGTCACCTCCGGCTTGTACGAAAAAGCGTGGCCGGAAATTCTCTCCGCCTTCCGCGCGCTGAAGCTGGGCGACCCGCTGGAGTTTTACGACGCCATTATCAGCGCCGGCCACGCCATCCGCAAAGGCCAGGCCGGCACGCTGGGCGAACTCGCGCCGAAGCCGCACCCGTGGCTCTACGCCGAGACCGCCCGCGTCGGCCTCGGCCTCGACCCGGCGCGCCGCCATCGCGTCATCGGCATCGAGGACTCCGGCGCCGGCGTGGTCGCCATCCGGCTGGCCGGCTTCAGCGCCCTCGGCATCACCGGCGGCAACCTTGCCGCCAGCGGCAACGAGCCATTCCTGCGCGCCAACATCAGCACTCTCACCGACGCGCTGCCGCTGATATTGGGGTAAATGCGAGCTTCATTAACGCAAAGACGCGAAGGGACGAAGGCGCGAAGAATTTTTTTACAGGGAGATCATGGAGTTCATGGAGGTTGTTAAAAAAACTGCGCCAGCACTGGGAGCGCCGTCGTCCCCGACGGCTGGTTCACCTGCTAAGGTTAGTCTGCCGGCAAGATGCCGGCGCTCCCAGTTTAGACTCCGGCGCCAGCACCTGGGAGCGCCGTCGTCCCCGACGGCTGGTTCACCTGCCAGGGTTAGTCTGCCGGCAAGGATGCCGGCGCTCCCAGTGTTTGCCGGCTGGATGCCGGCGCTCCCAGTGGCCGACTTTCCACGGTAGATTGCCGACTTTCTACGCTTCCTTGCCGGCATTCCGCGCTAGATTGCCAGCTTTCTACGCTTCCTTGCCAACTTTCCACGCTAGATTGCCAGCTTTCTACGCTTCCTTGCCAGCATTCTACGCTTCCTTGCCAGCATTCCGCGCTAGATTGCCAGCATTCTACGGTAGAAAATTTGCCTTCCTCGACCCCCAGTCAACTTTCCCAAACGCTTAACCAAATGAAAGACAGGCGGTTGCGAGATTCGAGATTTGAGATTTGAGGTTTGAATTATTTCCCGGTAAATTCCCCGGCCTATGCAAATTTCTTCCCCTGACTTGTTCGCTGACCGTCACCTTGGGCCGGATGCCGCGGAGGTGGCGGCGATGTTGGCGGCGCTGGGCGAGCCGGATTTGGCGACGTTGATCGGCAAGGTGGTGCCGGCGGATATTCGGTTGCCGGGGCCGCCGCTGACGGAGGCGCCGCCGCTGACGGAGCGGGCGGCGCTGGCGCGGTTGCGCGGGCTGGCGGGGCGCAATCAGGTGTGGCGGTCGCTGATCGGGCAGGGGTATCACGGGACGGTGACGCCGGCGGTGGTGCGGCGGAATATTTTGGAGAACCCCGGCTGGTACACCGCCTACACGCCGTATCAGGCGGAGATTTCGCAGGGGCGGCTGGAAATGTTGCTGGCGTTCCAGACGATGATTTGTGAGCTAACCGGCCTCGACATTGCCAACGCCTCGCTGCTCGACGAGTCAACGGCGGCGGCGGAGGCGATGATGATGGCGTTCAATTTGCGCGGCAAGGGCGCCGGGCGGGATACGTTTTGGGTCGAGGAGCAGGTGCATCCGCAGACGCTGGCGGTGGTGCGGACGCGGGCGGCGGCGCTGGGCATCAAGGTCAGCGTCGGCGGGCTGGCGGGGTTCGCGGCGGACGGGCAGGTTTTCGGCGCGCTGGTGCAGTATCCGAATACGCGCGGCGTTGTCAGCGAGTTCGCGGGGCTGGCGGAGCGGTTGCACGCGGACGGCGCGCTGCTGGCGGTGGCGGCGGATATTTTGGCGCTGACGGTGTTGCCGCCGCCGGCGGGGTTCGGCGCGGATATTGCGGTGGGCAGCACGCAACGGTTCGGGATGCCGCCGGGGTTCGGCGGGCCGCACGCGGCGTTTTTCGCGACGCGCGATGAGTTCAAGCGGCAGATGCCGGGGCGGTTGATCGGGGTGTCGCGGGACGCGGACGGTCGGCGCGCGCTGCGGCTGGCGTTGCAGACGCGGGAGCAGCATATTCGCCGCGACAAGGCGACGAGTAATATTTGCACGGCGCAGGTGTTGCCGGCGGTGATGGCGGCGGCGTACGCGATTTATCACGGGCCGGCGCGGTTGCGGGAGATTGCGCTGCGGGTGAACGCGCTGACGGTGACGTTGGCGCGGTGTTTGCGGCGGGCCGGGCTGCGCGTCGGCGACGGGGAGTTTTTTGATACGCTGACGGTCGGCGTCACGCCGGGGCAACGCGGGGAGATTTTGGCGCGGGCAGCGGCGGCGAAAATCAATTTGCGCGAGTACGCTGACGGTGCGCTGGGGGTGGCGTTGGATGAGTTGTCGGATGAGGATGAGGTGCGGCGGTTGGCGGGCATTTTTGCCGGGGAGGAAGGTTGGTGTGAGCTGAGTGAGTCAGCGTCAGCGGCAGCTCCCGAACTTGGCAAACTTGCAACCCTAACCAACTCAACAAATTTTCCCCCGCGCCCGCTGACGTTCATGCGGCAGGAGATTTTCAATCGCCACCACTCGGAGACGGAGCTGCTGCGGTTTTTGAAGCGGCTGGAGAATATGGATTTGTCGCTGACGCACTCGATGATCGCGCTCGGCTCGTGCACGATGAAGCTGACGGCGACGGCGGAGATGCTGCCGGTGACGTGGGCGGAGTTCGCTGATATTCACCCGCTCGCGCCGGCGGGACAGGCGGCGGGTTACGCGGCAATGATTGATGATTTGGAAAACTGGCTCGCGGCGCTGACCGGTTTCGCCGCCGTCTCATTGCAACCCAACTCCGGCGCGAACGGCGAATATGCCGGCCTGCTGACCATCCGCGCGTGGCACGCGGCGCAGGGTCACGGTCAGCGGGAGGTCTGCCTCATCCCGAACTCGGCGCACGGGACGAATTTCGCGAGCGCGGCGATGGCGGGGCTGCGGGTGGTGGTGGTGAATTGCGACGCTGACGGTGCGGTTGACCTGGCGGATTTGCGCGAAAAAGCGGCCGCTGCCGGTGACCGGCTGGCGTGCGCGATGGTGACGTATCCCTCGACGCACGGGATTTTCGAGGCGCGGATTCGGGAGCTGGTGGCGGTGGTGCACGCCGCCGGCGGGCAGGTGTACATGGACGGGGCGAACATGAACGCGCAGGTCGGGCTGACGAGTCCGGGGGCGATTGGCGCGGATGTGTGCCATTTGAATTTGCACAAGACCTTTGCGATGCCGCACGGCGGCGGCGGGCCGGGGGTGGGGCCGATTTGCGTCGCGGAACATTTGCGCGCGTTTCTGCCGGGCAATCCCGCTGAGGGTGAACGCAGTGTCAGCGGGGCGCGTTACGGGAGCGCGGGGGTGTTGTGCATCCCGTGGATGTATCTGGCGATGATGGGCGGCGACGGGTTGGCGCGGGCGAGCGCGCTGGCGATTTTGAACGCCAACTACGTGGCCAAACGGCTGGCGGGGCATTATCCGGTGTTGTTCAAGGGCGACGGTTATGTGGCGCACGAGTGTATTTTGGATTTGCGCCCGCTGAAGGTGACGAGCGGGGTGGAGGCGGAGGATGTGGCGAAGCGGTTGATTGATTACGGCTTTCACGCGCCGACGATGTCGTGGCCGATTCCCGGCACGCTGATGGTGGAGCCGACGGAGAGTGAGTCGCGGGAGGAGCTGGACCGTTTTTGCGACGCGCTGATCGCGATACGCGGGGAGATTGCGGCAATCGAGGGCGGCGTGTTGGACCGCGCGGATAATCCGCTGAAGGGCGCGCCGCATCCGGCGGAGTCGGTGCTGGCGGATGAGTGGCGGCGGGCGTATGCGCGCGAGCGCGCCGCTTATCCGCTGCCGGTGTTGCGCGGGAACAAATATTGGCCGCCGGTGGCGCGGGTGGATAATGTGCATGGCGACCGGAATTTGTGTTGCCGCTGCGCGTGAGCCGCCGCGGGGCTTTTCGATTGCGCTCCGGCGGGCCGGCGCTTATGCTGCGTGGCCATGAAATTCATCAGTCTCCTCACCATCATGTGCCTGCCGCTGACAGTCAGTCTCGCCCAGGACACGAACAAAGCCATCGCCAACACGGTCAATGAAGTGCGCTTCCTCGAGCAAAACAAACAGCGCGAGGGCGTCAAGGCCACCAAGTCCGGCCTGCAATACGAAGTCGTCAAGGAAGGCGCCGGCGAGTCCCCCAAACCCAACCACACCGTCACCGTCCACTACGAGGGCAAACTCATCGACGGCACGGTATTCGACAGCTCCTACCGGCGCGGCGCGCCCGCCACCTTCGGCGTCACGCAGGTGATAGCCGGCTGGACCGAGGGCCTGCAACTGATGAAACCCGGCGCGACTTACCTGTTTTATATCCCGGCCAAGCTGGCCTACGGCGCGCGGGGCGCCGGGGATAAAATCGGGCCGAACGAGTGCCTGATTTTCAAGGTTGAATTGCTCTCCGTGCGGTAGTTTTTTTTAACCACGGATGGACACCGATGCACACGGATAAAAAAAACAAATAAACCATCCGTGTTCATTAGTGTTCATCCGTGGTTAAAAAAAACGAAAAAACCCTTGCGCAAGTCCATCAGATTCCATATCGTCACCCCGTCAAATCGTCCAATCGAGTTGTCAAAACCCGCTGAAGATGAACAAGATCAGTCATAACGTAAGTGAACCGCGCTCACGCGCTCACGCGCTCACGCGCTCACGCGCTCACAGCATGACTTCTGCCCTGACTCTTTAATTTTTCCAGGGAGTTTTGCCCGCTTTATTCCCCATCCGGCAGCACTCCGGCGTTTCATAACACGTCCCCACTCTATCACCGTCAGCGCCACCTTCGTGGCCGGAGTTAACCCTTTATGAATCCATCCATAATAAACAAACTAACCCTAATATTAACTCTCCTCGCCATCCTCAGCGGCCCACTGGCGGCGCCCTGGCCGGCGTCAGCGGCCACCAGAATTATGATTGGCGGCACCCTGGCGGAAGCCGATGCCGGTTACACCCCCAGAGTCGTCGGCGCCGACAGTTGGTCGGCCATCATGCTCGTGCAGGGCGCTCAGTACAGCGGCACGCGGATCACGGCTGAAAGTTCGATTGACGCCACGGCCTACCCTGAGGGCAGCAAAGCGGTTTGGGCGAATGCCAGCGAGGTGTTCCTTTATAGCAGCACCATTGCCACAACCGGGTTGGGGGCCGATAGCGTTTTCCTTCACAACGGAGCGATCGGTTGGCTGGAAAATACCACCGTCACCAGCTCCGGCAGCATGGCCGCGTCAGTGCGGGTGCAGCACAACGGCAATCTGACCGTCATCGGCGGCACTATTGCCGCCACCGGCAGCAGCGCCACCCCTGTGTTGGTCCATAATAACGCCAAGCTCAACGTGAAGGACGCGGTCATTATCAGCAACAATAACCAGGCCGCTGTAACGGCGCTGAGCGGCGGAGAGGTCGGGTTGCATGATACCAGCATTCAAGCTCCAGTCACGGGGCTGTCGGTCTCAGACGGCCGGATTTTCGGCAATAACCTGGCAATGACCGGCGCAATTTCGGCGAGTAACAACGGAGATATAAAACTGCAAGACAGCGTCGTGAGCGGCACCGCCAGCATAATCAGCGTGCACAGCAACGGCTCAGTGACCGTGACCGGCGGCACCTTGACCAGCACCGGCAGCAGCAGGAACGTGGCACTCATCCGCGGCGACGGCACCATCAATCTCGACAACGTGGACACCGCCGCCGCCGGCGGCATCTCCACCACCGGGAGCTTTACCGGCACCGCCACCGTCAACCTCAGCGGCGGCAGCGGCCTCAACGGCGACGCCATCAACAGCGGCAGCGGCGCGCTGACCGTGAACCTCGATCACGGCACCATGCTTGGCAATGTTGCCAACCAAGGCGACGGCACGCTGACCATCATCCTTGATAACGACTCAATCGGCACCGGCGGCTTCGCCGGCGGCAACCTGATCACGGGCAGCGACAGCGGGTGGACCTTCACCAAAGACAGCCACGGCAACTACGGCGAGAATAACGGCGTGTGGAACATCGGCGATTATGAAGTCATCTTCGACAACATGATTCACAGCGGTACCGTCACCATCAGCGTCAACAGCGACACCGGCGACGGCGGCTCCATCACCATCACCGATACCGCTGACGGTGAGGGTACCGTTCACATCAACACCACCGGCAACGGCCAGGCCGACCCGAACAAAGTTCTCCCCGGCATCGTCAGCGGCGACGGCACGGAACACTGGCAATGGGATCCCATCGACTGGGGTATCGACACCATCATCAAGGACGGCGACCACTTCATCAAAAACGGCACCAGCCCCGCCGGTGCGGTCTTGAACAGCAGCGTGGCGATCCAGCAAGCCATGTGGTTCGCGCAGCAAAACAGTTTGCTCAAGCGTATGGGCGAGTTGCGCTATGGAGCGCGGGCGTCCCGCCCGCCAGCGGGCGAGACGCCCGCGCGCCATATAATTGAAAACATCTGGCTCAGAAGCTACGGCCAACAGCTCAACGTCGGCAGCAAAGTTTCAGGCAAAGCCTACGAACAACTCATCTATGGCGTCGATCTCGGCACTGACCATAAGTTCACCATCAGCGCTGACAGTGACTTGTACTTGGGCGTGTACGCCGGCTACGGTCGCAGTGATATAGACTACCGCACCCCCGGCACTGACGGTGAGATTAACAGCTACTACGGCGGCCTCTACGCCACTTGGCTCCACGCCAGCGGCTTCTACATCGACGCCACCTTCAAAGCTGCCAGTGTCAACAACGACTTGAAAGCCCCCTACGGCAGCACTCAACTCACCGCCAACTACAGTGACGTCAACATCGGCGGCAGCCTCGAAATCGGGAAGAAGTTCACCTTCGCCGATGATTGGTTCATCGAGCCTCAGTTCCAAGTCAACTACCTCCACATCCTCGCCGAGGATTACACCGCCGGCCCGATGACCATCAGCGCCCAAGACCTCGACGCCCTGCAACTCCGCATCGGCAGTCTCTTCGGCAGAACCATCAACCTCACCAACAGCGGCGCATTACAACCTTACGTGAAGATCAGCGGCGTAGAAACCATCAGCAGCGGTGGCACCCTGCGCAACGGCTACCAACACACCCGCGCCAACACTGACGGTGCCAGAGCCGAACTCGGCGGCGGCCTCATCTGGCAACTCGACGCTAACAATCAACTCCACCTCGACTACGAAGCCACCTTCGGCGACAAGTACGACAAACCCTGGGGCCTAACAGCAGGCTACCGTCACCAGTTCTAAACCACGAATAAACACGAATTGACACGAATAACATGCAAGAGGCAACCGCTGACCGTGGTTGCCTCTTTCATTAGTGTCCATTCGTGTCAATCCGTGGTTAAAAATCTCCGCGCCTCCGCGTCTCCGCGGTTAAGTGTTGTTAAAAAATCCTTCGGGCCTTCGTGGTGCAATTATTTTCCGCCAACGAAAAAATTGTACTGCCAAATTGCGGATTTGCCTTACATTAAACGCCCCGCGCGGTTCATGCCGAGTCGCGCCACAAGAAAGGAAGCCCGGTTATGTCGGAAACAGCCAAAATAATCATTGCAGATCAGCCTTACGAATTTCCCGTAATTACCGGCACCGAAAATGAAAAGGCCATTGACACGGCCAGGTTGCGCGACTTGACCGGTTACGTCACTTACGATGACGGTTACGGCAATACCGCTTCCTGTGCCAGCGCCATCACCTTCATCAACGGCGAGCAGGGCGTGCTGCGTTATCGCGGTTATGACATCCAGGACCTCGCCGTTCATTCCAATTTCATCGAGTCCGCCTACCTGGTGGTTTACGGCGAATTGCCGACCATCTCGCAATTGCAAAACTTCCGCCACTTGATTTTGCGCAACGCCGCCATCCATCAGGGCATGTTCAGCTTTTTCGAGGCGTTCCCCAACAATTCGCACCCGATGGCCATCCTCTCGGCGATGGTCAACTCCCTCGGCTGCTATTACCCGGAGATGGCGTCCAACAATCGCGAACAGGATCTTGAGCACCTCGACAGCGCCGCGACCATTCTGTTGTCCAAAGTCCGCACCCTGGCGGCCATGTCCTACCGCATGAAATACGGCCTGCCGTTCATCCATCCGAAGCCTGAGTTGCCCTATTGTTCCAACTTCCTGCACATGATGTTTTCCGAGCCGTATGCGGATTACAAATTCAACCCGGTCGTGGATCGCGCGCTGAACCTGATTTTGCTGCTGCACGCTGACCATGAGCAGAATTGCAGCACCTCGACCGTGCGCATGGTGGCGTCGGGCGGCGCCAACCTGTTCGCCTCCGCCTCCGCCGGCGTCTGCGCCCTCTGGGGGCCGGCCCACGGCGGCGCCAACATGGCGGTCATTCACATGCTGGCGCAAATTCACCAGGACGGCGACGACGGCTCGCGTTTCGTCGCCGCCGCCAAGAGTGGTGACAAAAGCAAGCGGCTGATGGGCTTCGGCCATCGCGTTTATAAAAATTACGACCCGCGCGCCAAGATTTTGCGGAAAACCTGCGCCGACGTACTGAATACCCTCGGCGTCAACGACCCGCTGCTGGATATCGCGCTCAAATTGGAGGAGATCGCCACCCACGACGAGTATTTCCACGCCCGCAGACTGTATCCGAACGTGGATTTCTACAGCGGCATCATCATGCGCGCCATCGGCATCCCGGTGGACATGTTCACGGTGATGTTCGCCATCGGCCGGATGCCGGGCTGGATTGCCCACTGGCGCGAATTGGCAACCGGTAATTCGCCGATTCACCGTCCGCGCCAAATCTACACCGGTTCCCCGCGCCGGGAATTCACGCCGATTGACCAACGGTGAGATTATTTGAAGATTGAGGATTTAAGATTTCCCATCGATGGTTTTGTCGCTTAGCATCGGCGCATGGCATTACCAGTCTTGCAAAACGACACTTGGCTGTTCCACGGGGACAGCATCACCGATTACATGCGCCGCGTTGACCCTGAGGGCTGGGGCTACGGTTACGTCCGTCTTATCGCCCAATGGCTGCGCGGGCGCGGCATGACGCCCGGCTACGAGTTTCCGAAAATCCTCAATCGCGCCACCAGCGGCAACACCATTCGCGTGCTGGCCAGGGATTGGGAGGCGGACGTCATCGCCAGCAAGCCGCGGGTGTTGTCCATCAAGATTGGCGTCAACGACGTGTGGTCGGGCCTGGTGCCCGGACGCGAGGGGACGCATGTTCCGCTGGACGAGTTCACGGCGACTTACGACCGGCTGCTGACGGAGACGCGCGTGAAGCTGCCGTATTGCAAAATCGTGCTGTGCGACCCCATCGGCATCTGGCCGCCGTCACCGTCAGCGGGCAACGAGCGGCTGGCGCCGTATTGCGCCGCCATCGCGCGGCTGGCGGAGCAGCATCAGGTCTTCGCGCACGTCAAGCCGCAGGCGGCGTTTCTCCAGGCCAAGCGGGAACATCCTGAAATTGATTTCACCGCTGACGGTGTCCACCCGACCCCGCCCGGCGACATGGTGCTCGCCATCGCCTGGTTGCGCGCGACCGGCCTGCTGGACAAGCGGTGCGAGATGTGATTAAAAAAGTCCAAGGTTTCCGTTGCCAAGCAGAGAGGATTTCCCTAGATAGTACAATTGATGGATAGCGACCTGCAACAAATAGTGGAGACTTTGCAACTCACGCATTTGACTCCCAAACTTGAACAACTCACCCCCGGCAATTGCTGCGAGCATCGCAGTTGGGGGATTGGCAAAATCCGTGAATGGGACCCGATCGGCCGGAAAGTGATTATTGATTTCGCGGGCAAGGCCGGTCACGCGATGGATTTTGAATACGCCGCGGCCTCGCTGACGCCGCTGGCCGCCGACCATATTGAGACGCAAAAAATCAACGCAGCGGACGCGGTCAAAAAACTGGCGGCGGAAGACCCGGCGCAGTTGATGCGGGTGGTGACGCGCAGCCTGGGCCGGCAGGCCAACGCGGTGAAAATCCAGGCGGTGTTGTCGCCGGACGTGGTGGGCGAGGCCGATTGGAAAAAATGGTGGGACGGCGCCAAGCGGGCGATGAAGAAGGACGCGCGGTTTGTGATTCCCGGCAAGCGCACCGAGGCGATTCAATTTTTTGACGTGGCGCCCGATTACAAAGAGGAAGCCTTCAGCGCCGTCATCCAGGCGGTGGGGCCGAAGGCCGAACTGGCCGCGGTCGAGCAACTGGTCAAGCACGCCAAGGTGCTGGACGAGGCGGCGCTGCAAAACGTCATCAATGACATTGACCAAACCATCACCAAGACGCCGAGTTCGCAAATCGTGGCGGCGGTTGAGCTGGCGCTGGGGCGCGACGAATTGGTGCGGGAATCGGGCCGGGTGGCACAGTTCGGCGCGACGAGTGTCAGCCGGTTCGTGCCGCGGGAGGCCAGGGCCTTTGTCGCGCTGGCGGAACAACTGGCGGCGGGCAAGCAGGGCAAGTTTGTCGAGCGCACGGCGGAAATTTTGCAAGAACGCTGGCACGGGTTCGCGGCGGAGTTGCTGCCTTACGCCAACGGTCGCATCGCGGAAGTGGTGATTGCCTCCTACAAGCGCGACCAGCGCGTCGGGGAAATCCTGGAAGTGCTGGGCCGCCTGATTCGCGAGCGCAAGTTGCATTATGACTTTTTGATTTGGCTGGCAAAGAACCGCCGGGCCGCGGAGTTCCAGCCGCTGATCAACGTGCAGTTGTTCTACGCGATTCTGTCGGTGCTGGAACTCGACACGCTGGAAGGCAGCCGCAAGTCGGGCCGCCTGCAGGATTTGTTGATTAGCAACAAGGAGTTGATGAAGGATTTGCTGGAAGGCGCGCGCGAGGACGAGGTGCGCGACGTGACCCGCGCCATCATGCTCAGCCCGGTGTTCGAGGAACTGGACAAGCGCTCGCTGCTGGCGACATTGGTGAAACTTTATCCGTTCGTGCAGGCGATGATCATCGGCCAGGACAGCAAGTCGGACGCCGCCCCGCTGGTGGTGTCGCTGGACAGCCTCACCAAGCGCAAGGCGGAACTGGACGACATCATCAGCCGGAAGATTCCCGAAAACACCCGCGACATCGCGGTGGCCCGCTCCTACGGCGACTTGCGCGAGAACAGCGAGTTCAAGGCGGCCAAGGAGATGCAGGCGGTGCTGTTGCGCCGCCGCGCCGAGCTGGAGGCGCTGCTGTTGCGCGCGCAGCCGACCGATTTCAAGGCGGCGGACACCTCCGCGGTCAACATCGGCACCGTGGTGGAACTGGCCGACACGGTCAGCGGCGAGCGGTTGTCTTACACCATCCTGGGGGCTTGGGACAGCGCGCCGGACCAAGGCATTGTTTCCTACCTGGCCTCGGTGGCGCAGGTGTTGCACAAGAAAGCTGTCGGTGACACGGCGGATTTGATGCTGGACAGCGGCGGTCAGCGCCAGGTGCGCATTGAAAGCATCCGGGCTTACAATCCCTGAGTCATTTTTTATCAACCAAAAACCAACCCTAACCAATACAGAAAAATATGTGTTCAACTAACATCACCACAGTCAAAGCAAGAGAAATCATCGACTCCCGCGGCAACCCCACGTTGGAAGCGGAAGTTCATTTGGAATGCGGCGCGTTCGGCCTCGCCAGCGTGCCCTCTGGCGCCAGCACTGGCGTCAACGAAGCCGTCGAGCTGCGCGACGGCGACAAGGCCCGGTACGGCGGCAAAGGCGTGCTCAAGGCCGTCGCCAACGCCAACGGCGTCATCGCCAGCGCCCTGGCCGGCCTCGACGCCCTCGACCAAGTCACCGTTGATAAAACGATGCTCAAGCTCGACGGCACCAAGACCAAGTCCAAGCTCGGCGCCAACGCCATCCTCGGCGTCTCCCTCGCCACCGCGAAGGCCGCCGCCGACGCCCTCGACCAGCCGCTATATAAATACCTCGGCGGCCCCAACGCGAAAGTGCTGCCCGTGCCGATGGCCAACATCATCAACGGCGGCGCGCACTCCGACGCCCCGATTGATTTCCAGGAGTTCATGATTGTCCCGAAAGGCGCGCCCAGCTTCCGCGAGGGCCTGCGCTACGGCTGCGAGGTGTTCCACGCGCTGAAGGGCATCTTGCACGACCGGCACCTCGGCACCGCCGTCGGTGACGAGGGTGGCTTCGCGCCGACGCTCGACTCCACCGAGGACGCGCTGGAAGTCATCGCCGCCGCCGTGAAAAAAGCCGGCTACAAACTCGGCAAAGACATCTTCATCGCCCTCGACGTCGCCAGCAGCGAGTTCTACGACGCCAAGAGCAAGAAGTACGTCTTCAAAAAATCCAGCGGCAAAAAACTGTCCGCCGAGGAACTGATTTCCTTCTACCGGGACTTGCAGAAGAAGTACCCGATTATCTCCATCGAGGACGGCACCGCCGAGGAAGACTGGACGGGCTGGAAGAAACTCACCGACGCGCTCGGCGCCAGCACACAGTTGGTCGGCGACGATTTGTTCGTGACCAACGTCGAGTTCCTGAAGAAGGGCATCAAGACCGGCACCGCCAACTCCATCCTCGTCAAAGTCAACCAAATCGGCTCGCTGACAGAGACCTTCGACGCGATAGAAATGGCCAAGAACGCGAAGTACACCGCCGTCATCAGCCACCGCAGCGGCGAGACCGAGGACGCCACCATCAGCGACATCGCCGTGGCGACCAACGCCGGCCAAATCAAGACCGGCTCGTTCTCGCGCAGCGACCGGCTGGCGAAGTACAACCGCCTGCTCCGCATCGAGGAAGAACTCGGCGCGAACGCCATTTATGGGGGTGCGATCTAAATTCTTTGATCCGCGCAGCGTCAAAACCGCTGCGCGGACGGCCAAGGGCGACGTTTGGCACAAATTGTCGCCGTGGCTGGTGATATTGCTGGTGGCGGGCGTGTTGGTGCTGGTCGTGATGGTGTTTCAGTCGCCGTTGCGCAAGAACCAGCAACTGATAGCCCGCAAGGATTGGCTGCAAAAGCAAATCGAGCAGCAAAAAGCCGTCAGCATCCGCATGGAAGACGAGTTGAACGCCTTGCAAAACGACCCTTATTACATTGAGCGCATGGCGCGTGACATTTTGAAATACGGCCGCGTTGGCGAGGTGATTTTCAAGTTCCCACAAGACCTTAGCGACACCGGGAATCCGTCGGCCAAGCCCGGCGCGCCGCGCCGTCGGTAATTTTATTTTCCCCATTGTCAGCGGCCGGTTTTTGCCTATATTGGCCTGACCATGAAAACTCCTGTCCGTGTTGCTGTCACCGGTGCCGCCGGTCAAATTAGTTACTCACTGTTATTCCGCATCGCCTCCGGCGCGATGTTCGGCCCCGATCAGCCGGTTATCTTGCAATTAATTGAAGTGCCCGTGGAGAAAGCCATGCAGGCGCTCGACGGCGTGGCGATGGAACTGGAGGACTGCGCGTTCCCGCTGCTCAAGGGGCTGGTGCTGACCAGCGACGCGAAGGTCGGCTTCAAGGACGCTAACTGGTGTCTGCTAGTTGGCGCCAAGCCGCGCGGCCCCGGCATGGAGCGCGCCGACTTGCTCAAGGACAACGGCAAAATCTTCATCGAGCAGGGCAAAATCATCGACGCCGTCGCCGCTGACAATGCGCGCGTCGCGGTGGTCGGCAATCCCGCCAACACCAACTGCATGATTGCCGCCAGCCAGGCCAAGCGCCTGCCTGCCGAGCGCTTCACCGCGATGGTGCGCCTCGACCAAAACCGCGCGCAGAGCCAGCTCGCCAAAAAGGCCGGCGTGGACTTGACCGAGGTCAAAAACATCTTCATCTACGGCAACCACAGCCCGACCATGTATCCCGCCTACCCGCACGCCACCATCAGCGGCAAGCCGTTGCTGGACGTGATTGGCGACAAGGCGTGGCTGCAAGGCCCGTTCTGCGAGACGGTGGGCAAACGCGGCGCGGCCATCATCGCGGCGCGCGGCGCATCGTCAGCGGCCTCGGCGGCGAACGCGCTGGTGGACCACGTGCGTGATTTGACGACCCCCGGCCGGGTGCACTCCGTGGCGGTGAAATCGAACGGCGCCTACGGCTTCGACCCGAACGTATGGGCCGGCCTGCCGGTGCGCACCACCGGCCCCGGCTCCTACGAAGTCATCACCAACTACCGCATGTGCGAGTGCTGCCAGGCGAAACTCGCCGTGACTAACCAGGAATTGGTTGAAGAGCGCGCGGCGGTGTCGGCGCTGCTGTGATTGGCAATTGATTATTGATGATTGATTATTGTCCGCCGCTGACGGTGATTTCACTGTCAGCGGCGGTTTGTTGTTGATGAAAATGGCTACGAAAAAAACTGAGGTGATTTGAATGTCGCTGACGCTGACGCTCACCGTCAGCGGGAATTTTCACAACCCGCGCAACAAAGTTTCCCAGGAACATTGCAACGCGGCGCGGAGTCGCGCGGCGAGCGGTATGGTGGGATTCTTTTGTCCAGCCTCGATTTCTTGCAAAAAACGGCGGCTGATATTCGCCCGTTCCGCCAGTTGTTCCTGCGTTAGCGCAGCTTGGTTTCTCAGGTGATAAAGATTTTGTCCGAAGGTCTTGGTCGGGTTCTCGGAGGATTTGGACATCCATCAATTTTCCAGAATCGGCAGATTTTGAGAGCGAGCTATAGCGCGCTTTTTTCTTGCGTTACTTTCGCCACTCGGTAATATTCGCTGCGTTGCACAAGCAATTTAACAATTAGAAAGAAACTAAAATGAAGACCAACCATATATCCAACTGGGCCGTGTTGCTGCTGACCGTCAGCGGCATGACGGCATTGCCGCTGACGATGTCGGCACAAAACCTAATAGTGAACGGCTCCGCTGTCACCCAAACCGGAACCCATTACGAAAGTTCCAGCGCTGAGGCGGCGTTGTTCATCAGAAGCGGTACGTTCAACGGCACCAACATCATACTGACCGGGACCGGACCGGTCGGCGAAAATGCTTCAAACGCGGTTCGCCTGGATAGCGGCGCCGCGTTGTCCCTGTATGATAGCACGATCAATGCGTTCAACGGCTTTGCCCTGAACACCAACGCGGTGACGGTTTACTTACAGAACACCAATGTTTCCTCGGAGCTTAGCCGTGGCATCAACGTTTATAATACCGCCAGCGTGGTTATGGTTGGAGGCACGGTCAGCTCCGCCGCTAACTACGCCTTGTTCGTGGACAACGCCTCCAGTTTTACGGGAACCGATGTCAGCGTAGTCTCGGGTAGCAGTAGCGGGGTTTATGTGAACCGTTCCGGTTCGGCGGTATTTCGCGGGAAATTGCAAGTCACGGCCGACAGGTCGGCTATTATCGCGACACAAGGCGGCTATGTCGATTTGGGCGAGGACGCGCATTTGACGGGGCGTGGTGGCATCGAAGTATTCACGAGCGGCACTGTGGTCGGCACTAACACGGAAATCAACGGCGGCGTGGGCGGTTCGGGTAACGCCATCAGCATCAGCGGCACTGGCAGCGGACTGGTGTCACTGGTCAATCCGACCGCGCAAAACAGCGGTTCCGGCTCATTGATCTCGTTTGGCGGTAGCGGCACCAACACGGTGGAAATTGCGGGCGGCAGCCTGACGGCCTCCGGCGATAGCATGGGTATCGTCGCGTCAGGTGCCTTCAATACCGTCAAGGTCAGCGATGGCGGCAGTATCACCGGCGATGTCACCGGCAGCGGCAGCGCCACCATCGACCTCGGCCTGACCGGCACCAACAGCGGCATCACCGGCGACATCACCGGCAGCGGCGACAGCAGCATCACCATCACCGGCAGCGACGGCGCCATCATCACCGGCACCGTCAGCGGCAATGAGAACGCGGTCATCGACCTCACCGTCACCGGCAGCGACAGCATCTTCACCGGCGACGTCATCGCCAGCGGCAGCAGCAATGTGACTGTCACCGGCAGCGACGACGCGACCATCACCGGCAACATCACCGGCAGCGAAGACAGCACCATCACCATCGGCGGCGACGGCAACATCATCATCGGTGACCTCACCGGCAGCGGCAGTTCAACTATTGACCTCGACCTGACCGGCTCGAACAGCGGCGTCACCGGCGACATCACCGGCAGCGGCGACAGCCAAATCGTCATCACCGGCAGCGACGGCGTCATCATCACCGGCACTGTCACCGGCAACAATGATTCCGTCATCGACATCACCGTCACTGGCAGCGATAGCATCTTCACCGGCGACATCACCGCCAGCGGCAGCAGCAATGTGACTGTCACCGGCAGTGACAGCGCGACCATCACCGGCAACATCACTGGCAGCGAAGACAGCACCGTCACCATCGGCGGCGACGGCCCCATCATCATCGGTGACGTAACCGGCAGCGGCAGCGCCACCATTGACCTCGACCTGACCGGCACCAACAGCGGTGTCACCGGCGACATCACCGGCAGCGGCGACAGCAAAATCACCATCACCGGCTGCGACGGCGCCATCATCAACGGAACAGACCCCGTCAGAACTCAATACCCCCTCACGAATCGCGTCTCCGGCCGCGA
>JAISDC010000012.1 GCA_031265105.1 Verrucomicrobiales bacterium
TGCGCTATGGAGCGCGGGCGTCTCGCCCGCCAGCGGGCGGGACGCCCGCGCTCCATAATCTCATCGACAACATCTGGCTCAGAAGCTACGGCCAACAGTTAAACGTCGGCAGCCAAGTATCGGGCAAAGCCTACGAACAACTCATCTGCGGCGTCGATCTCGGCACGGATCACAAGTTCACCATCAGCGCTGACAGTGACTTGTATCTGGGTGTCTATGCCGGCTACGGTCGCAGCAACCTCGACTACCGCACCCCCGGCGCTGACGGTGAACTCAACTCCTACTACGGCGGCCTCTATGCCACCTGGCTCCACAGCAGCGGCTTCTATATCGACGCCACCATCAAAGCCGCCAGCGTGGACAACAACCTAAAAGCCCCCTACAGCACCACCCAACTCACCGCCAACTACACCGACATAAACCTCGGCGGCAGCCTCGAAATCGGAAAGAAATTCACCTTCAGCGATGCTTGGTTCATTGAGCCTCAGTTCCAAGTGAATTACTTGCACATCCTCGCTGAGGATTACACCGCCGACCCGCTGACCATCAGCGCCCAAGACCTCGACGCCCTGCAACTCCGCATCGGCAGCGTGTTTGGCCGCACCATCAAACTCACCAACAGCGGCGCATTACAACCCTACATCAAGATCAGCGGCGTAGAAACCATCAGCACCGGCGGCACCTTGCGCAACGGCTACCAACACATCCGCGCCAACACTGACGGTGCCAGAGCGGAGTTAGGCGGCGGTATTATCTGGCAACTGGACGCTGACAATCAACTCCACCTCGACTACGAAGCCTCCTTCGGCGACAAGTACGACAAACCCTGGGGACTGTCAGCGGGCTACCGTCATCAGTTCTAAATACCATTTGCACCACGAAGACACCAAGGCACGAAGGTTTGTTTGAAAAAGCAGCCTTCGTGTCTTGGTGCCTTAGTGGTGCAAAAATCCCCGCGTCTCCGGGTTCATCGTGCCGCTGACAGCGCCTGCGACAGGTCGTCAATGATGTCGTTGATGTCCTCGATGCCGACGGACAGGCGGATCATCTCCGGCGGCGCGCCCGCTTTTTTCAGATCTTCCTCGCTCAATTGCGAATGCGTGGTGCTGGCGGGATGAATGGCGAGGCTCTTGGCGTCGGCGACATTCGCCAGTATCGAGAACAGTTTCAGGCGGTCGATGAATTCGATGCCCGCCGCCTTGCCGCCTTTGAGGCCGAAGGTGAAGATGCCGCCGCAACCTTTCGGCAGGTATTTCCGGTAGCGTTCGTGGTTGGCGTCAGTCTTGAGCCAGGGATATTTGACCCAGGCGACCGCCGGGTGGCGCGCGAGGAAGTCGGCGACTTGCTCGGCGTTGCGGCAATGGCGCTCGACGCGCAGGCTCAGCGTTTCCAGTCCTTGCAGGATGAGGAAGGAATTGAAGGGACTGATGGCGGCGCCGGTGTCGCGCAGCAAACACACGCGGGCGCGAATGGCGAAGCAACCGGGGCCGAGGTCGGCATAGACCAGGCCGTGATAAGCGGCGTCGGGGCTGTTGTATTGCGGGAAGCGCGGATGGTTTTTGAAGTTGAAGGTGCCGAGGTCAACGATGCCGCCGCCGAGGCTGGTGCCGTGGCCGCCGATGTATTTGGTCAGCGAATGGGCGATGAAGTCAACGCCGTGGTCTTTCAGCTTGATGAGGTAGGGCGTGCCGAAGGTGTTGTCCGCGACGACGGGGAGGCCGTTGGCGTGCGCGATTTCCGCGATGGCCTCGAAGTCGGGGATATTGGTGTCAGGGTTGCCGATGGTTTCGAGAAACACGGCCCTGGTTTTGTCGTTAATCGCGGCCTTGAGCGCCGAAAAATCATCGGGCGCGATCAACCGCACCTTGATGCCGAACTGCGGTTCCATGCGCTGGGAAAACAAAGTGTAAGTGCCGCCGTACAAAGTGCTGAGCGCGATGATTTCATCGCCGGCCTGGGCGAGGTTCAGGACGCTGTAGGTGATGGCGGCGGCGCCGGAGGCGACCACCAGCGCGGCGGCGCCGCCCTCCAGCGCGGCGAGGCGTTGTTCCAGCACGTCGGTGGTCGGATTCATCAGGCGGGTGTAAATGTTGCCCGGCTTGGCGAGGCTGAACAGGTCGGCGCCGTGCTGCGCGTTGTCGAAATTGTAACTGGTGGTCTGGTAAATCGGCACGGCGCGGGCCTTGGTGGTCGGGTCGGGGCGTTGGCCGGCGTGGAGTTGGAGCGTATCGAAACGGTAGGTGGTTTGGGGCATAACGGTTTCAAGCTAGGAGAAAAACCGCCGCGACACAAACGCCAATTTCGCCCGCGGCCGCCACTGCGTCCCGCTGACCGTCAGCTCCAGGCGATACCGTGCGTTATTAAAAAATTCTTTGCGCGCGGTGTTCCTTGGCGCCTGCGCGTTAAACAATCAAACCGTCAGCGGTACGTCGCGCACCGGTTTTCCCAACCCGCCAGCCAGCGCTGTTCATGGCGGGCGGGCGGGGAATTTTGCACGCGGCGGCGCAGGACGCTGACGGCGGCGCGGGCGAATTCCTCACGGGCAGCGGCGCCGGGCGGGGTGGCGCGCATCTCTTGCAGGACTTGCAACAGACCCCAGCCTTGCCCGTGATAACGTTCCTCCGTGCGCGCGCCCGTGCCTTTGAAGTTGACGTAATCCACCAGCGCGTAAATCCCGCGCGGCGTCGCGGCGACGGCGTTAAACCGCAGCGTCAGCGCCGCGTGACGGTCAGCGGGCGCGGCGGCGAGGATTTGCGGCAGCGCCTGTGCCAGCCGCTCGGCGGCAAAGCGCGCCTGCAACGCCACGGTGTCGCGCAAAAAATCCCGCAACGCCGTCATGTCGGCGGAGTTTTGCGCGGCGAGAAATTGCGCGCGCGTCGGCCACGGATTGTAACGGTGCGTCACCAGCAGCGGCGGCAGTTTGGCGCCGTGTTGCCGGAGATAATTCACCAGCGGCGGAAAACTTTCCAAAAATTTCTCCCGCTGCCCCTCGCGATACCAAATCGCGTGGACAATGCCCAGCGACGGAAAATCCTCGCCCGCGTTCCACGATGTCAACCCGCTGACCGTGCCGCCGCACTCGTTTTGCCAAATGCGTTTGCCAATTTCCAGCGCCGCGGCGTCGCTGATGGCGGGCAGGGTCGGAGTTTGCGCCGTCACTGTTAACCACGGCTGGACACAGATGCACACCGATAATAAAAATTTTAACCAAAATCCATCCGTGTTCATTGGCGTTCATCCGTGGTTGAATTTTGCATATTCCTCCAGCGTGCCGATATTGTGCCACTCGCCGCTGTTGATGACCGTGCCGCGCAACGCGCCGCTGCCGGTCATGCCGCGCCAAATCTCCGCCAAACCGCGCGGCCTGATGTCGGGGATGCGTTGCAAAAACCGGGCGCTGACGATGGCGACATTGGCGTAATCGTGCCACGCGAGGCGAGCGTCAGCGGCGGATGCGCCGACGCCGCGCACCACACCGTCAGCGTCAACGCCGATGGCTCGGGTCGCGCTGTCGCGCAAGGCCAGCGTGACCTCCGCGTCATGGTCAGCGTGCGCGGCGAGCAGCGGCGCCAGCGGCAAATCCGTCACCACGTCGCCGCTGTGCAGGAAAATCGTCTCGCCGCCGATGAGGTCGGCGACATTTTTCAACCCGCCCGCCGTGCCCAACAGCAGCGGCTCGTGGCGGAACAGCAGCGGCAGCCCGCGCCATTGACCGTCAGGGAACTGCTCCGTCCAGCGCGCCGCCGCGTGGTGCGTGTTGACGATGAAGCGCCGGACACCACTGTCAGCGAGATGCGCGAACACATATTCCACCATCGGCTTCCCGCGCAACAGCAGCAGCGGCTTCGGACAATCCGCCGTCAGCGGCCGGAGCCGAGTCCCCAAGCCCGCGCCGAGGACAAAAGCCGTGGTGATGGATGACATGAGATTTATTTTAACCACGGATGGACACTGATGCACACGGATAAAAAAATCGAAAAAAAACATCCGTGTTCATTCGTGTCCATCCGTGGTTAAAAAAATCGAAAAAACCCTTGCGCAAGGCAACCAGATTCCATATCGTCCTACCTCGTTATCGGGACAAACAGATGCTACCTACTACATGCTATCTACTAACTACCAAGAAAGCATGATAGTCTAAGCCAAAGTAAAAAACCGCTAACCCGCTGAAGATGAACGACCTAAGTCATAAATCAAGTACGCTGCGCTCCTGCGCTCCTGCGCTCCTGCGCTCCTTATGACTACTGTCCCGATTCTCTAATTTCCCGGCTAGATTTTACCCGTTTCATTCCCCATCCGGCGGTCTGCGGACACCAGCCTGTCGGGGTCTCATCCGGCACCTTTAGCGGTAGTTCTAAAACCTTTAGAGCCGGTTCTAACGCCTTTAGCGGTGTCTCTAAAACTTTTAGAGCCGCCTCTAACGTCTTTAGAAGCGTTTCTAAAACCTTTAGAGCTGCCTCTAACGTCTTTAGAGGTGTTTCTAAAACTCTTAGAGCCGGCTCTAACGTCTTTAGAAACGGCTCTAAAACCTTTAGAGCCGTCTCTAACGTCCTTAGAGGCACCTCTAAAACCCTTAGAGTCGCCTCTAACGGGATCAAAACCAACCCCTAACCCATAGGAATCATGAAAACACACACCAGTTACCTAACCGTCAGCGTCAAAAAATACATCCACAAAACCTGGGACGGTATCTTTGACTTCTTCACCCAATACGGCGGCAATCTCGTCAACGTCCAAACCAAAACCGACCCCGGCCTCGCCGACGCCGACATCGCCAATGTCAAGGAAACCACCGCCGCCTACGGCCAACTGAACCAAGCCATCGACGAGGTGGAAAAACTCCTCGCCGCCTTGCGGGCCTTGCGCATCCAACTCCTCACCCAGCAAAACCTCGACCCTATCCACGTCCCGGTCATCCAATACCTCGTTGACCTATTGGCCGCCATCGAAGGCAAACGCGGCGGTTTATTGTGGCAAGAAGACCGTTTAACCGACCGCATCTTCCGCAGCCCCAGATGTACCCAGGAAGACTTTGCAATGTTGGGCATCGTTTACAAACCCAACACCAGCGCCCCGATAGATAACCTCATCGGCAAACTCTACGCCGTGTTCGACGGCGGCAAAGTCCCCATCCACTGGACGCTCCCGCGCGGCTACCACAACGCCCGCCTAAGCAGCAGCACCAACCACGGCGAATGGGTCTTGCTCTACGAAGGCAGCGAAAGCCACTTCATCGACGCGCGCCCCATCCCGGCAATTTCCGAAATCCGCTCCTACAAACTGGAAATCATGGAAACCGGCAAACCCATCGGCAAACCCGCCATCGACAAAATCCTCGTCGGCCAAGACATCTCCGTCGAAGAAACCAAACTCTAACCAACCACCATCACCAACCCCAAATCAATGAACCCCGGCGTCAGTGTTCCTAATTCCCCTCTCGAAGAGGGGTGGCGCGGAGCGCCGGGGTGTTTCAGCGTTTTGTGCTCTTTTTCTTTTAACGCTGAAACACCCCGTCCGCTTCGCGTCCACCCCTCTACGAGAGGGGAATTTAATACACTGACGCCGAACCCAACCCCGCTGACCATGCCCCACCCCACCGTCATCCTGAGCCAGCGCAGCGCGTCGAAGGATCGGCTCGTCTCAATAATGAGCCAACCCACCCCTTCAACTCCGCTCAAGGTGACGCGCGGAGAGAGCGCCACCGCCAATCCCCTGTTTTAACCAACCACAACCAAACAACCAAATAAATGAAGAACAACATCATATCAAAATGGGCCGCGTTGCTGCTGACTATCAGCGGCATGGCGGCAATGGCGTCATCGAACACGCTGGCGCTGGTAGTCAACAACGGCGAAAATATCACCGAATCAGGCGCGACCTACACCGGCAGCGTCCCGTTGGTGGTTAACGCCGGCGGCACTTACCACGGCACCAATATCACGTTGACGGGTGACGATAATAACAGGCACAGCGCTTCTGCCAACGGCGGTTACCTGGCCCTGGATACCGGCACGGTTACCTCGACGAGTAGCCGCGAGGGGGCGTATGTTGTGGACGTGCGCGGCGCCAGCGCCGTGATTCAGGCGCGCAATCTGTATATTGGATCCGATGGCTCAAACATCCACCAGTATGCGGTGAACGCGGAACAGGGCGGGTTGATTACCATCGAGGATTCGGTTATCAGAACCAGCGGCACCTATGCGCGGGGACTTTTCACGCGCGATGATTCAGGCGCGGGCACCGCCATTCGCGCGGTGAATGTGGATATTTTCACTTCGGGCATTGGCAGTATCGGCGCCTACAGTGAAAGCGGGGTGATTGAATTGCAAAATGTCACTATTAACACCACCGGTGATCTCAGTTATGGCATTGCATCCTGGACCGCGCTGGTCACGGGCACGGGGGTCAAGATTACGACTTCGGGCAGCGGTGCGACCGGATTACGGTCGGTCAATGGCGGCACGATTGCCTTGACCGACAGTTCCGTCACCACCACCGGAGCAAACGCGCCGCTGGTCGCGCTTGGTGTCTCCAGTTATTTGCACGCCGATAACTCCTCCTCATTGGTGTTAAACGGCGGCACGTATCTGGCGCAAAACAGTAATTTTATGAGCGTCAGCAATATCGATGACTATCAACTGAGCGGCACCGTGGTGATCAACAACGCGACCATTGGCAGCGGCGGCGACTTGCTGACTAACACCTCGACTTCCGGCGGCGCGATTGATTTGCTGCTGAACCAGACCGACGCCACCAACGCGGGCGGCGTCACACTTGACGCCGAAAATATTGGCGCAACCAACGTCACCGTCAACGGCGGCAGCGGCATAGTAGGTGACATCACCAACAGCGGCAGCGGCGCGCTGGCCGTGAACCTCAACGCCAGCGCCCTGACCGGCGACGTCACCAACCAAGGCGATGGCGTGCTCGTCATCACCCTCGACAACAATTCCATCGGCACCGGCGGCTACCACGGTGGCCACCTCATCATCGGCAGCGACAGCGCGTGGGCTTTTGACCAAAACTCCACCACTGACCGCATCGACAATCACGGCGTCATCCACCTCGGCACACCCGGCAACTTTATCACCATCCACAGCGACACCATCAGCGGCGATGGCACTTGGCTCTTCCCCGTCAACAGCGACACCGGCGCCAAAAGCACCGTCACCGGCAGCACTGACGCGGAC
>JAISDC010000015.1 GCA_031265105.1 Verrucomicrobiales bacterium
CCTTTGCGCCTTTGCGTTAATGAAGCTACTCCAAAAACCCTGTCAACGGACTGGTCGCTGACGCCGCATGGCGCGCCGCCGGCAGGCCGGACTCATACGCCGCGCGACCCGCCGTCACCGCCGCGGCAAAGGCCCGCGCCATCAGCGGCGGATTGCTCGCAATCGCCACCGCCGTGTTCACCAGCACCGCGTCAGCGCCCAGCTCCAGCGCCGCCGCCGCGTGAGACGGCGCGCCGAGGCCGGCATCCACAATCACCGGCACGGTGGCTTGCTCGATGATAATTTCCAACTGCCCGCGCGTTTCCAAACCGCGGTTGCTGCCGATGGGCGAACCGAGCGGCATCACCACCGCCGCGCCCGCGTCCTCCAGCCGTTTCGCCAGCACGGGATCGGCGTTGATGTATGGCAGCACCGTGAATCCTTCCTTCACTAACAACTCGGTCGCGGTCAGCGTTTCAATCGGATCCGGCAGCAGGTAACGCGGGTCGGGATGAATCTCCAGCTTGACCCATTTCGGCAAGCCCGCCGCCGCTGACAGTCGCGCCAGCCGCACCGCCTCGCCTGCATTCACCGCGCCGCTGGTGTTGGGCACGATGAGAAATTTGTCGCGGTCAAGATAAGTCAGCAGATCGGCGAACGGATCCGCCTGGCCGCTCAAATCAACCCGCCGCAACGCCACGGTCACCAATTCCGCGCCGCTGGCTTCCAGCGCGTCCCGCATGACGACGGGGGAAGCGAATTTTCCGGTGCCCACGAACAGGCGGGACCGGAACTGCCGGCCGGCGATGCGCCAAGGCTCACAAGTCAAACTCATAACTGACCAACCTAGAACAAACCGCCGCGCCGCGCATTAAAATTTTAGCGGGCGCGGCGGGCTAGATTTTTTTTTACAGGGAGATCATGGAGAACATTGAGATTATTTTTTTAAAATCTCCATGAACTCCATGATCTCCCTGTAAAAAATTCACAGCATCAGCGGATGCAGCCACTTGTCCAAATCAATCGCCCCGCCGTCCGCCTGTTTGCGCCGTTTATAATCCTCGTATTGATCCCGCCCAATGTGGCCCACACCGAAATATTTCGCCTGGGGATGGGCAAAATACCAGCCGCTCACCGAGGCCGCCGGCGTCATCGCCAGGTTTTCCGTCAGGCGAATGCAGGTATGTTGCCCGACCGCCAGCAAGTCGAACAACCCGGTCTTTTCCGAATGATCCGGGCAGGCCGGATAACCCGGCGCGGGCCGGATGCCGCGGTATCGCTCCGCGATTAACTCGTCGTTGGCGAGCTGTTCCCGCGCGCCGTAACCCCAGTCCCGCCGCGCCCGTTGATGCAGATACTCGGCGAACGCCTCGGCCAGCCGGTCGGCCAGGGTCTTCAACAAAATCGCCGAGTAATCGTCCGCGTTGCGCGCGAAGCGCAGCGCCAGCGCCTCGGTTTCCGCCCCCGCCGTCACCGCGAACGCGCCGAGATAATCCCGCCGCCCCGCCGTCAGCGGCGCGATGAAATCCGCCAGCGCGTAGTGCGGCGAACCGTCCGGCTTGACCATTTGCTGCCGCAGCGTGTGCACGATGTGCATGACCGCGCCGTCGGCGTTGAACACGCGGATGTCGTCGCCGTCGCTGTTGGCGGGAAAAAAACCGTACACCGCCTGCGGGCGCAACCATTGCTCGCGCTGCATCAGCGTCAGCAACTGTTGCGCGTCGGCGAACAACTCGCGCGCCTGCGCGCCGACCGTGGCGTCGTCCAGAATCCGCGGATAACGCCCGCGCAACTCCCAGGCGTGGAAAAACGGCGACCAGTCAATGAACGGCGCGAGGTCGCTGATGGTGACCCCGCGCACCACCCGCGCGCCGGTGAACGCCGGCACGGGCAATTCCGCCGCCGCCCAGTCGGGACGGAAAGCGCCGGCCCGCGCCGCGTCAAGGGTAAGCAGTTGCCGCGCCTGCCGCTGATCGTGCGCCTCGCGCGCGCGTTGCTGCTGCGCGCGCAGTTCGTTGACAAAGGCGTCGCGCCCCGCGGGCCGCAACAGGCGCGCCAGCACGACACCGACCCGCGAGGCGTCGGTAATATGGCACACCGGCGCGCGGCACGCGGGGGCGATTTTCACCGCCGTGTGCGTCGCGCTGGTCGTCGCGCCGCCAATCAGCAGCGGCGCCGTCAACCCCTGCCGCTCCAGTTCGGCGGCATTGCGCGCCATCTCGTCCAGCGACGGCGTAATCAGGCCGCTGAGGCCGATGGCGTCCGCCTGTTCCGCCTTGGCCGCGGCCAGGATTTTCTCGCACGGCACCATCACGCCCAGGTCGATGACTTCATAATTGTTGCAAGCCAGCACCACGCTGACGATGTTCTTGCCGATGTCGTGCACGTCGCCCTTCACCGTGGCGAGGATGATTTTTTTGCGGCGCGGCGCGTTGCCGTCACCGTCAGCGGCGCGCGCGGCGGCCATGAACGGCTCCAGCCGCGCCACCGCTTTTTTCATCACCCGCGCGCTTTTCACCACCTGCGGCAGAAACATTTTGCCCGCCCCGAACAACTCGCCGACCGCGCCCATGCCCGCCATCAGCGGCCCCTCGATGACCGCCAGCGGATGCCCGTACTGCAGCCGCGCCTCGTCAACGTCGCAATCAATGAACTCGGTCACGCCCCGCGCCAGCGCGTGCGCCAGGCGTTCCTCCACCGTGCCGTCGCGCCACGCCGCCGCCGCCGGGCCGTCACCGTCAGCGGCCGCGCCGGTCGCGCCGGCGTAACGCGCCAGCCGCTCGGTGGCGTCGGGCCGGCGGTTGAACAGCAAATCCTCGGCCAGCGTCAGCAACTCCGCGGGCACCTCGTCGTACACCGTCAGCAGGCCCGCGTTGACAATGCCCATGCCCAGCCCCGCGCGGATGGCGTGATACAAAAACGCCGCGTGCAGCGCCTCGCGCACGGGCCGGTTGCCGCGAAAGGCGAACGAGACGTTACTTATCCCGCCGCTGACGGTGACCAGCGGGTACTTTTTTTTTATGTGGCGCACCGCCGCGATGAAATCCGCCGCGTAATTGTTATGCTCCTCGATGCCGGTGCCGACCGTCAGCACGTTCGGGTCAAACACGATGTCCTCCGGCGGCCACCCGGCGCTGACCGTGAGCAATTCATACGCCCGCTCCGCCACCTCGATTTTGCGCGCCAGCGTGTCCGCCTGCCCGCGCTCGTCAAACAACATCACCACCGCCGCCGCGCCGTAACGCCGAATCAGCCGCGCCTGGCGCAAAAATTCCTCCGGGCCTTCCTTCAGGCTGATGGAGTTGACCAGGCCCTTGCCTTGCAGGCATTTCAACCCGGCTTCCAGCACCGGCCACTTGGAGCTGTCAATCATCACCGGCACCCGCGCGAGATCCGGCTCGAACGCCAGCAAATTCAGGAAGCGCGTCATCGCCTGTTCCGCGTCCAACATGCCCTCGTCCATGCACACATCAATGATTTGCGCGCCATTGTCGATTTGCTGCCGCGCAATCTCGACCGCCCCCTCAAAGTCGCCGCTGAGGATGAGCTTGGCGAATTTCGGCGAGCCGGTCACGTTGGTGCGCTCGCCGACGTTGATGAAATTCGATTCCGGCGTCACCGTCAGCGGGTCCAGCCCGCTCAGTCTGAGCAGCGGCGGCGCCACCGGCACCACGCGCGGCGGCAGGCCGCGCACCGCGTCGGCGATGGCGCGAATGTGCGCGGGCGTGGTGCCGCAACAGCCGCCGACCAGGTTCAGCCAGCCCGCCGCCGCCCACTCGCGCAACTGCGGCGCCATGCTCTCCGGCGTCTCGGGAAAACCCGTCGGCAACAGCGGGTCGGGCAGGCCGGCGTTCGGATGGCACGACACCCGCACCGGTGCCAGGCGCGACAATTCCCGCAACAGCGGCCGCATGTCCCCCGGCCCCAGCGCGCAATTCAAGCCGACGCTCAGCAGCGGCACGTGCGCGATGGAATGCCAGAACGCCTCGACCGTCTGCCCGGTCGCGCCGCGGTTGCTGCCCGCCTGGATAAACGTCACGCTCGCCATCAGCGGCACGCGCGCGCCGCGCTCGTCGAAGACTTGTTCAATCGCGAAAAAGGCCGCCTTCGCGTTGAGCGGGTCAAAAATCGTTTCCACTAGCAGTATGTCAGCGCCGCCGTCCAGCAGCCCGCGCGCCTGCTCGGCGTAGGCGGCGGCCAGCTCGTCAAACGTGACGGCGCGCTTCGACGGGTCGTCAATGTCAGTGGCCATCGAGGCGGTTTTCGTCGTCGGACCGAGCGCCCCCGCCACCCAGCATTGGCGCCCCGGCTGTTCGCGCAACACACCGTCAGCGGCGCGCCGCGCCACCGCCGCGCCCGCGCGCGCCAGTTCATACGCCAGTTCCGCCATGCCGTAGTCGGCAAGCGAGATCGCCTGGGAATTGAACGTGTTGGTCTCGATGATATCCGCGCCCGCGTCAAGATATGCGCGGTGGATGGCCTCAATCACCTCCGGCCTGGTGACGTTCAGCACGTCATTGTTGCCCTTCAGGTCGCACGGCCAGTCCTGGAAGCGTTCCCCGCGGAACTCGGCCTCGGTCAAATTGCGATGCTGCACCATCGTCCCCATCGCCCCGTCAATGATTACAATGCGTTCCCTGAGCGCCTGCTCCAGCGCCGCGACTCCTGCTGATAAAACCGGTTTAATCATAAATATCTGTCTATCATGATACATTGATATGTCAAATTTTCAAAGCTTAAAAATAACGCGGCGGCGCGTAGCGCTTT
>JAISDC010000025.1 GCA_031265105.1 Verrucomicrobiales bacterium
TGAGCCAGAACCGCATCCGGGTACGCGACCTGCGGATTAATATCTTCAGCGGCGACAACATCGGCACCAAGCTGATTTCGCCGGAGAGCGATTTTTGGAGCGAGGAAAAACGGCTGACCACCGGCAGCGGGGTGACCGTGGTGCAGCCTGAGTTCACCCTGACCTCGGTCAACATGGACTGGGACATCAAAAATTCCAAAGGAGTGTTCAGCAAGCGTGTGCGAGTGGTCATCACGCAAAAGGGGGAAATTCTGGGCGATCAGCCCGTGCCGTCGGCCCAGGGCGGCGAGAAAGTGAAGCCATGATATCAACCAACCCAATCAACCAATGGCGCAAAGCCACTGTCAGCGCGGTGCTAGCCAGCCTGTTGACTGCGCTAACCGCGTCGGCGCAGACCGCACCGTCAGCGCCTGACGGAACGAACAGCGGCGGCGTCAAGTCGCCGAATGAAACAGCAACCGCGAACAACAATTCCGCGCCGTCACTGAGATTGAGCGGAACGAAGGAGGCATCGAGCGGCGCGATGAGAGAAACGGTCGTGGACAGCGACACCTTCCGGCTGGATTTGTCCAAGCATTCCGGCGTGTTTGTCGGCAACGTGCACGTGGTTGACCCCGGCTTTGAAATGACCGCCGACGAGATGACCTTGTTTTTCGACCAGGACAACAACATCGAGCGGATGGTGGCGCGCGGCAATATCAAATTCCAGCAAGGCGACCGTCAGCGCGCAACCAGTCGCGAGGCGGAATACCTCGTGGCCGACAAGAAGCTGAAGCTGACCGGCAATCCCATCGTCCAGCAGGGCGACAACCAAGTCACCGGCGAAGTGATTTACCTGTATCCCGGCACCGACCGCATGGATGTCGAGGGCCGCAGCAAGGTCAAATTTTACTCCAACGAATAGCGCCAGAACCAACGAACCACGATGGCCGAACCAATCATCAGAGCCGTTGAATTGCTGAAAGCCTACCGCACCAAGGGCGTAACCCGCAACGTGGTGAACGGCGTCAGCCTATACGTCAACCCGGGCGAGGTCGTCGGCCTGCTGGGCAAAAACGGCGCCGGCAAAACCACCACCTTCAACATGATTGTCGGCCTCGTGCGCCCCACCAGCGGCGACATTTACCTCAACGGCGAAAACATCGCGCACATGCCGATGTACCGCCGGGCGCGGCGCGGCATCGGCTACCTGCCGCAGGATGAATCCATCTTCCGCAAGCTGTCGGTGGAGGACAACCTGATGGCGATTCTGGAGACGCTGCACATGACCGGCGAGGGGCGGCAGCAGAAATTGGAGGCGCTGCTGGATGAATTCGGCCTGACCCAAATTCGCAAAAGCAAGGCGTACATGCTATCCGGCGGCGAAAAGCGCCGCTTGTCCATCGCCCGCTGCCTGTCCACCGACCCCGTGATATTACTGCTCGACGAGCCATTCAGCGGCGTGGACCCGCTGGCAGTCAACAACATCCAGGACCTCATCATCAGCATCCGCAACAAAGGCGTTGCCATCCTCATCACCGACCACAACGTGCGCGAGACGCTGACCGTGGTGGACCGCGCCTACCTCATCTGCGACGGCAAAGTCGAGAGCGAAGGCACCAGCGAATTTTTAATCAACGACCCCATCGCGCGCGAAATCTACCTCGGCGAACGATTCACCATGTGAGCACCCCTCTTATGAACACCACCACTAAATTACTAGTCATCGGCAGCGTCGCCCTGGCCCAGAGCGCCGCCACCGTCACCAGCAACGGCCAAACCTGGCAGGACGAATACACCGTCCGCGTATATGAAGCACCGTCCGGCGAGCGGATGGGCTATCGCCTACTCACCCCCAAACCGCTGACCGCCGGCAAAAAATATCCCGTCGTGCTGTTCTTCCACGGCGCGGGCGAGCGCGGCGATGACAACCTCAAACAACTCATCCATTGCGCCGGCCAATTCGCCACCCCCGCCAACCGCGCGCAATACCCCGCCTACGTCATCGTCCCACAATGCCCGCTGAACCAACAATGGGTCAACATGCCCTGGGGCGCCGACGTTGGCGTCCGCCCCGCAGAGCCGAGCGACGCCATGCGCCTCGCCCTCGCCATATTAGGCAGCGTCGAACAAGAATACGCCGCTGACATTGACCTCAACCGCATATACGTCAGCGGCATCTCCATGGGCGGCTACGGCACCTGGGACTGCGTCACCCGCTACCCCGCGCGCTTCGCCGCCGCCGTCCCCATCTGCGGCGGCGGGGATGAAACCACCGTCACCGCCGAAGTCGCCAAACTACCGGTCTGGGCCTTCCACGCCGCTGACGATGGCGCGGTGAAAGTCAACCGCACCCGCAACATGATAGCCGCCATGCAAGCCGCCGGCGGCACCCCGAAATACACCGAATATCCCGCCGAACAAAAAGTCGGCCACGGCTCCTGGGGCCCCGCCTACCGCGACCCCGAACTGTTTCCGTGGCTGTTTTCCCAGGTTCGTAAATAAAAAATAAGAATTGAAGTAACGCAATTTACTTTGCCTTGGCGACAGCAATAATTTTCCCCTCGTAGAGGGAAAGGGTTAATGCTGAAATGCATTGACACGGTGGCAAAAATTGATACCACTTCCTTGTTGAATAACAAACATAGGGAAACGCTGAGGTTGATTTTTGACACGCCGATACGCGGGGATGTGAATTGGCGTGACATTGAGAAACTGATGGTGGCGCTGGGTGGCGAGATTAGCGAGGGCAACGGTTCGCGGGTGCGGCTATGGCTCAATGGGGTACGCGCGGTGTTTCACCGCCCGCATCCGCGGCCGACAACGGACAAAGGCGCGTTGAAAAGTGTGCGGCGTTTCTTGGAAAATGCGGGAGTGCGTTATGATGACCTATAAAAATTACAACGGCAGCGTGAGCTACGACGATGCGGCGGAGATTTTTCACGGCGAGGTGATCGGCTTGAACGATGTGATAACTTTTCAAGGTCGCAGTGTGACAGAGTTGAAGCGGGCGTTCCGCGAGAGCGTGGATGATTACCTGGCGTTTTGCCGCGAGCGCAAGGAACAACCGGAGAAGCCGATAAGCGGCACCTTCACGTTGCGCGTGTCGCCGGACTTGCACCGCCGCTTAATCGCCATCGCCAAGAGCCATGGGCAAAGCCTGAACGGGTTCGTCACCGCGCAGTTGGCGCAAGTAGCTTGATTGCTGGAGCAAAGCCATGAAGCCTAAAACCCCGCCCAAAAAAGAATTATCCTTCGCCGCGGCAGTGGGGCGCGCATTGCGCCGCGCGGCAAAACGCGCGCGGGCCGACGCCCGCCGCTACGGCACCAAAATTCACGTCATTGAAAACGGCAAAATCGTGGCGCTGGAGCCGTGAGGTTTAGCCGCTGACGGTCACGTTCACCGCAAAGACGCGGAGTGTTAATGAAAAAAATCTCCGCGCCGCCGCGTCTCGGCGGTTAAGTTTTGTTTGCCAAAATCCTTCGGCTCCTGGCGCCTTCGCGGTTCAACATCTTGACGAACAGCCGGCGGGCGGGCAAACTGTCACCGTCAGCGACGGCTCCCGTAGCTCAGTGGATAGAGCAGCGGATTTCTAATCCGTTGGCCGCAAGTTCGAACCTTGCCGGGAGCGAGGAACCGCCTCGATTTTGGATTAATCAGTTGTAGTTTTGCGATTTGCGATTTGAATTTTGTGATTTTTGTCCTACCATTACCGACATGTTCCAAAAGATCATCACCGTCATCGGCCTCGTCATTTTGCTCATCCTGCTAGTGCTCGGCGCCGGGTTGTGGTGGGGCGTGAACAAGGTCAACAGTCCCGAGTTCCGACAACTGCTCATAGCCAAACTCACCGCGAGCGCCGGCGTTGACGTGGAAATTGAGCGACTGCGCCTCGGCCTGTTCAGCGCGGAACTCGACGGCGTCAGCATCCCCGCCCTGGCCGGCGGCGGCGCGGCGGGCGAGAAATTCCTCAGCGTCCGCGCCATCAAAGCCAGTTACTCGCCGCTCGCCCTGCTGGTCAAGCCGCGGACGGTGGCGAAGATTGAACTCGACACGCCGGTCATCATCGCCCGCCAGGATGCCGCCGGCGCGCTCCCGCTGCCGTTCACCCAAACCGCCGCCCCGCCCGCCGGCATCACGACCGGCGGCGTTGCCAGTGCGCCGTCCGCCTCGCCGCTGGAGTTCTCGCTGCCGGAGATTGTCGCGCGTGATGCGCGATTGACGGTTTATGCCGGCGACCGCAGCCTGCTGTTGTCAGCGGAAAACGCCAGCTTGCACGCCGCGCTGTCGCAATTGGCCGCCGGTCTGCAAGCCCGCGGCACCCTCAACATCCGCCAACTCACCGTTAAACCCGGCGTCACCGTCAGCGATGTCACCGTCCCGCTAACCTTCAGCGGCAACCAACTCAAGCTCGCGCCCGTGCAGGCCGGATTTTACCAAGGCACCCTGGCCGGCGGCGCCATCCTCAACCTGGCCGCGGCGCCCGCCGTTTTCGACGCCACCGTCACCGTCAGCGGCGCGGATTTGAGTCTCCTGCTGGCCGACCTCGACGACGCCCCGCCCGCCGTCAGCGGCAAGCTCGACGCGCACTTCACCGGCAGCGGCAACTTTGACGCGCCGCAAGACCTGACCGGCAAAGGAGATTTGCTCATCCTCGGCCCGGTGATTGGCAAACTGCAAAGCTATCAAAAATTTACCAGCATCATCGGCAGCGTCAGCGGCATCTCCGTATTGCAGGAAGGCCGGTTCGACAACATCCAAAGCATGTTCACCCTGGCCGGGAAAAAAATCCAACTGGCCCCGCTTGAAGTCAACTCCCCCAACCTTTCCATCACCCTCAGCGGCCCCATCGGCTTCGACGAAAGCCTGGACTTGAAAGGTGAAATCACCCTGGCCCCCGGCCTCCTCCAAGTCGCGCAAACCGTAGGAAATATCATCGGCAGCGTCAACAGCCTGAAAAATTCCACCGCCCAATCGCCGCCAACCGCCACGGAAACGCCCAAGCTTCCGTCACAATTCAAACTGCCCCTCACGGTCAGCGGTTTCGCCGACAATCCCAAAATCGTTCTTGGCGACGGTACCCCGGCGTCCGCCACCCAGCAGGAGAAAAACCAAAGCCTGTTCGACGACCTAAATAACTTGCTCAACCCCAAGCCGGCCCCGGCGGCGACCAATCCGGCACCCTGACCAAACCAGGATGCCGGCCCGTGTGACACCGTCAGCGCCCGAAACCCGTGCTTGCGCCGGGCCGGGACTGAATTATAATGCGGCGCTGATTTATGAGTAACAGCGGATACAATGTGGCGGTGGTGGGCGCGACGGGCGCGGTCGGGGGCGAAATCTTGCGCGTGCTGGAGCGGCGTAACTTCCCGGTGGCCGGCCTGAAATTGCTCGCCTCCGCGCGGTCGGTCGGCAAGCGGCTCACATTCAGCGGGAAAACTTACCCGGTCGAGGAACTCACCGCCAGCGCCTTCGCCGGCGTTGATTACGCCTTTTTCAGCGCGGGCGCGACCCGTTCCCGCGAGTTTGTCGGGGCGGCCATCGCGGCCGGCGCGCTGGTGGTGGACAATTCCTCCGCCTTCCGCATGCAGGCGGACGTGCCGCTGGTGGTGCCCGAGGTCAATCAGCGGGACGCGCAAAACAACAAGGGACTAATCGCCAACCCGAACTGTTGCGCGGCGATTCTGGCGGTGGCCATCTGGCCGCTGCACGCGGCCTTCGGCCTCAAGCGCGTCGTGGTGTCCACCTACCAGTCGGCCAGCGGCGCCGGCGCGCAGGCGATGGCGGAGTTGGAGGAGCAGACCCGGGCGCACGTCGAGCGGCGGCCAATTGAGAAGAAAGTGTTCCCGCATCAACTGGCGTTCAACCTGTTTTCACATAACACCAGTATCAGCGCCAATGGTTATAACGAGGAGGAGAACAAGCTGGTCGAGGAAATCCGCAAGATGTTTCACTTGCCGGAACTGGCCGTGGTGCCGACCTGCATCCGCGTGCCGGTGCTCCGCGCCCACTCGGAGTCGGTGGTCATCGAGACCGAGCGCCCGGTCAGCGTCGCCACGGCGCGCGCGATTCTCGCGCGGTCAGCGGGGGTGAAACTGGTGGACGACGCCGTTGGCAACCATTTTCCCATGCCGCTTGAAGCCACGGGCGACCTGGACGTGCATGTGGGGCGCCTGCGGCTCGCGGACGCTGACGGTCACAGCCTGGCGCTGTTCGTCAGCGGCGACCAGTTGCTCAAGGGCGCGGCGTGGAACGCGGTGCAAATTGCCGAGGAATTAATCAAGCGCCGCTGACGGTGTTAACTTATGCCCGGAAAATACAAGTTCATTGCCGTCCTGCTGGCGTTGCTCACGGTCAGCGGCGTGGCGTTGCGGCTGCTGGTCTTTACCGAGGCGCGCCGCGTGCAAAACACCATGCTGGCGTTGCAGGAAAAAATCTCCGCCCCGCTGGACGGCGGCGGGCTGGACCTGGCGCGGTACGGCGCGGCGTTGCGGCCGTTGTTCGCGTCAACGGTGAGCGTCACGGTCAACCACCGCGACAGCGCATGGCTTTTTGAGCGCGACGATTTGCTGCAAGCCATCGTCAGCGTCAAGCGCCAGAATCCGGCGCTGACGGTCAGCTTTGCTTTTACCCGCAAAGAGGTGATAGTCAGCGGCGGCCTGGCGACCGTGACCGCGCTGGTGACCGCGCGCCAACTCACCGTCAGCGAGCCGTTGGCGCCGCAGACGCTGATTTTTACCTTTCAACGGGACGACGGCCGCGCCTGGCGCCTCGCCACAGTGGCCAATCCGCCCGCTGACCATCAGCAATCCTCAACCGAAAGCCCCCAACCATGAAACTGAACATCCATCACATCCCCGACCTCACCCAACGCCCGCCGCGCAGCCCGCGCGCGCGGCTCGGCGGCTACGTCATCCTGCCGCGCGTGCTCGACAAGGGCCGCGCCACGCTGGCGGGCAAGAACGGCGAGTACAAATACGGCAACCCGCTCGACCAGCGCCTGTTCGAATTCCTCGGCGTCAAGCCGGAAGGATTGCTGGAGCAACTCAAAACCGGCCAGGGCGACTTTGCCATTTTGCAATGGCTCAACACCGTCGCGCCGCGCGCCCCGCATGAAATCGCGCAGTGGTCGGCATTCATGGAGCAATACACCCCCGGCACTATCGGTTTCCGCGAGCATCTGAACGCCTCGGTCGCCGAGAAAAACAAGGAGCGCGACGACATCCGCACCATCTTTGACCTGCTCGACCTGGACGATTACACCAGCTTCGGCGGCAAGGCTTGAACTGTAACGGGTTATTCCAGTCCGTACATTTCGACGATCAGTCCTCGCAGCGTTTCAGCGTCTTTTGCCTTTAGTGTATCGTATTTTTTGATAAGGCGTTGCTTGCTGATGGCGCGGATTTGATCAACGGCAAGCTCGGCTTTGCTGCCGGCGCAAGTGATTTGGATGCGACTACGCCAATCGGGATGCAATTTGGTGGTTAATGGGCAAATGACAACGGTATCCAGATGGCGGTTCATGGCGTCCTGGCTAATCACTACCACCGGGCGCGTTTTTTTAATTTCACTACCCAAGGCCGGGTTCAGGTTGGCCAGATAAATTCCATAACGAATCGGTATAATCACAAATTTTCCAAGCCGTCGTGAATGGTGGTCGCCAAGTCTTTGAATTGGTCGTCATTGGCGGCGGCCATGGCTTTGAAGGTGTCTTCCCAGCTTTTTTTTCGATCCGCGATGGATGACAATAAAATTCCCTTGTCGGTGGTTTCCACGCGAACATTGGCGCCGATGTGGTAACGCGTCAAAAGTGTTCGCGGCAGGCGAATCCCCTTGGAATTGCCAAGGCTGACAACTTTCAAAGTCTGGATAGGTTTAACCATGTGATGACTGTATTAAAAAGCTGCGCACCCATGAGGAGTTGAACCTCAAACCTTCTGATCCGTAGTCAGATGCTCTATCCAATTGAGCTATGGGTGCAAAAATTCCGCAATCTTTGCAAAAAGCAGGGGCGCATTATGCGGTTTTTCAGCTTGGTGGCAACCAAATTTTCAAAAACCGTAAAATCAGGTGCCGCTGACGGTGCCCGCCGGCTCACTGTCAGCGGACGGAGGCTGTTCCGGTGCGACTGGCGCGGGCGCGGGCACGGGGCGGGTGATTTCCCGCAGATTCGGGATTACCGGCACGGGGGCCGCTGACGGTGCGGCGACCGGTTTGAGCGTCGAGGCCGTCGGCGCGCGGAATTTTGGCCGGTCAACCGGCTTGAGCACGGTCGGCGCCTTGCCCACGGGACTGGTCATCAAGTCCAGGTAATTGCCGACGCCGCGCGCAATCGCCTCGGCCAGTTTTTGGCGGTAAGCGCCGGTGGTAATCAGGCCGGCGTCCACCGGGCTGCTGAGAAAGCCGCCTTCCACCAGAATCGCCGGAATCTCGGTGTCGCGCAACACCACAAACCGGGCGCGTTTGATGCCGCGGTCGCCCTGGCTGCTGTGCAGTTTGGTCATCTCGGCCTGCACGTAATCGGCCAGCAAGATGTTAAGCGCGTCGTGCTGGTTGCCGGGCTGCTGCTCGCGGTCGCCGCTGCGCGGACTGCCGCCGTCAGCGGTCGAGGCGGCGTATTGCGGGGTTAGGCAATAGGTTTCCACCCCGTGCGCGCCGGGCCGGGCTTCGTTGTAATGCAAACTGACGAAAATCCAGTCCCGGTGCCGGTTGGCGAGGGCGCAGCGTTCTTCCAGGGTGATGAAGACATCCTCGGCGCGGGTCATGAAGGTCGGAATTTTCCGCGCTTGCAGGATCGCCTGCAACCGCCTGGCAGTGTCCAGGGCGGCGGTCTTTTCGTAATAATTGGCGCGACTGCGGGTGCCATGGTCAGCGCCGCCGTGACCGGGGTCAATCACCACGCCGAGCACTTTTTTGCGCGGCGCTATTTCGTTGCGACGCAATAGCGGGTCGAACAATTTAATCACGTCCAGCCGCGGCACATAGGCGTTGCCCTGGTCGTCACGGATGAACGGGAAACTGAGCCACAACTGGCGGCCGTTGAAGAACGCCTCGCGCGAGTTCGCCTTGAGGGTCAGGCTGCCGTACACGCTGCTGATGGTGAAGGCGTCCCGCTCCGGCACCGGGATCTGATTGAACTCGTAGAACTCGCAGAAGGAGGCGAAGGTCACGCAGGAACGGCCGTTGATTTTGGTTTCCTGCCATATTTCCGCTGACCGGGCTGGCGCCGGTTGCGCAATTAAAAATGCCAAGTGCAAAATGCAAAGTTGCAGCGCAAAATTAAAAAATCGCTGGCGCTGACGGTGGGATGACATGGTTTAGCTGGCGGGTTGCCGTTGACTTTTTTTTAGCGGCACGTTGTCGATTAATCGCGTGTGGCCGACGCATACTGCCGCGCAGAGCCGGTGATTGACGGCCTCGACGTATTGCACGCGCAGGCCGCTGATGGTGGCAAGGCGGCGCCGGGTGTCGCTGACGCTGACCGCCTGGCGCAACGCCGCGGCGAAGCGCTCCGCCACCGCGGATTCCGCGGCGCTGAGGTAGGCGTTGCGGGAACTGCGGGCCACTCCGGCGGCGTCGCGCGCGATGGGGGCGCGGATGATTTTCACCGGGAAATTCAAGTCCCGCGCCAGGCGCTCCACCACGTCGCACTGTTGCGCGTCCTTTTGCCCGAACACCGCCACGTCGGGCTGCGTCAGGTTGAACAACTTTGTTACCACCGTCGCCACTCCGTCGAAGTGGCCGGGGCGAAACGCGCCGCAACGGCCCCGCGACAGCGCGGACTCGCTGACCGTGGTCGAGGCATCGTCAGCGTGCAGATTGTTCGGCGCGAACAAAATATCCACGCCACTGTCAGCGGCCAGCCGCCGGTCGCGGGCGAACGGGCGCGGGTAGCTGGCGAAATCCTCCCGCGGCCCGAATTGCGTCGGGTTGACGTAAATGCTCAGCACCACCACCGCGCCGTGCCGCCGCGCCAGCCGGATCAGGCTGAGGTGCCCCTCGTGCAACGCGCCCATGGTCGGCACCAGCGCGATGCGCCGGCCTTGGCATCGCAACCGCAGCGCCGCGCGTTGCATCAACCGCGGATTCGAAATAACTCGCATATCGACGTAACCATAGCGGGGTGGGGAGAGGGGAGGAAGTTTATTAAGTTTTTTGAGTTTACTAAGTTTTTTAGGTTTGTTGAGTTGCGCGGAACCGCGCCAACTTAAAAAACTCAATAAACTCAAAAACTTCCTTCCCATCTCTCCCCGTCAAACTGCTCGCTAAAATTCCCGTCGCCCGCTACATTGCCCGCATGGTCCGTACTGCAACAACCGAGGCGCGTTATCTGCCGGGCCGGTGGCTCGTGGCGGCGGTGCTGTTGTCCCTGCTGACGCATCTGGCGCTGTATGTTTATTTTCGCGGCGTGGATGTCGGGTTCGGCCGGCCGATGGTTGACCCGATGCAGCCCGCGCGGTTCCATGTCGCGCGCGCCACCGTTGACCCGCAGCAACTGGAACCCGCGCCGGACTTGTTGCCGAAGGCGGCCGATCCCGGCGCGATGGTTAACCGGCTCGGGCCGGTGGAATTGCAGCCGGAAAAAATCGCCGCCTTCGACGGCCCGCTCAAGGTGCCGAGTCTGCCTGTGCCGCGTTTGATTGATCAGCCGCCCGCCGCGCTGGGCGCTGACAGTGCCGCCATCCCGGTGCAGTCTTTTTCCGCCCTGCCGCTGGCGGCGGACGGCCAGGTGCCGCAGGTCGCGCGGGCGCTGGCGGACGCGGCCAGCACCGCCGCGTTGCGGGAGGCCAACGCGGCGCTGACGCCGGGCAATCTGGCGGGCGGGCCGGGCGGGGCCGGGGGGGCGACCGCGCCGCGGGGCGTGCCGGGGTTCAACGAACTGTCAGCGCTGGCGGATTTGCGCGCGCCGGAGGCCGTGCCGCGCCCGGCGGCGCAGCCGATTTTGATTCGGCTGTCGAGCGATGTGTTGTTTGAATTTGATTCCGCCCAACTGAAGCCGGCGGCGCAAGACGCCCTGGGCCAAATCGCCACCGAGCTGGCGCGCGCCACCCGGGCGCAAATCACCGTCGAGGGCCACACGGACACGTTCGGCGCCGACGCCTACAACCAGCGGCTCAGCGAGGCGCGCGCCCGGGCGGTGGCGGATTTCCTGCGGCAACACAGTGGCCTGGCCGCCGCGCGCATCACTAGTCGCGGGTACGGCAAGTCCCGCCCCATCGTCAACCCGCAAGGCACGGTTGACGAGCAGGCCCGCAATCGCCGCGTGGAAATCCGCGTGGCGGGAGAGCGGTGAGAATTAAGATTTATGATTTCCACGGTCAGCGCCCTCGGCGAAATTAGTTACCAATACGCCGGAGGCACAAAAATTAAGAATCATAAATCTTAATTCCTAAACCCCCATGTCCCCTGTTTTCACCGTCGTGTTCGTGTCAACCGCCATTTTGGCGATAGTCTTTTTAACCTCGAAATTAAAGCTGAACGCGTTTGTCTCGCTGTTGCTGGTCTCGCTGCTGCTCGCGGTGGTGGCGCTGCCGGTGGCGCAAGTCGTGCCCGTGCTGAAAGAAGGCTTCGGCGCGGCCATGAGTTCCACCGGCCTGATCATCATTTTCGGCTCGGTCACGCTGGTGATGGGGCTGGTCTCGTTCGCGTGCGTCTGGGCGGCATCGCTGCTGGTGCTGTGAGCTGGCGCGATGACAAAATTTTGCGCCGCTAAGTGGGCAAATGAAAGTTAACCGCAGAGACGCGGAGGCGCGGAGTTTTTTTGGTTGGACACTAAAGTCAGCGGGCTACTCCGTGCCCGCTCCAGTGACCCTAGCGTAGCGAATCTAAAGTCAGCGGGCTACTCCATGCCCGCTCCAGTGACCCTAGCGTAGCGAATCAAAGCGACACAGAGGGACACAGAGTAGGCACGGAGAAACACAGAGTTTATTTTTTAAGTTAATAAAATCTCTGTGGCTCTCCGTGTCTTCTCTGTGGTTCTCTGTGGGCCAAGGTGCCGTTAGGACGAACGGCGGCGGATGAGGGCCAGCGCGCCGAGGCCGGCGCCGATGAGGAACCAGGTGGAGGGTTCCGGGACGGCGGTGGCGTTGAAGGTCAGTTGGTTGTTCGCCACGC
>JAISDC010000060.1 GCA_031265105.1 Verrucomicrobiales bacterium
GGCGAACGGGACTGGGAATATCGCTGCGAGTTTGACGCCGACCGTGGCCTGCTGGCGCGGCGGTGCGTGGATTTGGTGGCGGAAGGGCTGGACACCATCGTCAGCGTGGCGCTTAACGGCCGCGAGATTTTGCGCGGCGAGAACATGTTTCACACTTACCGCGTCGCGGTGAAAAAACTGCTGCGGCCGCGCGGCAACACGCTGACGGTGCAATTCGCCAGCGCGGAGCAATTTGTCAGGACGCACCGCCGGAATTTCACGCCGCAGGAGTTCAACGACCCCGTCGGCGGCTGTGTCCGCATCCGCAAACAGCAATGCCAGTTCGGCTGGGACTGGGGGCCGCGGCTCGTCACCGCCGGCGTCTGGCGGCCGATTTATTTGGCCGGGCACGACGGCGTGAGAATCGAGTCGGTGCGTGTCGCGCAGCGGCACGCTGACGGTCGCGTGACGCTGACCCTGACGCCTGAATTGTCGAAAAAACTTCCCGCCGGCTGGTCATGGTCAGCGGCGCTGGAACTCGACGGCGCGCCGGTCGCGCGGGCGGACACACTGACGCTGACGGTGCGGAATCCGCGTTTGTGGTGGCCGCGCGGCCACGGTGAACAGCCGTTGTACACGCTGACGGTGACTTTGCGCGACGCGGACGGGCAACCCGCCGGTCACTGGCAGCGGCGCATTGGATTGCGGACGTTGCGGCTCAATCAGGCGCGCGACGAGTTTGGCAAAAAATTCCAGTTTGAAATCAACGGGCGCCCGATTTTTTGCAAGGGGGCGAACTGGATTCCCGCGCACAGTTTCGTCGGCGGCCTGCGGGACGCTGACTATGACAACCTATTACGCTCGGCGGCGGCGGCGCACATGAACACCATTCGTGTGTGGGGCGGCGGCGTGTATGAGCCGGATTACTTTTATGACCGCTGCGACGAACTGGGGCTGCTGGTGTGGCAGGATTTCATGTTCGCCTGCACGCTGTATCCGGGCGACGCGAAGTTTTTGCGCTTGGTCAGGACCGAGGCGGAGCAACAGGTGCGGCGACTGCGGCACCACGCCTGTTTGCTGCTGTGGTGCGGCAACAACGAAATCGCGCTGATGAACCGCGCGGCGCTGACGGCGCGAAAATTCGCCGAACCCTATCAGGCGATTTTTAGAAAAATCCTGCCGCTGACGGTCGCGCAAATCGACGGCGTGACGCCGTATTGGGAAACCTCGCCTGGCTGGACCAGACAGCATCGCGGCCGGCCGTTCGGCGACGCGCACGACTGGGAGGTGTGGTTCAAGGGAGTGCCCGCCGAGCGTTATTTGGCCAAACGGCACCGGTTTTTGTCGGAGTTCGGGATGCAGTCTTTCCCGTCGCTGACGGTGGCGGAGTCGTTTTGCCCGCCGGAGGAATTGAACGCGTTTTCCGCGACCTTCGAGACGCACCAAAAATGCAAGGCGGCCGGCCAGACGGTGTCGGGCAGCCAGATGATTTTTCACTATATCCTGGAGCGTTACCGCCTGCCCGGGGATTACCGCGCGGCGGCTTATTTGTCGCAACTCAACCAGGCGCACTGCCTCAAGGTGGGGATTGAGCATTTCCGCCGCCTGCAACCGCGCTGCATGGGGACGTTGTACTGGCAGTTGAACGACTGCTGGCCGGCGGTGTCGTGGAGCAGCATCGAGTTCGGCGGCGGCTGGAAGGCGCTGCATTTCGCCGCGAAAAAGTTTTTCAACCCGCTGCTGGTGTCGGTCGTCCGGCGCGGCGCGGACGGCGCGGGGCGGGGCAATTATTACCGCAACACCTTCACCGGCGCTGAATTGCATGTTAGCAACGACGGCCCGCTGACGCTGCGGGGCCGCCTGCGCTGGCGGTTGTGCCGGCTCGACGGCGCCGTGCTCGCTGACGGTGAGAAAAAAGTCACGGTCAGCGGCGGCGGGTCGCGACGGGTCGCGCTGGTGAAATTGCCGCCGGCGGCGGACAAGCGCGATTTGTATCTTGGCGCGGAATTGCTTGGCGCTGACGGTGTAGTGGTGTCTGAGCAGACGGAATTTTTTGTGCCGCCGAAATATTTGCCCCTGCAACGCGCCGTCACGCGCGCTAAGTGGCGCCAGCTCACTGACCGTGACTATGAGCTAACCCTGCGCTCGTCCGCGTTCCAGCACGCCGTGCAACTGTCGCTGCCGGTGCCGGGCGCGGTGTTCGCGGATAACTTCTTCGACCTGCCGACCGGCGAAGAGCGGCGCGTCATGGTCAGCGTCGGCGGCGCGGTGCCGGTGGCGGAGTTGCGCCAGCAACTGACGGTGTATTCGTTGCGGGATACTTATTGAAAAATTCAAATGCAAAAAGCAAAAGGCAAAAATGGCAAGGAGTCAGTTTTATCGTTGCGCGAGGGGGATTCATTTGCGACATTTTGTGGCCCTATGACCAATAAAATCCTGACTGCCATTTCCCCGGCGCTGACGGTGACTGCGCTGGCGGCGGACGCTTTGACTTACGATGATTTGACGCGGCGTCTGCACGACCCGCAGGCGGCCGCGCTGCTGCCCGCTGACGGTGAGCGCGGCGCGCAATTCTCCAGTCGCGACCGCGCCAGTGTGTATGACGCGGCGACCGGGTTTTACCAAAACTGGGGCGCGAACGAGGACGCGGACGGCGCATTGCGGACGGAGGGGGACGAGTTGGTGTTGGCCGAGATGTCAGGGCCGGGCTGCATCTGGCGCATCTGGTCGGCCGATCCGCGCGACGGGCATGTGAAAATTCATCTCGACGGTCAGCCGCTGCCGGCGGTCGATTTGCCGTTCAAGGATTACTTCACCGGCAGCGTCGCGCCGTTCAACCGGCCGGAACTGGTCTATGAGGCCGCGCGCGGGAAAAACAATTACACGCCGATACCGTTTCAAAAATCGTGCAAAATCACCGCCGCGCCGGGCTGGGGGCGGTTTTATCTCATCAATTACACGCAATTCCCCGCCAACACCGAGGTGCCGACTTTTTCCATGTCACTGTCAGCGGCGGCCGCGGCGGCGCTGGACGAGGCCGACCGCGCGCTCGCCGCGCGCGGGCAGGAACCGGGTCAGCGCTTCATCGGGCGGCAGCGGATTACTAACGACCGTCTGTTGCCATCCGGCGTGACCAAGGAGGTGCTGACTGTTGAGGGGCCGGTGGTGACGCCTGACGGTCAGCGTGGCGCGACCGCCATCACGGCGCTGACCGTCCGCGTGAAGGATTTGCCGGCGGACGCGACGGCGCGGGCGGCGGTGCTGCGCGAGTTGTGTTTGCAAATCACCTGGGACGACGACGCAGCGCCGTCAGTGTGGGCGCCGCTCGGCGATTTCTTCGGCGTCGCGCCATTCGCGGAAAAATTCCAGTCGCTGATGTCCGGCCAGCGCGCTGACGGCGAGTTTTACGCTTACTGGTTCATGCCGTTCGCGCGGCGGGCGAAAATCGAAATCGTCAACGACAGCGCCGTCGCGCGCGCGGTCACCGTCAGCGTCGTCTGTGCGCCGTTGCCGCGACCGGAGCAATACGGCCGCTTCCACGCCAAATGGCACCGCGACGCCCTGCCGCCGAGCGACCTCTCGCGCACGCTGGACTGGCCGCTGCTGGTCACCCGCGGGCGCGGGCGTTACGTTGGCGCGCAATTACACGTGTGGAACGGGCGTATCGGCTGGTGGGGCGAGGGGGACGAGAAATTTTTCATCGACGGGGAAAAGTTCCCCTCCACCTTCGGCACCGGCAGCGAGGATTATTTCGGCTACGCCTGGTGCGACTGGCATTTGTTCGACCGCGCCCTGCACGGCCAGAACGCCGCGCAGCGCGACAACGCCGGCCACACCTCGCTGCACCGCTGGCAGCTCGCCGACAACGTGCCGTTCCACACCTCGTTCGACGGCTCGATTGAGAAATATTTCGCCAACCGCCGGCCCGCGCGGTACGCCGCGACGGTGTACTGGTACCTGGCCGCCGGTGGTGACGACCCGTTCGAGCCGCTGCCGGTGAGCGAGCGGCTCGGTTACTGGCGGGACGTGGTCGCCGCTGACTGTGACGTGCTGGATGCCGCCTCGATGGAGGCCAAGCAGCATACGGGCGGGCGGCTGGGTGTCTTGGTGACAGACGAATATGCGCGAAAACTCGGACTGTCAGCGGGCCGCGAACTGTGCCTGTGGACGGAAGCGCGCGCGGGCGACACGCTGACGCTGAAGGTGCATTCGATGTGGTACTGGCGGCAGGCGGGCCAATTCCGCCTGCTGGCGAACTGCGTCACCGGCAGCGGCATGGGCCGGGTGCAATTTCGGTGGAACGGGGAGCAGGTCGGCGCGCCGGTGGATTTGGCGTCACCGGCAGCGGCGGAAATCCAGGTGGATTTGGGCGCGCGCGAAATCAAGCCGGGGCTGCATTTGTTGCAAATTGAAATGCTTGGCGGGAATGATACCGCTGACCGTCACGCCTTCGCGCTGGACAGCATTCGTTTCGCCCCGGCGGAGTGAGCGGCTTTTTGTCAACATTTCCGACCCGTTGGCAACTACCACGCCCAGTGCGCAACATCACGGCATCACTGGGAGCGCCGGCTTCCAGCCGGCAGACGGCTTCAGCCTGGCCGGCAAGATGTCGGCGCTCCCAGTAGTGGCAAGGTGTTGCTAACCGGGAGAGGCAGTACAGATTTGTGTTCCCGACAATTTAGTCATAATTATTAAAAGGGGCTGAAGTAGCTAAGGACCGAAAAAAGGTCTAACAATGGCTACGATGTATGAACGGAAAAGTCGTCTGAAGGTACGGCAACAAACTCGGTTGATTGAATTGTTTGTCGCCGGCG
>JAISDC010000071.1 GCA_031265105.1 Verrucomicrobiales bacterium
CGCCACCGCTCGTTCCCGTAAATCTTGCGATAATGGTTTCATCCCCAAGTTTATCGCCCCGGATGTCGGTATTGTACAGTACTTCTTGAATTCATCTAGTTTTGATGTGCTCTAATAGACTGGCAGTTCTAACCACCCTTTGGCAAGGGTGGTTTTTACGAAATGCCAATTTTTTCAACTTTTTTCCAAGCCGCTGTCCGATGGTCACCGGGTTGCCGGTTTTCAAACGGTATGGAACCATAAATTTCCGCAGCGGTGAACGACAGGCAAATAACCTTGCTCGCCGCTGACGGTCAGACATTGCAAAGTTAATCACCAGACCGGGCGAAAAACAATCGCGCCGAAATTGCGTGAGCTGGCAGGCGCCGGTTGAAACACCGTTACTTCATCCAGGCCGCCGTGATAATGGCGTCGATGTTGACATTTTCCTCAATCAATTTTTGAATCAGCGCGATTTTTTCGTTGTCGCCCGGCTCGGTCTTGACGGTCATGTCATTGATCTGGGCGGCCACGTCGTACGCTTCCTGCCGCACGGCGATGAACGGCACGCTGTGCGCTTGCATGATGCGGATGATGTCGGGCTGAGGTTCCATGCCATGCGTCAGCACCACCCCGGCGATTTGCCGCGATGCCTGGTTGGCGCTCAGCACCGCCAGCACGATGTCCTCGCGGTCGCCGGCGACGATAATCAGGCTGTTCGGGTCGAACAGCATCTCGACATGTCGGGAGGTCATCGTGACGATGTGGATTTTGTTCACCCGGCGGCGCTTGCCTTTTTCCCCGGCGATGAAACGGCCGCCGAGTTCCTGGCAAATCTGGTTCATCGTGGGCTTGCGCAACTCCCCGTTGAACGGCACGATGCCCAGCAGCGGCAGGCCCAGCTTGGCCAGTCCCTTTTCCGCGTAGGGCCGCAATTCCGCGATGCGCGACGGCTGCACCTTGTTCAGCACCACGCCGACCACCGGCACCCGGTATTTTTCAAACAACGCCAGGTTCAGCGCGATTTCGTCAATCGGCCCGCCCACCCCGCCGCGGCTGACGATGATGGCCTTGCTTTGCAACGCGCTGGCCACCTGCGCGTTCGACATGTCAAACACGCTGCCCACCCCCGCGTGACCGGAACCCTCGATCACCACAAACTCCTGTTCCCAGGCGGCGCGATTGAAGGCGTTTTCCACCCGGGCGCGCAACTCCCCCGGCTGGCCGCGCTCCAGGTAATCGCGCGTGAAGTTCGGTGAAATCGCAATCGGACTCATCGCCTCCAGGGGCAGCCCCGGATTATACGTCTCGTTGATCAGCACCGTGTCCTCGTCAATTTTCAACCCGCTGACCTCGACATAACGCTGCCCGACCGGTTTGATGTAGCCTACCTTGTGAAATCGCTTGCGCAATGCCGCTACCAGTCCCAGCGAGGTGGTGGTTTTGCCGTCATTCTGTCGCGTGGCGGCGATAAAAATACGCGGAGTGATTTCGTTTTCCAACATGCACAGGCTCCATTATGCCGCTGCTATTGATGATTGGCCAACCAGTCGTGCTCCTTTTGCTCCGGGTACAAACGCCGGTACTCAATCGCCTGCAAGGCCACCAAAGCGGCCACCCCCAGGATATCGCCAACCTGGGCTCCGCGGGACAATTCCGCCGCGGGCTTGGACAGCCCGGTGAGAATCTGGCCGTAAGCCGTCGCCTTGGCCAGATGCTGCACCAGTTTGACCGCGATATTGCCGGCGTTGAGGTCGGGAAAAATAAACACGTCCGCCCGGCCGGCCACCAGACTGCCCGGCGCCTTCAACGCGGCCACCTCCGGTAGCAGGGCGGCGTCCACCTGCAATTCGCCGTCAATCTCAGCCTTCAGGCCGGACTGATGCGCTTGTTGCTTCGCCAGCGCCGTGGCGGCGATGATTTTCTCGGTGTCCCTGGTTTGCGCGCTGCCCTTGGTCGAAAACGACAGCATCGCCACCCGCGGCACCTCGCCGGTCAGTTGGCGGCGCAGGCGCGCGGTTTCCACGGCAATGTCGGCCAGTTGCTCCACCGTCGGGTTGGGCACCACGCCGGCGTCGGCAAAAAACAAAATGCCGTGGTCGCCAAACTGACTGTTAGGCACATCCAGAATGGTTGTGCTGGCAATGGTCTTGATGCCCGGCAACGGCTTGATCAATTGCAACAGCGGCCGCAGGATGTTACCGGAAAATTCGCTGGCGCCCGCCACCAAGCCGTCGCACTGGCCGTTTTGCAGCATCATGGCGGCAAAATAATTCGGATTGCCCAGAATCTTCAGCGCGTCCACATCCTTGATGCCGCGATACCGCTGCAAGATTGCCAGCCGCCGGACAAACAGCGGCAGGTCCGCCGCGGTCTCCGGGTCAATAACCAGAATATGGCGCAACTGGATATCCTTGGCCGCTGCCAGCGCCTCCACCTGGTCCTTTTTGCCAAGCACCACCGCCGGGCCGAGCTTTTTGTTGACGTACTCGCTGGCGGCCTGCAACACCCGGTAGTCGCTGCCTTCCGGGAACACAATCCGCTTGGGATGCCGCCGCAATTTTTCGTAAACCGTTTCTATGAACTGGGACATAGGACAAACTTTCTAGCTAACTGATGCCGCCGGCCGGTCAAACTCATATCCTCATCTTTCTTCACCGCTTTCAGCGCCCTGGCTGCAACCCCTGATAATGGGATAAGTTACGCATTGGGCAAGCGGCAAATTTCCCGTTCGGCTCACTCACGGACAGCCGCGATCGCGCCGGGTTACAACTGGCAAATCCGCACAATCGCCGTCTCCAGCGCTTTCTCCGGGTCACTGGCAGCGGTCACCAATTGCAAATGCGTCCGGCACAGCACCTCCAGCGCCGCAAACCAGGTTTTGGCCGGACGGCGTTTGGCTTGGCTCACCACTTTGGCCAGGCGAAAGGCGTTGGGTTTTTCGCCTTTTTTGTTGATAGGCAGGAATTCATCGGCCGCCGGCGAGAGGTCAAGATTGACATAACCGCCGCTCCTGTTCACCCGCAGCCGCCCGCTTTCCAGCAAATGCGTGCCCACCGCCGCCAGCCGAATCTGGCCCGCCAACATGATTAAAATTCCCACCGGCCCGTCATCCTGCGTCAGCAATTGCCGCAACAGGCGCACCGCCGCCGCTGACCGTCCGTCCACCACCGCGTCGAGCAAATCCCAAATGATCCGCTCGCGGGTGTCGCTGACCATGAGCCGCAAATCGGCCTCGCTGACATTGCCGTGCGGCTGCGCGTACAGGGCGAGTTTTTCCACCTCGCCGTACAACGCGCGGCGGTTGCCGCCGACCATGTCCATCAGCAGCTCCGCCACGCCGGGCGCCGCCCGCAAACCGGCCTGCTTCATCACGCGGTCAATTTCACGGCACCACTCCGCCTCGCCGCGTGCGCCCCGGAGGTCGGGCAAATCATGCAATTCCACCGCGCCCAGTTTTTCAAACTGCTTGTAAAACGACTTGCGCTTGTCCACGCCGACGGCGCTGATGATGAGCCGCGCCTCTGCCGGCGACACCCGGTTCAGCACCTCAATCAACCGTGCCAGCCGGGAGGTTACCGCCTCGCTTTTGCCCGCCGGCGAATCAACCAGAAAATTGCAATGCCGGAAATGCACCAGCTTGACGCCGCCCATGAACGGCAGCGTCAGCATGGCTTCAATGACCGCGTCCAACTGCCGGCAAGCCCGCTCGATCACCTCCGCCTGCGCGTCAATCACCTCGCAATTCATCGGGTCGTCCGGCATCAGTTGCCTGACCTGCTCCGCCGCCCGCGCCTTGACGGCGAACTCATCACTGCCGGCGATTAAAATATGCCGTTGTTTCGGCTTGCGCTCTTTTTCCACCATAGGTCTAATCAACATATGGAACACCTTTGGGCGCCCTGGCGCAACAGTTATGTGAGCGGTGACCAAAAAAAACCGGCCGACTTGTTTTTTCAAATCGGCCAGTCCGCTGACGATGCGGCCAACCTGGTCGTCCATCGCGGCAAGTCCTGCTACGTCATGCTCAACCGTTTTCCCTACAACGCCGGACACGCGCTGGTCGTGCCCTACCGTCCGGTCGCCGAACTGGCGCAGCTCGCCGACGGTGAAGCCGCCGAGTTGTGGCAAACCGCGACGCTGACCGTGAGCGCGCTGAAAAAAGCCTTCGCGCCGCAAGGCTTCAACATCGGGGTCAACCTCGGCGCCTGCGCCGGCGCGGGCCTGCCCGACCACCTGCACGTCCACGTCGTCCCCCGCTTGCACGACGATGTGAATTTCATGACCGCCACCGCCGGCACGCGGGTGCATCCAAGCGAGCTGGGAAAAATTTACACGCAACTTAGCGCGGCGTTCGCCACTGAACAACGCTGAGCATCGGCTGCGACTCCGGCTGCCGATGACTTCTTTGTAAAAAACAATGGAACCTCTGTAACTCTCCGTGCCTTCCCTGCGGTCTCTGTGACCCTTAACTTAATTTATGCGAACTGGACAGCATAAATAGCGCGAGTAATCTTTTGTGGATGAAAAAAATTCTTGGGTCGGTGATTATTCCGGTGTTGTGCTCATTAATGGTCGGCTGCGCTTCAACTGGCACGGACGGTAAAACTTCCGGCACTGTTAATGTCAAGGAGGTTGCCGCCCGGACTTTTGGCGGCGCCAATTTCAAAATTCACGAGGTGTCGTATTCTTCCGGCATTGCTTCCGCGGTCATGGGCAGCACTAGTGAAGAATTTGCCTTGCTGAGAGAAATAACTCCCGCGCAAAGTGCGCAAGTGAATCTTGTGCTCTGGGGACGCTCCTCCGCCCTTAGCGCGGGAGTGATTACCCGCTGTTTCCAACATTATGTGCCGCTGTCAGTGCGCAATGGTAATTTATCCAAGCTGCGGCTGTTGTACATTGGCAAAGCCGAGGACGCGCAAAATATCAAACCGCTGGTGGAAGCATCCGGCGCCACGTTTTTATTCCACGCTGCTCCGTAAAAGGGTTCAGTGTCTCATATCCCTAATACTGACAATCAAATCCGCGGAGATATTGACGAAAAAAAGATCATCTTTTACGCAAAGAGTTTTATTCATCCGGTTCCTAAAAGAAAGATCAGGATCCGGGGCTCGAAAAGCGGTGGACTTTAACCAAGTCAATTCCGCTTCATGTCCGGCAATAACAACGCATTGAAACAAATAAAACGGCGGATCAATTCTGATAAAATCAAGTTCCGCCACCGGCTCGCCCGCGTTAAGAACAGTCCAACCCGCTTGATGTTCCGCAAATCGTTTTTCCGCGATGGCGTTGGTTGTCTGTTTTTTACCCAAGTGCTTCCTGGGAAAAAATAACTTTAACTTGGATATCATGTCCAATCGTCACGGTCAGCGT
>JAISDC010000075.1 GCA_031265105.1 Verrucomicrobiales bacterium
TCAAAGACGGCGACCACTTCATCAAACAAGGCACCAGCCCCGCCGGCGCCGTCCTCAACAGCAGCGTAGCCATCCAACAAGCCATGTGGTTCGCGCAGCAAAACAGCTTGCTCAAGCGCATGGGCGAACTGCGCTATGGAGCGCGGGCGTCTCGCCCGCCAGCGGGCGAGACGCCCGCGCTCCATATAATTGAAAACATCTGGCTCAGAAGCTACGGCCAACAGCTAAACGTCGGCAGCCAAGTATCGGGCAAAGCCTACGAACAACTCATCTATGGCGTTGACTTGGGCACCGACCATAAGTTCACCTTGTCCGCTGACAGTGACCTCTACCTAGGTATCTACGCCGGCTACGGCCGCAGCAATATAGACTACCGCACCCCCGGCACTGACGGTGAAATCAACTCCTACTACGGCGGCCTCTACGCCACCTGGCTTCACAGCAGCGGCTTCTACATCGATGCCACCTTCAAAGCCGCCAGCGTTGACAATGACTTGAAAGCTCCCTACGGCAACACTCAACTCAAAGCCAGCTACAGCGACGTGAATATCGGCGGCAGCCTCGAAATCGGCAAGAAGTTCACTTTCACTGATGACTGGTTCATTGAGCCTCAGTTCCAAGTGAATTATCTCCACATCCTCGCTGAGAATTACACCGCCGGCCCGCTGACCATCAGCGCCCAAGACCTCGACGCCCTGCAACTCCGCCTCGGCAGCCTCTTCGGTCGCAGCATCAAACTCACCAACAGCGGTATGTTACAACCCTACGTGAAGATCAGCGGCGTCGAAACCATCAGCAGCGGCGGCACCCTACGCAACGGTTACCAACACATCCGCGCCAACACCGACGGTGCCAGAGCCGAGTTAGGTGCCGGCCTCATCTGGCAACTCGACACCAACAACCAACTCCACCTCGACTACGAGGCGAGCTTCGGTGATAAGTATGACAAACCGTGGGGCCTAACAGCGGGCTACCGTCACCAGTTCTAAACCACGAATAAACACGAATTGACACGAATTAAAATGCCAGAGGCAGCCGCTAACCGTGGCTGCCTCTTTTATTAGTGTCCATTCGTGTTAATCCGTGGTTAAACATCCTCCGCGCCTCCGCGGTTAGGTTTGGTTAAAAAAATCCTTCGTGTCTTGGTGTCTTCGTGGCCCAAACGTGCCCCGTCTGCCAAGGTTAAGATGCGTCGCTTATCACAACCGCACCGTCAGCGGCGGATTATTTACCGTCCGGCGATACTTTGATTTTGATGCTGCCATCGCACCGGATTTGCGCGAAATGCCTGGTCACGCACAACCGGATAATTTCACCCAGCGACAATCCAGTTTTTCGCGATAGTTTGGATAAATTTTTACGCAAACTTTCCTCGAAGCGCATGCTTAGTTGCATCCCTTTTCGCTCCCTGGCGAATGCCTGCAAGTTAATCTTCTGCGCCAGTTGCTGCTCCACGCACAGCCTGACGATCTCCCCCATGGACATCCTGGCCTGCCTGGACAAATTCTTGATGTCTTGCGCCAAGTCGTTTTCCAGTTTGATGGTAAACTGCAAATTCTTCTTTTCCTTCACGCGCACCATCCAACCATTTAACGCCAGAAAACACGCCCCCCATAATGCAAGATATTATATTTGACATAATCCAACTTTTTGTATTACATAAGCGCCGACTATTAAAGATAAAAAACCATGAAGAATCACCCCATATCCAACTGGGCCGCGTTGCTGCTGACGATCAGCGGCATGGCGGCGTTGCCGATAAATCTACCCGCCGCCTTCACCGACACCGGCACCTCGACCATCCGCGCCAACGCCGGTTCTTTCGGCACGGCCTCGGGCCTGGTCTATAGCACCACCGCCGCCGCCAGCGCAGGCTATGTTTTTCTGGCGCAAGGCACTAGCACGATTTGGGGAAACAATGTCAGCCTGACCGCCACGGGGTCCAACTTTCCTATCGGGATAAGAGTGGATAGCGGCGCGGCGGTGCGGTTAACCAACGCCACCGTTTCAACTTACGTCGGCGCGGCCCTCAGCCTCGATGGGACTGGTTCCGTCATTGATATTGATGGCGCGGTGATTAGCACCGGAGCCGGCAATGGCGTGAGGGTAAATGACGGCGCCTCGGTGGACTTGCACAGCGGCGCGGTGATTAAAACCGGCACGAATGCCATTGACGAGGTCTCTAAGATAATCGACAGCTCCCCCGCCATCTTTGCCCGAGGCGAAGGTGCCAGTTTTCACGGCACAGATATGACCATTGATACGTATGGCAGCTATGGATACTTGACGAATAATAATTACGGCAGTGCGGGGGTGCTAGCGCAACTTGGCGGAGTGATTGATTTGGGTGAAAATACCCGGATAACCGTCCATAGCATCGGAACGGCAAGGAATGGACTCGGCATATCCTCGCAACATACCTCTCTGGTCACAGGCACGTCGGTGACAGTGACGACCACCGGTTACGCGGTGGGGGTCGGCTTGGGCGGCACGGTGATTTTGGTTAACAGCGATTTGACCGGAAACCAAGGGGGCATCGTAATCTATGATAATGACGCTGGCATGACTAACATCAGCGAGGTCATCATCAGCGGCGGCACCGTTACGGCGGTGAATGGTAATTTAATTCAGTGGGAGAACGACCCCCGTGAGGACGTGACATCGCCGGTGATTATCACGATAAGCGACGCCACCATGAGCGCGGTCAACGGTGATTTGCTAAACAATCAGGCTGATGACGGCCTAAGTGACATCACGCTGAATAACGTGGATGCGTCCAACGCCGGCGGCATTACGATTAACAGCGGCAACAGTGGCACCACCAACGTCCACCTCAACGGCGGCAGCGGCATCACTGGCGACATCACCAACAGCGGCAGCGGCACGCTGACCGTGACCGTTAACCACAGCACCCTGACCGGCGACATCGCCAACCTCGGCGACGGCACGCTGACCATCAACCTCGACAACAACTCAACCGGCAGCGGCGGCTTCAACGGCGGTGATTTAATTGTCGGTGACGACAGCGTCTGGGACTTCAACCAAGACAGCCACGTAAACAACGGCAACAACAGCGGCACCATCAACATCGGCGACCATGAAGTCACCTTCGACCACCTCACCAACGACGGCACCATCAACCTCAACGTCAACAGCGACACCGGCGCAGGCGGCTCCATCACTGTGGATACCGCTGACGGTGAAGGCACCGTCCACATCGACACCACCGGCAACGGTAAAGCCGACCCCAACAAAGTCCTGCCCGACGTGGTGAAGGGCGACGGCACCGAACACTGGCAATGGGATCCCATCGACTGGGGCCTCGACACCATCATCAAAGACGGCGACCACTTCATCAAACAAGGCACCAGCCCCGCCGGCGCGGTGTTGAACAGCAGCGTGGCCATCCAACAAGCCATGTGGTTCGCGCAGCAAAACAGCTTGCTCAAGCGTATGGGCGAGTTGCGCTATGGAACGCGGGCGTCTCGCCTGCCAGCGGGCGGGACGCCCGCGCTCCATAACCTCATCGAAAACATCTGGATTAGAAGCTACGGCCAACAGCTAAACATCGGCAGCCAAGTCGCCGGCCAAGCCTACAAGCAACTCATCTACGGCGTCGATCTCGGCACCGATCACAAGTTCACCATCAGCGCTGACAGTGACTTGTATCTGGGCGTCTATGCCGGCTACGGCCGCAGTGATATAGATTACCGCACCCCCGGCGCTGACGGTGAGATTAACTCCTACTACGGCGGCCTCTACGCCACCTGGCTCCACAGCAGCGGCTTCTATATCGATGCCACCGTCAAAGCCGCCAGCGTGGATAACAACCTAAAAGCCCCCTACAGCACCACCCAACTCAACGCCAACTACAGCGACGTAAACATCGGCGGCAGCATCGAAATCGGGAAGAAGTTCACCTTCAAGGATGACTGGTTCATAGAACCGCAATTCCAAGTAAACTACCTCCACATCCTCGCCGAGAACTACACCGCCGGCCCGATGACCATCAGCACCCAAGACCTCGACGCCCTGCAACTCCGCATCGGCAGCCTCTTCGGTAGAACCATCAACCTCACCAACAGCGGCGCGTTACAACCCTACCTCAAGATCAGCGGCGTCGAAACCATCAGCAGCGGCGGCGTCATCAGAAACGGCTACCAATCCACCCGCGCCAACACTGACGGTGCCAGAGCTGAACTCGGCGCCGGCCTTATCTGGCAACTCGACGCTAACAACCAGTTGCACTTGGACTACGAAGCCAGCTTCGGTGATAAGTATGACAAACCCTGGGGCCTAACAGCGGGTTACCGCCATCAGTTCTAAACCACGAATGAACACGAATTGACACGAATAACCTACAATAGGCAACCGCTGACCGTGGTTGCCTATTTCATTAGTGTCTATTCGTGTTCATTCGTGGTTAAACATCCTCCGCGTCTCCGCGGTCAAGTTTTATCTAAAAAACACTTCGTGTCTTTGCGTTCAGTTCGGCGGTCAAAGATTGGCGTTGAGGAACAGTCGGGACGGCTTGATGCCGAGGACGACGGCGACCCGGCGGATGTTGACAAAGGAAATATTTTGCTCGCCCCGCTCAATGTGCCCGATATAGGTGCGGTGCAAACCGCATAGTTCGGCAAAATTTTCCTGACTGACTTTCATCGCTTTCCGTCCCTCACGAATAGCCTTGCCCAAAGCCTGCAACTCTTTTTTGCCCTCCTGCATGAAGGGTTTGAGTTAAACTTTTTGATGCCTTTAAATCTACATCCTATAAGTAGCATTTTTTCTTGACCGCTATGTAAAAGCATCTTTAATGGGGAAAATTAAGGGAATAAAAAGGCCGTCAATATGAAAGCCGACAGCATGTCAAACCGAACCGCCGCGCCGTCGCTGACGGTGAGGCGTCACTTTAACCTGCCGGGAAACAACCTGGAAAAATGCACTTTGAGCACCTTGGCGAGCAAAATGATTTCGCGGTCAAAGACATTACGCAGGCCGGATTCAATTTTGGCGATGCCCTCGCGGCTGATGTCCCAACCCGCCAACTGGCATTTTTGCGCCAGCTTGGCCTGGGTCATGGCTTGCTGGTTGCGGATTTTGCGGACTTGCGGCCCGACAACATTAAAAGACCGGAAATTTTGTTCCTCCATAGGAACTTGACAATAGAAGCGGATACCCTGTAATTTTGTTCCTCTAGAAGAACAAAACAACGAAAGAAAAAACTGATGAAAACTCCCGACATGAAAAAACTAACCCTGATCTTAACCCTCCTGCCCGCGCTGGCGCTGACCGCGCCGACACAGGAAATCCCTGGCGTGCAAATCGTTGCCAATGGCACCGCCATTACCGCCGGCGGCACCGCCTACACCCAGACGTGGTCGGCTAATGGTGAC
>JAISDC010000099.1 GCA_031265105.1 Verrucomicrobiales bacterium
CCGTCGGCATCCCCGGCGACATCATCGATGTCGCCGCCAAACAATCCACCGGCGAACACGCCGAGGGCGCGAATTAACCAATCATTAATTATCCGCAGATGAACACGGATTACTTTAACTAAAAAATTAAACCGAAAAAAACATCAAATGAAAATATCAATACTAAAGACCCTAACCTTAACCCTCCTCGGCGCCCTCAGCGCCTCCGCGTTGAACACCTTCGCGGCAAGCCTGACCGTCTCCGGTAGCACCTTGGAGGAGAGTGACAAGTCCTATGACGACAGCAACGGTGAAGTTCCGGCCTTGAGTGTTACCAGCGCAGGGCATTACTCCGGCACCAACATCACCCTCAACACCTACCGCAACGGCGGATACATGGCTGAAGGCGGCTACGGTGCCCGTGTGAATGGTTGGGGAAATGTCTCCACCCTCTCCCTTACCGACAGTACCATCCACACCGCCGGTGCCAGTGCGCCTGGAATTTATTTACCCGGTGGCCTCGGCGTCTTGAACAATGTGAACATTACGACGGAGGGGGATGGAAGCTACGGCATAAGGGTGCAACAGGTGAGCGACTTTACTACGCTGACCAGCGGCACCATCCGCACCGCCGGCGCCTATGCATCTGGCATTAATCTTGAAACTGGCGGCGTCGCTTTGAACGGCGTGGACATTGAGACGACCGGAGATGACTCCCACGGCGTGGAAATGTATTGGTCTGCCACCCTGACGCTGACCGACAGCGCCATCAGTGCCACCGGCAACTCCACGTACGGGCTTCGTCTTGTCGGCAACAACAACCAGGTGGACCTGAACCACAGCACCTTGACCGGTAGCGCAGGCAGCATCTACATCCCCGAAGGCAATGTTGCCGTCATGACCATCACCGGCAGCAATGGCAGCGTCATCACTGGAGATGTGGTAGCGACAAATTACAATAACACGCGCGTTGACATCACCCTCACCGGCGCTGACACCGCCCTGCACGGTGACTTCATCCAAAACAGCATCCCCATCGTCCTCACCCTCACCCTCGGCGCGGACGCCCTCTTCCACGGCGGCGGCGAACTGGACATCTTGACCGTGGAAAGCGGCGCCATCCTCGGCTACACCGACGGCCTGTTCGTCACCGGCGAAATCACCATCGGCGACAACATCACCATCGACCTCAGCAGCCTGACCGAGACCGACAACTACCTCGTCCTCGACTGGACCGGCGCGAGCGGCGGCGACGCCATCAGCGGCGACCAATTCATCATCGCCGGTGCCGGCGTCGAAGGCACCTTCAGCGTAGCGAACAACCAACTCTACTTTAATGCCACCGCTGTCCCCGAACCATCGACATGGTTCCTCTTCGGTGCCGCCCTCGGCGTGCTGGCCCTCATCCGCCGACAGACAAAGTAGCCGGAGTGTCAGCCCCAGCACAGCCGGCAGGATGCCGGCGCTCCCAGTCATGCCAGGGTGTTGTTCGCTTTGAATGACAGTTTTCAACGCACGAGAACGCCCGCAAGCTGGTTGGCGCGATCTCCTGCTCCGCTGACAGTCAGCGTCAACGTGCCCGCGACCGCCGCTGTGCATGGGATTTTTATGAAAAAAGTAGTTTTAATATTTTGACAGCGGGATGGGAGCCGCTAGTTTCGGGGTTTAAATCATGACCGATTGGCGCAGCCTGTTGCATAACCGGCGGGAGCCGCGGTTAACCGTAGAATTACTATGTTGAAAAAAATAGACCACCTTGGGATTGCCGTCACCTCCATTGAGCAATCGTTGCCGTATTATGAAAAAGTTCTCGGCCTGAAGTGCGAGAAAATCGAGACCGTTGAGTCGCAGAAAGTCAAGACCGCCTTCATCACCATCGGTGAAGTGCATATTGAGTTGCTGGAGCCGACCGCGCCGGAGAGCACGATCGCGAAGTTCATCGAGAAAAACGGCGGACGCGGCGGCATTCACCACGTCGCCTATTACACCGACGACATCACCGGTCAGCTCAAGCAGGCCGCTGACGCTGGCGCGACGCTGCTCAACCCGCAGCCCATCGAGGGGGCGAACAACAAGCTGGTGGCCTTCCTGCATCCCAAGTCCACCGGCGGGGTGCTGACGGAATTCTGCACCGACAAGAAATAACTTCAATCGGCAGCGCATTATGGCTATTGACCAAACATTATTGGAAACATTGAACAAACGCCGCGCGGCGGCACTGCTGGGCGGCGGCCAGGACAAGATTGACGCCCGGCATAAAAAGGGCCTGATGACCGCGCGCGACCGCCTGGCCGCGCTGTTTGACGCGGGCACGTTCCAGGAATTCGGCCAGCAGGTGCAGCACGGTTGCACGAATTTCGGCATGGAGAAAAAAGTGCTGCCGAGCGACGGCGTGGTGTGCGGGACCGGTTTCATCAACGGCACCCCGGCGGCGGCCTACGCGCAGGATTTCACCGTCGGCGGCGGCGCGCTCGGTTCGCGCCACGCGGAAAAAATCTGCGGCGCGATGGATTACGCCCTGAAGTCCGGCATTCCGGTGATTGGCATCAATGATTCCGGCGGGGCGCGGATTCAGGAAGGCGTGGCGGCGCTGTCCGGCTACGGCAACATTTTTTACCGCAACGTGCAGTTGTCCGGCGTGGTGCCGCAAATCACGATTGTGGCCGGCCCGTGCATCGGCGGCGCGGCCTATTCGCCGGCGCTGACGGATTTCCTCATCATGGTGAAGGGCCAGGCCACCATGGCCATCACCGGCCCCAGCGCCATCAAGGCGGTGACCGGGCAGGATGTGACGATGGAGGAAATCGGTTCCGCCACCGCCAACGCCACCATCAGCGGCAACGTGCATTTCGTGGTGGACAATGACCAGCAGGCGATTGAATTGAGCAAGCAATTGCTCGCCTATTTGCCGTCGAACAACCTGGCGGATCCTCCGCGTCAGAACGTGCCGCTGCCGACCGAGCGCGACGAGAGTTTCAACGAAATCATTCCCGCCGCGGGCAATATTCCGCTCGACATGCAGGCGGTGATCAAGCGCATCGCGGACAATGGGGAGTTTCTCGAAGTCCACGCCGGTTTCGCGCGCAACGTCATCGTCGGCTTCTGTCGCATCGGCGGCATTGTCAGCGGCATCATCGCCAACCAGCCGATGGTGAAGGCGGGGACGCTGGATATTGACGCCTCCGACAAGGCGGCGCGGTTCATCCGTTTCTGCAACATCTTCAACATCCCGATTGTCAATCTGGTGGACGTGCCCGGCTTCCTGCCCGGCGTGCCGCAGGAGCACGGCGGCATTATCCGTCACGGCGCCAAGATGCTGTTTGCCTACGCGGCGGCCACGGTGCCGAAAATCACCCTGATTGCCCGCAAAGCCTACGGCGGCGCCTATCTGGCGATGTGCAGCAAGGATCTGGGCGCGGACTTGGTGTTTGCCTGGCCGACCGCCGAGATTGCGGTGATGGGCGCGGAAGGGGCGGTCAGTACCCTGTTTAAAAAGGAAATCGACACCGCCGCCGATCCCGCCGCGAAACGGGCGGAACTGGTCAAGGAATACCGCGAAAAATTCTCCACGCCTTACGAGGCGGCGAGCCGCGGGTTTGTCACCGACGTGATTGATCCCGCCGAGACCCGCAAAGTGCTGGCCCTGGCGTTGCGCACGACGCTGTCCAAGCGGGAGAGCCGTCCGCCGAAGAAACATGGCAACATTCCGTTGTAATTTATGGATATGCAGACCTTTAATTTTGGTGAAATCATTTGGTGGGCGCTGATCGTCATCCTGCTGGCGATGCTGTGGCGATTGGTGTCCACGGTGCAATCGCTGGTCGAGGTGCTGAAAAAATTCGGGGAGCGGTTCACCGGTTTCAAGGTCGCGGAACCGCCGTCAACCGCCGTTGCCGCTGTTCCGGCGACGGCCCGGCCATTGGCCCCGGTCGCCGCTGACCATGACGGCATTCCCGGAGAAATCATCGCGGTGATCGCCGCCGCGGTTGACGCGGTCATGCACGGCCCGCATCGCATTCTGGCCATCAATCCGGTTGACGTCCGGGAAGCAAACCAATCCGTCACGGCTTGGTCGGTGGAAGGCCGCCGCCAGATATTCCAATCCCATACCCTGAGATAAATTTATGAAAAAATTACGTGTTACAGTGGAAGGCAAGACTTATGAAGTGTTGGTCGAGGCGCTCGACGCGCCGGCCGCGCCCGCCCCGGTGTCGGTCGCCGCGCCGGTGACGGCCCCGGTGGCAGTCTCGGTTCCGGTGAGCGCGCCCAAGGCCGCCGCCCCGGCGCCAGTTGCCGCCGCCGGTGCCAATGACATCGGCAGCCCGCTGGCGGGCAAGGTCGTGGCGGTCAAGGTGACGGTCGGTCAGACGGTCAAGGCCGGCGAGGAAATTGTCACGGTCGAGGCCATGAAGATGAACACCCCGGTCAATGCCGCCAAGGATGGCAAAATCGAGGCGGTGTATGTCAAGGTTGGCGACGCCGTGGTCGAAGGCCAGCCGCTGGTCAAGGTGGCCTGAGTGGTTTTAATTTTCAGCCGCTGCTGGTGCGCGTCACCATCAGCGGCTTTTTGCCGCATTTTTAACGCAAAGCGGCAAAGAGCGCGAAGTTTTTTTAATGGCTCATGACTAACTGGTTAAAAAAAATTCTTTGCGTACTTCGTTCCTTTGCGCCTTTGCGTTAAAAAAACAAACTACGCACTATTGTGCTTTTTATGCGCTGGCGTATTCAGGATTATCTCGAAGTGGACTCCACCAGTTCGCTGGCGGCGGTGGCCGAGCCGTGGACGGTCATTCGCGCCCAGCGTCAGCGGGCCGGGCGCGGGACGCGCGGGCGGGTGTGGGTTTCCGGCGACGGCGGGTTGTGGCTGAGCGCGGTGCTGCCGGCGCCCGCCGCGGCCGGTGACGCGGCGGTCTGGCCGCTGCTGGCGGGGCTGGCGTTGTGCGAGATTTGCCGCGAGCTTGGCGCTGACGGCGCGCGCCTGCGCTGGCCTAACGATTTGCTGATTGCCGACCGCAAGGTGGCCGGCGTCAAGCTGGACCGACCGTCAGCGGACAAGATAATCGTCGGCATCGGGGTTAATCTGACGCAGGATCCGTCGCTGACGATGGGCGAGTTGCGCGGCCAGTCGGGACGGTTGCAAGACGCCCTGCCGGTGGTGCCCGACCGCGACACGCTGACGCTCAGGATTTTGGCCAGGCTGGTGGAAATCCACGCGCATGATTTCGCGTTCTTCGCGGCGCGACTGGCAGCGTGCTGGGGAGCGCCGCGCCGCGTGGAAATTCAGGTCGGGGAACGATTCATCACCGGCGTTTTTCAAGGCGTGGACGGCGCGGGCAACCCGTTGCTCAAGGCCGCTGACGGTCAGTCGGTCACGGTCAGCGGCGCGCATGTCTGGCGGTTGCGGGAGCTTGGAGAGTAAACCCCAAACTCCAGCCGCGAAGTCGCCAAGACGCGAAGAGAAAAAACGTTTTTTTAACCACAGATTAACACTGATGAACACCGATAGTTTGCGGTTCCACGTAAATTAACCTTATCAGTGTTCATCAGTGTTAATCTGTGGTTAAAGAATCTTCGCGCCTTGGCGACTTCGCGGCTGGAGTTCATGGCGTCAGGCGGACAAGGCGGGTTCCAGCCGGGCGATGGCCAGCAGTTGGCGCGCGCTGTCCCGGATGGTGTAAACCGGCGCCAGGCTGTTGCGAATGCGGCCGCACAGGACGGTGCCCAGCACCAGCGATTGCAATTCCTCGGCAAGCTGGTCGGCGGGGGTGGCGTTGGCGACGCTGCCATCCATTTGCCCGTCATGAATGGCCACGGCGAGGTAAGCGTATTTGCTCCGGTTGATTTCTTCCACTTTTTTGCGAATGCTTTCCTCCTGCGAACTGAGTTCGCAACCGATGGCGGTGAAGGCGCAGCCGATGACGCAGCCGTATTTTTTTCTTTTTTCCGTCTGCAAATCAATGACGTAATCGAAGTATTTTTCCAGGCGTTGCAAGGGGGTGTTGGTTGGGGCAAAGATAATCTCGTAGTGGGCTTGCATTTCTTCCCAACTGTATTCCAGCGAGGCGACGGCCAGCTCGGCCTTCGATTTGAAAAAGTAATAGAAACTGCCTTTTTTAAGCTGGGCGGCGTGGCACAGGTCGTCCACGCTGACCGAGCCGTAGCTGGCGCGGGCGATCAGGTTGCAGGCCGTTTCCAGCAGTCGCTGTTTGGAATCACGTGGTTTTCGCTCGGCGCACGCGGGCGGGAATGACGAAACTCCGTCCCCTGATGATTGTTTCATAATGGCAATCTAAATCTGTCGCGACCGCCTGCAAGTGCTAATCTCCAACCGTCTCCCGCCGGCGCGCCGGGCGGAGCGAGGGCGGCAAAAAAAATCTTCCCGCCCGGGCGGGTTGCCGCTAAATTCTACAACTCTATGGCCACAAACATTCAGGTTGATATTCCCGACCTTCAGAGCCGGCTGCGCCAGCTCGGGAGGTTTCTTTGACCCGGCGAAATTAAATTCCCGCCTCGCGGAACTGGAGCAACAGATGACCGTCAGCGGTTTCTGGGACCAGCGCGAGGCGGCGCAGAAAATCATGTCCGAGGCCACGCGCTTGCGGGAGCAACTCAAGTCGTTCGCCGAGATTGAGCGGCGCGTGGACGATTTGCCGCTGCTGGCGGAGATGGCGCGCGAGGACGGCGGCGCGGCGTCGGCGCGCGAGTTGGAGCAGGAGTTTGTCACGGTCAGCGCGGACTTTGACCGGCTGGAGGTCGGCTTCCTGCTCGCCGGGCCGCACGACGCGGCGAACGCCATCCTGAACATCCACGCGGGCGCGGGCGGCACGGAGGCGTGCGATTGGTCGAATATGCTGCTGCGGATGTTCCAGCGTTATTGCGAGCGGCGCGGGTTCAAGGTCAGCATCATGGATATTTTGCAGGGCGAGGAGGCGGGCATCAAAAGCGTGACGCTGACGGTGGAGGGGGAGAACGCCTACGGTTATTTGAAGGCGGAGACCGGGGTACACCGGCTCGTGCGCATCTCGCCGTTCAACGCGGCGGGCAAGCGGCAGACTTCGTTCGCGTCGGTGGATGTCGTCGCTGAGATTGATGACGACGTGGCCATCGAGGTGGCGGAGAAGGATTTGCGCGTGGATGTGTATCGCGCGGGCGGTCACGGCGGGCAGGGCGTGAACACGACTGACAGCGCCGTGCGCATCACGCATTTGCCGACGGGGCTGGTGGTGACGTGTCAGAACGAGCGTTCGCAAATCAAGAACCGCGCGGCGGCGCTGAAGGTGTTGAAGTCGCGCTTGTACGAAGTCGAGATGGACAAGAAGCGCGCCGAGTTGGAGAAACATTATTCTGAAAAAGGCGAGATTGGCTGGGGGCGACAAATCCGCTCGTATGTGTTGCAGCCGTATCAAATGGTGAAGGACCTGCGCACCGGCGAGGCGACGAGCAACACGCAGGCGGTGCTGGACGGCGACCTTGACGCCTTTGTCAGCGCGTTTTTGAAGGGCAAGAAGCGCAGCGACGCTGATGTTGACGAGGATTGACCCCATGCAAAAGTTCCACGACAAACTGGCGGAGATTCTGCGCGCGAAACAGGCGGAGATTGAGCGGCTGCGCCCGCACGCCGACGCGCTGCGGCGGTTGGCGTGGCAACGCGATGACTTTCGCGGGTTCAAGCGCGCGCTGCACCGGCCCGGCGAGGTGACGGTGATTGCGGAGGTGAAGAAGGCGTCACCGTCAGCGGGGGTCATCGCGGCGGAGTTTAACCCGGTCAACCAGGCGCGCGAGTATCAGCGGGCGGGGGCGGAGGCGTTGTCGGTGTTGACGGATGAGCAGTTTTTCCAGGGCGCGTTGCATTATTTGCGCGACATCCGACAACAGGTGGAGACGCCGCTGTTGCGGAAGGATTTTATTTTGCATGAATGGCAAATTTACGAGTCCGTCGTCGCTGGCGCTGACGCGGTGCTGTTAATCGTGGCGGCGCTCGCTGACGGTGAGTTGGAACGGTTGTTCAATCTCGCGCGGGATTTGCAATTGGATGTGCTGGTGGAGGTGCATGACTTGGCGGAGTTGGACCGAGCGCTGGATGTGGGGGCGGACATCATCGGGATTAACAACCGCGATTTGCGCACGTTCGAGGTGTCGCTGGAAAACACGGCGCGGCTGGCGGGGGAGCTGCCAGCGGACTGTCTCGGCGTGAGCGAGAGCGGCATCAGGACGGCGGACGACATTCGTTTTTGCCGCGCGGAGGGGATAGAGTGTTTCCTCATCGGGGAGGCGCTGATGCGTAGTGGCGATGTGCGCGGGATGCTGGCGGAGTTGAAAGCTGTTTAAGATTTTTGCACCACTAAGGCACCAAGGCACGAAGGCTGTTTTTTTAACAAAACTTAACCGCAGAGGCGCGGAGACGCGGAGATTTTTTTTGATTAAACCTCCGCGCCTCTGCGTCTCTGCGGTTAAGATTGCTTTTTAGAACTGATGGCGGTACCCCGCTGACAGTCCCCAGGGTTTGTCGTACTTGTCGCCGAAACTGGCTTCGTAATCCAAGTGGAGCTGATTGTTAGCGTCGAATTGCCAGATGAGGCCGCCGCCGAGTTCGGCTCTGGCGCCGTCGGTGTTGGCGCGGACGGATTGGTAGCCGTTTCTGAGGGTGCCGCCGCTGCTGATGGTTTCGACGCCACTGATCTTGATGTAGGGCTGGAGTGCGCCGCTGTTGGTGAGGTTGCTGGTGCGACCGAACACGCTGCCGATGCGGAGTTGCAGGGCGTCGAGGTCTTGGGCGCGGATGGTCAGCGGGCCAGCGGTGTAATCCTCGGCGAGGATGTGGAGATAGTTCACTTGGAACTGAGGCTCGATGAACCAAGCATCGCTGAAGGTGAATTTCTTGCCGATTTCTATGCTGCCGCCGAGGTTCACGTCGCTGTAGTTGGCAGTGAGTTGAGTGTTGCCGTAAGGGGCTTTCAGGTTGTTGTTGACACTGGCAGCCTTGAAAGTGGCATCTATATAGAAGCCGCTGGCGTGGAGCCAAGTGGCGTAGAGGCCGCCGTAGTAGGAGTTAATCTCACCGTCAGCGCCGGGGGTGCGATAGTCGAGGTCACTTCTGCCGTAGCCAGCGTACACGCCCAAGTATAGGTCACTGTCAGCGCTGATGGTGAACTTGTGATCCGTGCCGAGATCGACGCCGTAGATGAGTTGCTCATAGGCTTTGCCGGCGACTTGGCTGCCGACGTTTAGCTGTTGGCCGTAGCTTCTTATCCAGATGTTTTCGATGAGGTTATGGAGCGCGGGCGTCTCGCCCGCTGGCGGGCGGGACGCCCGCGCTCCATAGCGCAGTTCGCCCATGCGCTTGAGCAGGCTGTTTTGCTGCGCGAACCACATGGCTTGCTGGATGGCTACGCTGCTGTTCAAGACCGCGCCGGCGGGGCTGGTGCCTTGTTTGATGAAGTGGTCGCCGTCCTTGATGATGGTGTCGATGCCCCAGTCGATGGGATCCCATTGCCAGTGTTCGGTGCCGTCGCCGGTGACTTTGCCGGGGAGTACGTCGTTGGGGTTGAGTTTACCGTTGCCGGTGGTGTCGATGTGGACGGTGCCTGCGCCGTCAGCGGTGCCGGTTACGCAGATGGAGCCGCCGTCGCCGGTGTCGCTGTTGACGCTGAGGTTGAGAGTGCCGGTGTGGGTCATGTTGTCGAAGATGACTTCGTAATTACCGATGTTCCAGGTGCCGTGATTCTCGCCGTAGTTGCCGTGACTGTCTTTGTTGAAGGTCCATACGCTGTCGCTGCCGGTGATGAGGTTGCCGCCGTGGTAGCCGCCTTGGCCGGTGGCGTTGTTGTCAATGATGACGGTGACGGCGCTGCTGCCGCTTTGGGTGATGTCACCGAGGAGGGTGCTATTGCTGCCGCTGACGGTGAGGTCGATGACGGCATGGTCGTTGCCGCTGACGGTGCCGGTGATGGTGGTGCCGTTGCTGCCGCTGAGGGTGAGGTTGGTGTCCTCGATGGCATTGATGTTGCCGGTGAGGGTGCTGTCGTCGAAGTTGAGGGTGGCGGTGCTGCTGCCTTTGATGTTGGTGTCGCCGATGAGGGTGACGCCGTCTTTCACGGTGACGTTGGCGATGTTCATGGTGTCCACGGTGAACGGGTCGCCGCCGGTGGTGGTGCCGGTGACTTTGTTGTCAATCTCGAAGGCGGAGGTGCCGCTGAGGGTGACGCCGCCGGTGAGGATAATGTCAACGGTGCCTCCCATGCTGGCTGCTTGTTCGGGGGTAATGGGGACGGTTTGCGGCCCCGAACGTCCAAGCCTCACCGCCGGGCCGTTTTCCGCATAGACTGAGCCGCCATCCATGACGATGGTGTTGGTTTTGTCGTGGCCATCGAGTCCCAAAGATAGCGCAACTCCAGGTGTATTTTGCCCGTGGGTTTCAAGGCTCACGTCGTATATGAACAGCGCACTGTTACCCTCGCCGCTGGCGACCACCCCGTAGGCGTTGGATCCGGTGGTGACGATGGTGCCGCTACGCAGGATTAAGGTGCTGTCGCCTGCGCCCGATGTTGAAGTTCTGGCTGACCCCACGAGGGCACCGTATGAGTTCTCACCCTCGGTGTGCACGGTGAAATTCTCCACTTCCAGCAGAGAGTTATTGCCTTCCACAATAATGCCACCTCCATAGTTGTCACCGCGGGTCGTCACGGTCAGGCCGCTGATGCTACCACTGGAGTTGGCGTAGAAGACGGCGTAACCATGGGAGCCAGAGGTTTCGATG
>JAISDC010000115.1 GCA_031265105.1 Verrucomicrobiales bacterium
GCTTTGCCGCCGCCCGCCAGCACAAATTTCACCACCCGTTTCCGCAAATCCAATTCATACGCTCTCATCCTGGCAATGATTACATGCTGTTGTGCCTATGTACATGGAAAATACTATAAATACGACAGGATGTAAGGATCCGCTTTTTTCACGGTCTTGAGTTTTTCCAGGCTTTTCGCGCTGCCGAACAACGCGCCGCGCAACTTGAACACCTTGGCGTCGGGAAAATCCCGCTCGACTAATTCCTGCACCTGCGCCGCCACTTTTTCCATGCTGCCGGACTTGTCCAAAAACACGAGCAGTCCCTCATTGCTCGAACCAACGTCCAGGCCGAACAATTTGCCCGCATGCTGGCGAATCCTGGCCAGCCCCTTGCCGCCGCCACCACCGCCCCCGGCGCCGCCCGTGCCTTGCAAATCCGTGTCGGCGCCGGAGGGCATGAGGAACAGCGCGTTGGCGCCTTGGGCGACGATGAGATTGGGCGCTGCCGCGCCGCTTGACCCGGACGAGCCGGCAGCCTGGTTGAGGCGCTCCATGGCGCGTTGCGCGTCATCGTCAGCGTCGGCCGAATCGTCGTCGAGCGCGGGATCGGGCGGCGACAGTTCGTCGGGTTCGCTCCCGGTGGTGAAATGATCCGGCATCGGCAAAAAGACCCGGTGGTAAACCGCGCCGCGCGGCAATGAAAACACGCTCGCCAAGGCGCCGAGCAGCAGCAGGTGCAGCAACACCGAGACCGAATGCGTCGGATATTTTTTGACCACTCTGGCGGCCAATCTGCATAAAGCGCAAATGATCCCGATCAGGATGCTCCCCAGCGTTTTTCTACCCGGTTTTCTCATGCATGGCCGTTGTTGAAACGGCGCTTATGCTAGACCGCATTCGGATTGGTTACGATGAAAAAACAAGGGGCTAAATTAGCAACAGACTGGCGCCAATGTCAGCGCCACGCGCGCTCCTTGGCAAGCCGACGGACACGCGATTTTTTATCCGCGGATTACGCGGATTTTTTTGGAGAGTTGGTGTCAGTTTGTTGAGTTTGAAAGTCTGCATGGGTTGTTCACGCTAACATCAACGTCAGCGGCTATTTTTTAATCTAACAAACTTTCAAACCTGACAAGCCGACACAAACTCATCCAAAAAATCCGCGCGCGGTTATTTCTTCAATCCGGTGTACTTGAATTCGTAGCTGACCTCGAAGGGTTTCCACCATTTGCCGACGCCGGTTTCCTTGTCAGTGTGGCGGTGCAGGCCGGCCTTGGACGGCGGTTCGATGTGGTAGGTGACCTTGTAATTGCCGACGCCCATCATCTTGATGTTGTTGCCGTAGTGCGGACCGTCAGCGGCGACCATCGGCATGAACGCGCCCTTTTGTTCCTTGCCGGTGTCCTTGTTCACCAAGGTGTAGGTGATGGTCAGGTACGGCATCCATTCGCCGGCGCCGAAACCGTTCTTGTTGCCTTCCGTGGCGTGGATGTCGGCTTCCAGGTGGATGTCCGACTTCGCGGCGGACAGGCCCATGCCGGCGGGTTCCATGTCAATCGGCTGCAAATACACCGCGGCGATTTCCATTTCATTGATAGTTTGGGCTTCGCCGCAAGGGACTTCCTCGAAGGCGAAGAGTGAGGTGTTAACCGCGAGCAGGCAGGCCGCCGCGGCAATCATGGTTTTTTTCATGTGGTTGGGTTTTCTATTATTGGGTTTGGTTTGCTGGCCACCGGGCTGCGGCGCATATGCCACAGCGCAAACACGGCGGCCAAAAACAGGATGAGTTGCGGGGCCAGCGATTCCCAGTACGGGTAAATCCCCAGCCAGCCGATTTCGGGAACATGCGGAATGAGGGTCGGATGCACCACCTTGCCCTCGACCAATTCCAACACGCCCTTGCCCGCGAACGCAAAAGCCATGAAATACAGAAACCCGCCGGTGACCAGGAAGAACGGCTTGAGCGGCAGCTTCACCACCGTGTAGCGCATGATGAAATAAACCACCGTCAGCGCCGCGCAGCCGACGCCGAAGCCCGCTGCCAGTGACGTGTAATCCGCGCCGCCCCCGGCGTCACCGGCCAGCGCGAAATAAAACAGCACGGTTTCCGCGCCCTCGCGGTACACCGCCAGAAAGCTGGTCAGCCACAGGCCGAACAGCGAGCCTTTGGTCAGCGACAGGGAAATCTTCCCGGCCACATAAGCCTGCCAGCGCTGCGCCCCGACCTTCGACAACAGCCAGTAACTCATGCCGAACAGCACCACCACCGCGATCAGCATGGTCACCCCTTCCAGCACCTCGCGGCTCGCGGCCGCGTTGGCGAACAACCACCGGAACAGCAACGCCGTGACCACGCTGGCGATGAGCGCCCAGACCACGGAATTGCGAATCAACCCCAGCTTGTCCCGGTGCCCGTTCTTCACCAGGTAGGCGACAATCGCCGCGACGATCAGCAGCGCCTCCAGCCCCTCGCGCAAAATAATCATCAGGCTGTAAAAGAACATTTCCGCCACGCCGCCGGACGAGCCGCCAAGCTGCCCCACCGCCGTTTGCAAATCGGCCGCCAAACCCCGCGCCTGCTCGCGCAATTTTTCCGCCGGCTGGCCCGCCTTCATCAGCGCCACCAGGCGGGTGAAATAACCTTCCAGCCGCGTCTTGAACGCCACATCGCGCGAACCGACCTTGTTCTCCATCCCGGTGGCCTCGAACAAATCGAAATAACTGTCCTGCACCGCCGCGCTCGCGCCCTTGGCGTCGCCCTGTTCGTAACGGGCAATCGCGGCGTCAATCGCGGCGTTGATATTCCGCGCCACCGCCGACCAGTCGGCCTCCGGCACATGGTCAGCGGCCGGTGGCGCGTCCGCGGCGGTGGCGCGCGCGGCGGGCAGATTCGGCAGCAACTCGGCGAGGTCCTCCTGCAGACGGGTGATTTCGTAACCGAACGCCGTGAGACCGCCGGACGCCTGGCCGCCGGCCATTTTCACCAATCGGGAAAAACGCTGGTTGATGTCCGACGCCTGCTCGCGGGAACGGTGCAACCGCACGCTGATTTCCATTTCGGAGTTTTTGAAATGGTCAAACCAGGCGCGCTGGACTTTTTGCCGCGCCGCGGTGAAATCGCCGTCCTGATAGGCGCTGACGGCGTCGGCCAGGTCGGCCGCCAGTTGTTGCAGGCATTGCCGCCACTCGGCGACGATCTGGTCGTTGGTGTAAACGTCGTGCTGCCGCTCGGCCTTCAACTGGTGCCCCGTTTCCAGCACCGGCAACACCGTGTCGAGCTGCCCCTTCAACCAGTTGATCTTTCCTTTGACTTGGTCATTGGCAGCGCCCGCGCCGATCAGCTTGCGGATTTCGCCGAAAGCCGCCTCCATCTCGGCGCTTTTTTTGGCGGAAATATTGATGCGAATCGGGCCTTCCAGATTTTCAAACACCTCGAAATACGCCGACTGCACCATCTCGCGCGCCGCCGCCGGGTCCTTGACGGCGTAAAGTTGCTCCGTCCGGTCCAGGCGGCCCTTGATGTCATCGACCAACCCCTGGTAATCGGGTTCGGCCCAAGCCAAGCCGCCGACCGCGAGCCACACAATAGCTAACAGCCAAATGTGCTTATTCAAGATGCGACCGCAACCTGTTCGCCGTAGTGCCATAGAGAAATATTATTGGTTCACAATATGAGAATGAGTCTCACTTGCAAGGAAAAAGTTTAAAAAATTTCGTTTCAGCGGTTGCGTGAGGATTGGTTTGGGGAATTTTAACCGCAAAGACGCGGAGGCGCGGAGGCGCGGAGGTTTTTTGAGGAGCTAGTTTTCTGGTTTGTTAGTTGCAACTCAGAAAACCAAAAAAAACTCCGCGTCTCCGCGTCTCTGCGGTTAACAAAACTTAGTTCAAATCTCCCCGTGCCGCCATTGCCGGCAGAATTCCTCGAAAAACTCCGGCTTCGCGACCAGCACGCCCTGGGCGCGGTCAATCATCAATTGCACGCTGTAGCCGCTGCTCATGAGTTCACCGTCAGCGTCGAGGATGCGGAAGTCGTAGTCCAGCCGCGCGGCCTCGTGCCAGTGCAGGCGCGCCTCGACGCGGTAGGCGCGGTTCATCGTCAGCGGCCGGTGAAAATCGGCGTGGAATTTTTTCAGCGGGATGGTGATGCCGCGGTTGAAAAAATCCAGGTAGCCGATGCCGTGCCGGTCGCCGAGCGCGACGCGCGCTTCCTCGAACCAGCTCGCGTAACGGCCGTGCCAGACGATGTTCAGCGGGTCGAGTTCGTCGAACCGCGCGCGACGCGGGATGCTGATGGTCAGCGGCGGCGGGTCGCCGGGCGCGGCTTTGAAATAGACGGGATGTTTCATAACGGTTCAATAGTGAGTTGCAGCCGCGCCACCAGCGCGCCGTCGCCGACGCTGACGGTGAAGTCGCGGCGGTCGCCGGCGGCGGCGACTTTGATGAACAGCGTGGTGCCGGGCGGCACCGGTCGCGCGAATTTGGCTTTGCGCAAGGTCTTCATCGTCAGCGGGCGCCCGGCCAGCCGCGCGGCCGCCAGCAGACACAATTCGATATGCGCCACGCCCGGCAGCAGCGGCTGGCCGGGAAAATGTCCGTTGAACGCGGGGAAGTCCGCGCCGATGAAAAACTCCGCCGTGTCGCCGTTGAGCGCTGACAATGCGCGTTCCGCGGCGGCGCTGACGGTCATAGTGGTTTTATCCATAAAACATTGCTGTAATGAATTTGCCTATCGGGTTGTTTGGGTTTGTCGTCAGCGGGCTGCGGACCGCCAAAATCCATGTCTTTGGTAGAAAAATACCACCGGAAACAATCCGCAAAATCTGCCACCGCGCGATAGGTCACAAAAGGCACCCGCGTGTACACGTCCGTGGTTTTTTCCATGATTTTCATATCAATTAATTTGGTGCCGAGGTCGGATAAAATCACCACGCGGTGACCGTCAGCGACAGTCATCGTCAGCGCGCGGAACGGCAATTGCCCGCGATAAACCCCGGCATACTCCGCTGACGCTGACAATTTCCCCGCCGCCGGTGGTTCCGGCGCGTCATAACGGATGTTCCCGCCCGCGCACGCAGCGAGCAGCAGCGCCGCGAGAATGCTTGGGGAAAATTTCATGGCGGCAGCATAGCGCGGTCAGCGTCAGCGACAAGCCGTTTAGCGTCCGGGCGCTTCACTTCAAACTCCAGCCACGAAGACGCGAAGGCGCCAAGAATTTTTTTATAAAACTTCGTGCCTTGGTGTCTTCGTGGTGAACCCTAACCACGGTCAGCGGCGGTCTTGTTCCAACTCGGCGCTGATGGCCTCGCGGACGGGGCGGCCGTGCAAATACAATTCTTTCAGCACGCCGACGCCGCGATAGACGCTGACGGTCACGTAGGTTTCAGGCGTTGACTCACGGTCAGCGGCGTCGCGGTTGGCGCGCTGATAGAGTTGTTCCGCCAGCGACGCAAGGTCTTCGGGCAGATAGTAACGGTTGAAGGGATAAGTGAAGCGCAGGGATTGGTTATGATTCCAGGCGCTATCAACCATAATCACGTCGCTGCCGGTGAGCGGCGTCAGGCTCGCCGCGACCGGCTTGGCAAAGCCCTCGGCGTCATTCGCCAGCCGCACATAGTACGGGCCTTTGCGCCAATAACCGTCATTCGCCGTGTCCAGACTATCAGCCGCGAAATCCAGCGTCACATACCGCCCGCGAAAAGCGTCGTAAGGGTCCACCGGCTTGGTGCGAAACTTATACGTCACGCCGTGACGCAGCGCCGCCTCGTACTTCCATATGATACTCACCGGCGCGGCAACGCTGACGATGGCAAACACCGCGAACAACAGCAGCCTGAGATTTTTCATCGATCCGACTCCTTCCGCTTATTACGCCGCGCCAACACCCAGCCGTTCAGCCCCAAAAACCCGACGCCGACCATGATAAACGCCACGCCACGCGCCACGAAACCGTAGTCCGCGCTGAAAAACCGGCTCACGATCAGCGCCACCAGCAACAGCAGCCCCTCGTTCATCGACAGCCAACTGTCGCGCCGCACCCCGCGCGCCAGCGTGAACACGCCCAGCGCGAACACATACAAGTTCATGAGCAGCGCCGACCAGTGTCCGGTCAACACGAAAACGCTGACGGCGACCACGCCGGGGAACAACGCCGCCACCCAGTTGAACGAAAGTTTTTTCCGCGCCAACTCCACTATCAGCGCACTCCACCCCGCCGCCGCCAGCGCCCAGCCGGCGGAGAACCACGGCCACACAAACTCCGGCCGGTGCGTGAAAGCGTGTTTGAACGTCAGCGTCACCGCGACCGCGGCGATGCCGAGACACCCCACCGCGCGAAACGGATTGCGCCAGCCGCGCGCGTCGCCGAACCACCGGCACGCGACCAAATAATACAGCGTGAACAACGCCGCGTAGGGCAATTGCCAATAAGCAAAATCACGGCGGTCACTGTAAGCGAGCAACAACAACGCCCCGCTGACCGCGCACGCCGCCGACAGCCACGTCACCGTCAGCGACCCGCGCCGCCGCCACACCTGCCAGACCAGGAACGGCAATCCCGCCGCCCACCAAACCAGCGGCATAAAATCCGGCGGCAGTTCGCGCGCGTGCCAGCCGGCATTCAACCGGAAACTGTACGCCACCACGCACGCCCAAAACCCGACCAACGCCGTCCCTGTCCCTAATAAATAAATCAGCGGCAACGTCAGCGCCAGCCACACAAGCAAAAACCCGGTCAGGTCATGGTACAAATGATACGTCTGGCTCACCAACGCGATAGCCGCGCCGATACTGAGAAAATAAAACACCCCGCACCCCTCGCGCCACGCCGCTGACGTTGACCGCCGCCACAGCGTGAACATTGACAACCCGATGCTCACCAACAGCGGCGCCAGCGCCACCCCCGCCCGCGCCGGGCGGCTCAAGGCGTCCCAATTATGCGCCAGCAACAAAATAATCCCCGCCCCGACCAGCAACCCGCCCAGGATGGCGCTGATGGTCAGCCCCACCGACAGCGACCGCGCGGGCCGCATCATTGGCGCATAATGCCGCCGCAACGCCTCCGCGCCGTCAGCGGAGATGATGTTCTGCTCCACCAACGCGGGCAATGCACCGACCAATTGCCGGGCGAATTTGGCAGCGTTCATGCCGGCATCATAACGCCGCCGCGCTGACCGTCACCCTAAAATTAACCGCGGCGGCGCGGAGGTTTTTTGGTTGGACACAGAGAAACACGGAGTAGGCACAGAGAAGCACAGAGTTTATGTTTAATTTATTTTAATAAAATCTCTGTGGCTCTCTGTGCCTTCTCCGTGTCCTCTGTGGCCGAATTTAGCTTCATTGACGCAAAGATGTTGCTTATTTGCGGCGATGGAAAAGGGCTAGCGTGCCCAAGCCCATGCCGATGAGGAACCAGGTGGAGGGTTCCGGCACGGCGGTGGCGTTGAAGGTTAGTTGGCCGTCTGTCACGCTGAAGGTGCCTTCGGCGTGGGTGGCGGTGAATTGGTCTTCGCTGATGGTGCCGCCGGTGATGCTCGCGCTGCTCCAGTCGAGTACTTGATAATTCCCGGTCTCGGTCAGGTTGCTGAAGTCGATGATGATGCTGTCGCCGATGGTGATGCTGGTGGTGACGGTCAGTTCATCGGTGTAGCCGAGGATGGCGCCGGTGTCCATGATCAGGTTGCTGACGGTGCCGCCGCCTGCGAGCAGGGCGTCCGCGCCGATGGTGAGGGTGATGGCGCCATTGTTGATCTCAAGGTTGCCGTACAAGGCGGTGCCGGCGTCGGTGAGAGTGATTGCAATCGTGCCGCTGCTAGAATACGTCGTGTCACCACAGATGATGTCACCAGTGATGACGCCGCCATCGGTGACATTGATCATAATGCTACCACTCCATGTGGCGGATACATTACCGACGAGTTTAGTGCCGACGCCGGTCAGTGTGATGTCGGTGGATGAAGTGTTACCCAGGACATCGCCGGTAATGACGCTACCGTTGTCGGCGGTGAGGGTGAGGCTGGTGGAATGTTGACCCATGTAACCATCAGCCCGAATGTCGCCGGTCAGGGTGTTACCGTGCAAGTTCACGGTGGCGATGCTGTCGTCGAAGATATAAAGCGACTGTCCGTTGCTGTGGATGTTGCTGTCGGTCAGAGTCAGAGTGGAATCATCTACAAACACGCCAATGCCATCGCCACTATCTACTGTAATGTCCACGCCGCTCACGGTACTGCTACAGTAGTACGTAAGGTAAATCCCATATAAATTGTTTCCTTCTCCATGATTGGCGATGGTGCCACCGGTCATGGTCAGGCTAGAAATGCCGTAAGTAGATGCCTGCCAATATCCTTCCACATACACGCCTACACTGCTTGCTCCGTCCACCGTAATGTTCACATTGTTCAGGGTACCGCTGCTTCCACCTGAGCCGTTATTGTCGCCGATAACAATCCCTCTCCCCCAGCTACCGCTGACGCTGATGGTGCTGTCAGCAAGGGACAGGACAGGATTAAATCCTTCAAAATACACATATGCGCCGGCACCGGCCTTAAAGTTGCTCCAGCCAGTACTGTTAGTGGCGCTGAGGGTGATATTGGTGCCGCTGTAGGTCACGTCGCCGACGACATTCAGGGCCGCCAAGGTGGAGGTGGTGCTGTCGTCATATGACTGGTCCGATTCGGTGAGGTTACCCGTGGTATTATCAACGACTTTGTTTTCCGCGAAGACATTCAACGCGGAGACGCTGAGGGCGCAGAGGATTAGGAGTGTTAGTTTGGGGTTCATGTTGGTTGTTTCGGTTGTTGGTTGGTGGTTGTTTTTTTTGAGCTGCATTAACGCAAAGGCACAAAGGGACAAAGGCGCGAAGATTTTTTTGGTTTGGTTTTTTAATTAACAAAAATCTTTGCGTCCTTTGTTCCTTTGCGTCTTTGCGTTAATGAGGCTCATGGTTTTAGTTGGCGCCCTCGGCGTGTTTGGCGGTGTAGGCTTTGGCGCCGAGGACGATGATGTCGCCGGGGATGGCGACGGGGTTGGCTTTTAAAAAGCCGAAGAGTTGGATGTTCCAGATTTGGGAGTCGTCTTCGGGCAACGGGTGCGGGTCGCGCCAGGGGCTGTGGAGGAGGGTGTATTCTTTGTCCCACGTGCCGGTGCCGTGGTCGATTTTGGCGATGAAGTATTCGAACTCGCCTTTGGCGAAGCTGACGGTGAGCTGGTTGTTTTCGATGTAGGCTTTGAACTCCGGTTTGCCGATGGTTTGATGTTTGGGCAAGGGGTTTAGGCGCAGGGCGTCCTTGACATCGGCGGTGGGGTTGGCTTGCAGGAGTTGGTCGGCGAGAGTCACGGCGTAGGTTAAGGCGCCGCCGGTGCTGGTTTCGTTGTTGGTGAGGTTCAATTTGGCGGTGAAGGGGCGGATGAGGAGTTCCTTGCCGGCGGGGTTCCAGGCGGCCTGGTTTTTGTTGGCGATGCGCTCATGATAGACATCGAAGGCGTTGGCGGCGTATTCGCGGGTGTGCTCATAGACGAGGGTGGAAAAGGAAAGTTGCTGGATGAGGTCGGGGTCGAGTTTGTAGATGTTGGAGAAGCGCGGCAGTTCGGTCTTGAAGTTGAGGAGCCAGAGGAAGGCCTGGTCTTCGTTGGAAGGCAAGTAGTTGCGGGTGAGGGATTTAATGAATTGGGTGGACATGGTTAGGTTCCTTTAGTTGTTGGTTGATATGGGGTTGAAAGGGGTAAAAACGGGTTCAGAGAGGTCTTCTCTGTTAACAGAGACGTCTTCTCTGACGACGGAGAAGCCTTCTCTGACAACAGAGACGTCTTCTCTGTTAACGGAGAAGCCTTCTCTGACGACGGAGACGTCTTCTCTGTTAACAGAGACGTCTTCTCTGACAACGGAGAAGCCTTCTCTGTTAACGGAGACGTCTTCTCTGACGGCGGAGAAGACCTCTCTGTTGGCGGATTTGGTCAATCCGTGACGGGGGTTGACAGCCGCATGGGGAATGAAGCGGATAAAATTTGGCCGGAAAACTAACTCAGGAGCGAGGGAGCGAGGGAGCGAGGGAGCGAGGGAGCGAGGGAGCGAGGGTAACTTACCCGCCCGGCTGCCGCGTTGTCAAGCTCAGAAATCATGGCGAGCAAAATAACGGGTTATTGGAGAGCGTCAAGGGGGAATTTTAAAAGTTTTTTAAGTTACGCGGAACCGCGCCGACTTAAAAAACTTCCCAATCACTCCAGCGTCCACGCCACCGGCACCTCTTTGTTCAACTTGGTCTGGTTGCTCTTGAACAGCACCTTGCCGTTGCGCGCGCCGTATTCGTGCACCAGCTTGGTGACTTTCACGTCGTAACAGCAGTACTCGGCGATCTCCATGATTTTGCCCTCTTTCCACCATTGCAGCGCCTGCAGGCCCTCGGCGGTTTTGTTGATGCCGCAGGAGGCTTCGGCGATGGCGTCGAGGCCGACGCGATGGCCGCATTTTTGCTCGATGTCCAGCATCAGATCGAGCGTCGGAATCATTTTGAAATCCAGCATGGTGTAATGTTCCAGCACCGTGAAGTCAAAGCGCTGATGGTTGAAGCCGATCACCAGGTCCGCGCGAAACAGTTCCTTGATCAGCGCGTCCACCTCGCGCTCGGTGTAAATATTATAACGCCCCGTCCCGGTGCTGTACGTCACGCCGATCGACATCAGCATGTTGCGAATTTTTCCCCAGCCGCCGACTTCCGCCGCGCTTTTCTGGGTTTCCAGATCGAAATAAACAATGTTCCGTGCCATGCGTCCTCAGGGTCAGCGTTTCACCCACTCGCCGCCGACCGTTTGCACCCACTCGCCGGGATAGGACGCCTGGTAAGCCTTGGTGGCGAAATCCTTGATATACACGTGCAGCGGCTTTTGCAATTCCTCCGCCTTGGCCTTGAACTCCGCGGCGCGGTCGGCGTTCTCGGCGCTGACCGTCAGCTTCACGTACCCGGCGTATTTCGCGTCGGCGGGCAGTTCGCGGATGGCCAGCAGCCCGTCGTTGCCCTCGCCGACGACGCGATTGTTTTTCAAGTCCTGAATCTCCGCCCGCCGGTTGTAACGCCGCTGCGCCGGGGTCGCGTTCGGGTCATCGGCAGCGGCGGTGGCGGGCATCGCGGCCTTGCCGTCGTGCGTGTAAATGTCCGCGCGCATCTGCACGTCGATTTTCACCGGCTCCGGCGTGCCGATGTTCACCGTCGGCGCGCACGCTGACAGTGCCAGCGCGGCGGCGGTCACGGTCAGCGCCGGCCAAAATGTGTGCGGTTTCGTGTTCATCAGTGTGGTTACGGTTAAAATCCCAGGCCCGGCTGCGCCCGCAAATCGTGCCAGCGCAGGTCAAAACTACGCTTTCCCTGCCGCCCGTCAACCGACAAGCGCAGAAAACTCTCCGGCGGCGCGTACGTGAACTCCGCGCCGCCGCCGGCGTAGTCGTAATTCTCGAACGCCTCCAGCAGCGCCTTGACCGCCGCGCGCTTCGGCTGCCACCAATCGCCGGGCAGCTTGCGCAGCGCTTCCTCGACCGCGACGATTTTGATTTGCCCCGCGCCGTCCAGCGTCAGCGTCGCGCCCATGCCGGTCACCTCGCTCAATTTGCCGCGCACGATGAAATTCCCCGTCGCGCACCCGTCCATGATGACATTCTCCGGCGACAACATCCGCGTCAGGTGGCCGAGCGGCACCCGGTCCACCGCGCCCCAGCCCGCCCAGGAAAAATCGTGCAAGTTCACATACACGCCGGCCTCCAGATTGTACTCCCCCGGGCGCGCGTCCGGGCGCTCCGCCGCGGCCCAGAGCTTGGTGATGATGCTGTCGCGCGAGAAGGTCATGAACGTCTTGAGGTGCCGCGCCGTCACGCCTTTCCACGCGACTTCCTCGATCTCCAAATTCGGGGTCAGGTTCTGCGCCCGCGGGTCGGTCAGCGGCAGCCCCACGAACAGCGCGCCGCTCAACTGGCGGATTTTCAGCCCGCAGCCGGCGTACTCCAAATCCGTCGGCGGGATGTCGAAGCCGAGTTTGTTGAACGGCAGATCGGCAAAATTATCCAGCACCATGCGCTCGCTCTCCGCCGAGAAAATCATCGGCAGCGGGAAGCCCGGCTTGCCGAGGGCGTACACCACCAGCCGCCCGCCGTGGAGCCGGAAATAATCCAGCGTCCACGGCGCCGCCGGCGCGCCGTCAGCGGGCGTCGCGGCCGGCGACTTGGCCGCCTGCACCTGGTCGGCGAAGAAAAACAAATCCGGGCCGATATACACCGTCGGATTCTTCACCATTAGCGACTTGATATGCTGCCGCTGGAGGCCGGCCCAGTTGAACGTCAGCGCGATTTGCTCGAACTTCAGCACCGCCGTCAGCGGGTCGTAGGGGGAATTGACGACGAGATTCGTCACGCTGACCGTCTGGTCGGCCTGCGCGCCGGGGCCGTCACCGTCGGCGCCGAGCACCAGATTATTCACCACCAGCGGGTCCACCGCGGCGATGTCAATCGGGATGGCCGGCAGCCCCGCGCCGAGATTGTCCAGCGTCAGCGTCCCGTCGCGCACGATCAGCGCGTCGATGGCGAGGCGGAACCCGCCCTTGCCGTCACTGCCGGCGGCGACTGGCGGTGACTGTGGCCGTGGCGCGGGCCGAGCGGGGCCGGCGTTGATGCCGCGCGAATTTTGAAATTGCTCCAACCCGCGCAACGACAGCGCCGGCCCCTGCACGTTGACCTGCGCGACGCGCCCGCGCGCCAACTCAAGCCAGCGCCAGTCCACTTCCAGAAAATTGACCCGCGCGAACGGCTCCGCCGCGCCCGGCTGCGCGAGCGAAAGATTCCTCACCCGCAGCGTCCGCCACCCCAGCCGCGCCGAGTCCACGCTGACCGTGACGCCCGCCCGCCGCCCCGCCCATGCCACCACCGGCTTCAATTCCCGGCTCAACCACCACACTGACAACCCGCCGCTGACGATGACCAGGCTTGTTAACGTTCGCCATTGGTGACGGCGGATGAAATGAAAGCGTGCGCGCATGAGCCATAACTTTACCGCAATCCCGCCGTTTGACAATTCGCGCGGCTGGCCATGTTTTTTTAACCACGGATGGACACTGATGGACACGGATAAAAAAACAAATAAACCATCCGTGTTCATTCGTGTTCATCCGTGGTTAAAAAAACGAAAAAAAACCTTGCGCAAGTTCGCCTGATTCCATATCGTCCCCTCGTCAAATCGTCCAATCGAGTTGTCAAAACCCGCTGAAGATGAACAAGATCAGTCATAAATCAAGTGTACCGCGCTCACGCGCTCACGCGCTCACGCGCTCAGTATGACTCTTGCCCCGACTTTCTAATTTCCCGGCCTGTTTTTACCCATTCCATTCCCCATCTGGCAGGATACCGCCCGCCAGCATCAGCGCCGCGGAGCGGTATTAAGCTAAAATTTGCCATCCTTCGCGTCTTTGCGTCTTCGTGGCCTGAGTTAGAAAATTTATGCACACACCCAACATGAAAAAACACAAACTAACCCTACTATTAACCCTCCTCCCCGCGCTGACATTGTCTGTCTTCGCGGACAACAAAGTCGTCACCAGCGGCACCGTGGTGGAATCCGGCAGCACCTATGCCAGCGTCAGCAACCAAGCCGCCCTGCAAGTCAGCGGCAGCGAGACGTTGTACGAGGGCGCCAACCTCACCCTCAGCGCCACCTTTAATACGGGGAACGGCAAGTACGGCGCCTATGCCGACACCCAGGCCCGGCTGGTGTTGTCCGGCGGCACCCTCACCACCAGCGGCAGCAGCGGCGCTGTTGGCAACGGCGGTCACGCGCTGTATGTCACCGGCTCCGCCACCGCGCGCGCCGAGCAAATTTATATTCGCACGGCAGGTGACGAGGCGTTCGGGATTTGGGCCATCAACACCGCGACCCTGTCATTGCGCGACGCGGTGATTGAAACCACCGGCAACGGCGGACGCGGCGTGTATCTGTCCCTCCTCGCCACCGGCACCTTGGCCAACATCGACATCCGCACCACCGGATCGGGCGGCGTCGGCGTCTATACCACCAACGCGCAGGCGACTTTGTTGGACGTGACCATTGAGACCACCGGGGATCACGGTGTCGGCATCGACTCATGGGGTAGCGACTCCACCATCAGCGGCACGCGCGTCACCGTCAACACCGCCGGCGTTGACGCCCACGGCATCTTTGTGGTCAACGGCGGCACCGTGATGCTGCGCGACAGCGCCGTCACCACCCGGCAGGCCGCGGTAATCAGCATTTACGACAGCACCTACAGGCCCGGCTCCGGCGCCCCGTCGCGCGTCATTCTCAGCGGCGGCACTTATGACGCCAACGGCAACGCACTTGTCGGCGCCCGAATCCCCGACGACCCGTCCACCGCGCTGGACATCGCCAACGCCATCGTCGAGATTGAAAACGCCACCGTCAGCGGCGCCCAACTGCTCAACAACCAACTGGCCACCGGCACCATCGCGCTGACCCTGACCGACGTGGACGCCACCGCCAGCGGCGGCATCACCGTCGGCGGCAGCAACGCCGGCGCCACCACCGTGACCGTCAACGCCGGCAGCGGCGTCAATGGCGCCGTCATCAACAGCGGCAGCGGCGCGCTGACCGTGAACTTGAACGACAGCGCCCTGACCGGCGACATCGCCAACCAAGGCGACGGCACGCTGACCGTTATCCTCGACAACAATTCCATCGGCACCGGCGGCTTCAACGGCGGCAATCTCATCACCGGCGGCGACAGCGCGTGGAACTTTGACAAAGACAGTCACGGCAACTACGGCGAAAATAACGGCGTGTGGAACCTCGGCGATTATGAAGTCATCTTCGATAATATGCTCCACACCGGTACCATCACTATCAGCGTCAACAGTGACACCGGCGAGGGTGGCTCCATCACTGTCACCGACACCGCTGACGGTGATGGCACAGTTCACATCAACACCACCGGCAACGGCCAACTCAATCCCAACGACGTATTGCCCGGCATCGTCAGCGGCGACGGCACGGAACACTGGCAATGGGATCCGATTGACTGGGGCATCGACACCATCATCAAAGACGGCGACCACTTCATCAAAAAAGGCACCAGCCCCGCCGGCGCAGTCTTGAACAGCGCCATCGCCGTCCAGCAAAGCATGTGGTTCGCGCAGCAAAACAGCTTGCTCAAACGCATAGGCGAACTGCGCTATGGAGCGCGGGCGTCTCGCCCGCCAGCGGGCGGGACGCCCGCGCTCCATATAATCAAAAACATCTGGCTCAGAAGCTACGGCCAACAGCTAAACGTCGGCAGCCAAGTTTCTGGCAAAGCCTACGAACAACTCATCTACGGCGTGGACCTTGGCACTGACCATAAGTTCACCATCAGCGCTGACAGTGACTTGTATCTTGGAGTGTATGCCGGCTACGGCCGCAGTGATATAGACTACCGCACCTCCGGCGCTGACGGTGAACTCAACTCCTACTACGGCGGCTTCTACGCGACATGGTTACACAGCAGCGGCTTCTACATCGACGCCACCTTCAAAGCTGCCAGTGTCAACAATGACTTAAAAGCCCCCTACGGCAACACTCAACTCACCGCCAGCTACAGCGACGTGAACCTCGGTGGCAGCATTGAAATCGGCCACAAGTTCACCTTCGCCGATGACTGGTTCATTGAGCCTCAGTTCCAAGTAAACTACCTCCACATCCTCGCCGAGAATTACAGCGCCGCTCCCTTGACCATCAGCGCCCAAGACCTCGACGCCCTGCAACTCCGCCTCGGCAGCGTATTTGGTCGCGCCATCAAACTCACCAACAGCGGCACGTTACAGCCCTACATCAAGGTCAGCGGCGTAGAAACCATCAGCAGCGGCGGTGCCATCAGAAACGGTTACCAACGCACCCGCACCAACACCGACGGTG
>JAISDC010000259.1 GCA_031265105.1 Verrucomicrobiales bacterium
CGGTCAACATTGGCGGCGTTGAAGATTTTCAAGCGGGCCTTGATGCTGTCGGTGTTGCCGTTGGTGTAAAAATCCCGCAGCCAGACGCTGTAGGCGTCGTATTTGGCGGGGATGAAGTCGGTGACTCGGATTTTCATAGGATATTTTCTTTATAACTGATTGGTGTTTAGTTGGTTAAGGTTGTTGGCCCGGATTCCCGTGCCGCTAATCCTGGAGCCAAAGCCGGCAATCTTGGAGCCGAGGCGGTTGGCCTTGGAGCCGAGGCGGCCGGCCTTGGAGCCGAGGCGGCCGGCCTTGGAGCCGAGGCGGTCAGCCTTGGAGCCGAGGCGGTCAGCCTTGGAGCCGAGGCGGTCGGCCTTGGAGCCGAGGTGTGGGTTTAACACGGTGATGGGGGCTAACACGGAATTGAAGATAGCGATTTCGCGCGGACGGTCAAATTTTTTTAGCCACATTAACGCAAAGACGCAAAGGAACAAAGGTAAGAAGAATTTTTTTACAAAGAGTACATGGAGGAATTGGAGGGGGGCTGTTAATTGTAGTTAACCTTGCTCCAATAACTCCATGCTCTCTTTGTAAAAAATTTCTTTGTTCCTTTGCGCCTTGGCGTTAATGAAGCTCCATTCCCGCGCGCCTTGGCGGCCGGAGTTTCAAAAGCCCATCTTTTTGCCGTTGCCGACGTTGAACAGGCTGGAGACGGACTCGCCGTAGTGGATGCGTTTGATGGCCTCGCCGAGCAGTTCGGCGATGTTGAGGATGGTGATGTTGACGCCGGCTATCTGCGCGACGGGGGTGCTGTTGGTGGTGATGAGTTCCTTGATGGGGGAGGTCTTCAGGCGCGCCGCGGCGGTGTCGTTGAGGATGGCGTGGCTGACGGCGGCGTAGATGTTGGTGGCGCCGTTGGCGGTGAGGATGTTCGCCGCGGAGGTCAGGGTGCCGGCGGTCTCGGTCATGTCGTCAACGAGCAGGATGTCGCGGCCCGCGACTTCGCCGACGATGCTGATGGCCTCGGTCTCGGTGGCGCTGAGGCGGCGTTTGGCGACGATGGCGAGGCCGGCGTTGAGCACTTGGGAGTAGGCGACGGCCATTTTCATGCCGCCGACGTCGGGGGTGACGACGGTGAGGTTTTGCGTGTTTTTGGTGGTTAGGTATTGGTAAAACACCGGCGCGGCGTAGAGGTGGTCAACGGGGATGTCGAAGAAGCCCTGGATTTGCTGGGCGTGCAGGTCCATCGTCAGCACGCGGTCGGCGCCGGCGGTGGTGAGGAGGTTGGCGACGAGTTTGGCGGTGATGGGGACGCGCGGCTGGTCTTTGCGGTCCTGGCGGGCGTAGCCGAAGAAGGGGATGACGGCGGTGATGCGGGCGGCGCTGGCGCGGCGGGCGGCGTCAATCATGATGAAGAGTTCCATCAGGTGATGGTTGGTCGGCGGGCAGGTGGGCTGGACGATGAAGACGTCGTTGCCGCGGATGTTGTCCTCGTATTTGACGAAGGACTCGCCGTCGGGGAAGCAGGTGACGGCGACGTTGCCGAGGGGGACGCTGACGAAGTTGGCGATGGCCTGGGCGAGGTCTTTGTTGGCGCTGCCGGTGAAGACTTGTAGTTGGTTGCCGAAGGTGGATGGGGTGGATTGGATCACGCTAAATATTTCCACGGAAGGTCTGGTGACGGCAAGGGGAATTTTGCGGGGCGGGGAAATTACGGCGAAAATCTTTGCGCTGCCGGTGGGTTGGCGTTAAAAAGTTCAAGCCGACGCGCGATCCGGCGCCGGCGGTGACTCCTGAACATTATGAGCGGTAAAAACATTCTGGTGACCGGCGGCTGCGGCTTCATCGGCTCGAATTTCATTCACGCCGCGCTGCGGCAGGCGGCGGTGCCGGTGCGGACGTTGGTCAATCTTGACGCGCTGACTTACGCGGGGAGTGTGGAGAATTTGGCCGGCCTGGACGATGCCCGCTATGTGTTGGTCCGAGGCGATATCAATGACGGGCCGCTGACGGCGCAACTCCTGCGCGCTTACCAAATCGACACGGTGCTTAATTTTGCCGCCGAGTCCCATGTGGACCGCGCCATCGACGAGCCGGCGCCGTTTGTGCAGGCCAATGTGGTTGGCGCGGTCCGGCTGCTGGAGTCGGCGTTGGCGTATTACCGGTCGTTATCCGGCCGGCGGCGGGAGGATTTTCGCGTGGTGCAGATTTCGACTGATGAAGTATATGGCTCGCTGGACGCCGCTGACGGTGGGTTCACCGAGACCGCGCGCTACGCGCCGTCAAACCCGTACGCGGCCTCGAAGGCGGCGGCCGACCATTTCGCCCGGAGTTTTCACCGAACCTACGGCTTGCCGCTGCTGGTCAGCCATTGCAGCAACAACTACGGCCCGCGCCAGTTGCCGGAAAAGTTGATTCCGCTGCTGATTCTCAACGCGCGGGCCGGCCTGCCGCTGCCGGTGTACGGGAGCGGGGCGAATGTGCGCGACTGGATTTATGTCGCGGATTACGCGGCGGGCTTGCTGGCGCTGCTGGCCGGGGGCCGGGTCGGGGAGAGTTATCATTTCGGCGGCGGGCAGGAGCTGGCCAATTTGCAGGTGGCGGAAAAAATCTGCGATCTCATGGATGCCTGGCAACCGCTGGCCGGCGGCGGCACGCGCCGCGCATTGATTCGTTTGGTCGCCGACCGTCCCGGCCATGATTTTCGTTACGCGATGAACACGGGTAAAGTCCGCGCGGAATTGGGCTGGCGCCCCAGCCACGATTTCGCCGGCGGGATTGAAAAAACCGCGCGCTGGTACCTGGATCAACCGGCCTGGCGGGCGGACGCTGTTCGTTATGAGCGGCGGCTCCGGCGGGACTAGCGCGGCGGTTGCGCGTTGCCGCCGCGCGCAATATTTTGGGGATTTGGTAGTTAGGAAAAATGATTGTCATGTCGCGCAATCACACGTGCAGACGATTTTGCCGGAGAAAGTTTTGGCCGCAATGGCGCGGTTGCTGTACGCTGGGGAACCATGAACGACAAACTGCCGATTTCCGTGGTCATGATTGCGCGCAATGAGGAGCGACAGTTGCCGCGCTCGCTGAGCAGTGTGGCGGGGTGGGTGCGTGAAATCATCGTGGTGATTAATGATTGCACGGACAATACGGCGGCGGTGGCGAGGCAATTCGGCGCCATTGTCAGCGAGCATCCGTTCAAAAATTTGCGGGAACAAAAACAATTCGCGCTGGACCAGGCCGGCCAGCCGTGGGTGCTGGGGCTGGACGCGGACGAGGTGGTGTCGGATGAGTTGCGGCGGGAATTGCTGGTGTTTTTCCGGCGGGCCAAGGCTGACGTCAACGGGGCTTGGTTGCCGCGGCGGCTGTGGTTCATGGATAAATGGGTCAGGCACGGTGACAATTATCCCGACCGGGTGCTGCGGCTGTTCCGGCGCGAGAAGGCCACGGCGGGCGGGGTGGAGGAACACGACCGCTTTGACGTGGAGGGGCGGACGGTTTTTCTAGCGCATGATTTGCTGCATTATTCGCACAAATCCATCGCCGACCACATGGCGAAGATAAATTTTTTCACCGATTTTTTTGCCAGGCGGATGATTGCCCAAGGGCGCAAATGTTCGCCGCTGTCGGCGATTTTGCACTCGGTCTGGCGGTTTTTTCGCGCCTATGTGTTGCGGCGCGGTTTTTTGGACGGCTTTGCGGGCTGGTATCTGGCCTCGGTGGCGGCGTTTGTGGCGTTCATCAAGTACGCAAAGTTGTGCGAGCATCAAATCATAACCAAAGAACCCGGCCAACATGAACGCTGACGGTGAGATTATCCCGGTGGTGTTGACGCCGGACGACGCCTACGCGGCGCAGGCCGGCGTGACGATGATGTCGGCGTTGCGGCGGGCGAAAAATCCCCAAGGGTTGCATTTTTACTTGTTGTCGGAAGCGCCGGGATTGGCGCCGGAGAATTTACGCCGGCTGACGGTGACTGTCAGGGAATTTGGCGCGGCGCTAACCCCGCTGACGGTGACGGCGTCCGTGCTGGACCGGATTGCCGCCGACACCAATTATTTGCCGCGCAACGCCTTTGTCAGAATGTTGGCGCCAGAGTTGTTGCCACGGTTGGAAAAGTGCATTTACTTGGATTGTGACGTGGCCGTGCTGGATGATTTGGCGTTGCTGTGGCGGGAGGATGTGTCACGGTCAGCGGTGGGCGCGGTGCGGGACTGGCACGTGGAAGGGCGCGGGTTGATGAAATACCGGCAAATCAAGTTTTATTTCAACAGCGGCGTGCTGTTGATGAACTTGGCGCGCTGGCGGGAGCGGGACTATTCGCGGGAATGTTTGCGCCTGGCGGCGCAGCCGGAGCTGACCGAGCGGTATTCGGACCAGGATGTGCTGAACTTGGTTTTTTGCGAGGACACGCTGCCGCTGCATCCGCGTTGGAATATTCAGACGGGACAAAATTTGCTGTGCCGCTTGCACAGTCAGCGGCGGGGCGACACGGTTTGGCGGGAGGCGCGCGACCGGCCGGGCATTGCCCATTACAGCGGGCGAAAAAGAAAGCCGTGGGATTTTGACATGAAGCACGACCACGCGCCGGCTTGGTGGGAAAATTTCCAATTCACGCCGTGGGGGAAGGAGTGCGCGGACTTGCCGGCGCGGTTGCAACAGGCCGCTGACCGTGACCGCGTCGCGCGCCGCCGCCGCTGGCTGCGGGACAATTTCGCGCTGAAAGTCACGCCGTCGCGCGGAATTTTCCGGCTGGTGTGGTGGGGAAAGACTTTGGCGGATGTCCGGCCCAAGGGGCGCTGCCGCTGACGGTCACCGTCAGCGACGGAAAAAACTGGCGTGGCGCGACTCGGACGTTAAAATGACCGCGTGAATTTGGAGCAATCGCAACGTGATTTTATCGCCGAGATAAAACAAAAAGTCCGGCAGGCGCAATATGAAGCGCTGAAAGCGGTCAACACACGGCTCATCCAACTCTATTGGGAAATCGGCAAGTCCATCGCCGGCAAGCAATCCGAGGGTTGGGGACAGGCCGTCGTGCCGGCGCTGTCGCGGGAATTGCAAGCGGAGTTTCCGGGCGTCGGCGGTTTTTCCGTGACCAATCTTTGGCTGATGGCTCAGTTTTACACTGAGTATCACGCCGTGGAAAATCTCCAACCACTGGTTGGAGAAATTAGCTGGAGCAAGCACATGGTGATTTTGGGCAAGTGCAAGGATAATTTGGCGCGACAGTTTTACATCCAAGCCGTGAAAAAATTCGGCTGGACCAAGAATGTGCTCGTCCACCAAATCGAGACCAAGTCCTACGAAAAATTCCTGCTCAACCAGACCAATTTCGACGCCACGCTGCCCGCCGACATCAAAAAACAGGCGGCACTGGCGGTGAAGGACGAATACACCTTCGACTTTCTCGACCTCGCCGGGGAGCACTCCGAAAAGCAGTTGGAGCACGCGCTGGTCAACAATCTCAGGAAATTTTTGCTGGAAATGGGCGGGCTGTTCACCTTCGCGGGCAACCAATTCCGCGTGACCGTCAGCGGGCGGGAATATTTCATTGACCTGCTGCTGTTTCACCGTCAGTTGCGGTGTCTGGTTGCGATTGACTTGAAAATTGGTGAATTCCAGCCGGAGTACAAAGGCAAGATGGAATTTTATTTGTCGGCGCTGAACGAGCAGGTCAAGCTATCCGGCGAGAACGACGCCATCGGCATCATCATTTGCAAGGAAAAGGACCGCACGATTGTGGAATACTCGCTGAAGACCGGCGCCGCGCCAATCGGCGTCGCGACCTACACCACCACCGCGAGCCTGCCCGATGACTACCGCCATCTCCTGCCCGACGGCAGGGAAATCAGCGAAAAATTAAGCGCTTTTTTGGATGCCGCATAAGCGCCGCCGACCGCTGACCGTGATGAAATTTTCCGTTCTCATTAACAATCACAATTATGCGGCTTTCGTGCGCGCGGCGGTGGACGGCGCGCTGGCGCAGTCTTTGCCGCCGCATGAAATCATCGTGGTGGACGACGGCTCGACGGATGATTCGCTGACGGTGTTGCGCGGGCATTACGCTGACCATCAACTGGTGAAAATCATCGCGCAAAAAAACGGCGGGCAGTTCGCGGCCATTGACGCGGGCATTGCCGCCGCTGCCGGTGATGTCGTGTGTCTGCTGGATGCGGATGATTGTTATCAGCCGGATTATCTCGCGTCACTGTCAGCGTTGTACCAGGAGAAGCCGTGGATTGACCTGGCGTTTTGCCGCTTTGCGGTTGAGGGCCGGCCGGAGCATATCGGCAAAACCAGAAACGCCATCTGGTCGGCGCCGGACGGGGATTACGACTATGGCGTCACGGCGCTGCTCACGTATTTTTGTTTCAAGCATCACGGCACTTTCATGATTGGCAATGTCACCTCGTGCCTGTCGCTGACACTGACGCTCGCGCGCCGGCTGCGGCTGGGTGAGTTGGGCCGCCAGTGGGCGACGCCGATTCAGGCGGACAACGCGCTGTTGCTGGGCGCGTCCATGCTCGGCGCGCGCAAATATTATTTTGCGCGTGAGTTGGTGCGTTATCGCATGCACGGCGGCAACCATTGGGCGGGTCGCCCAAAAATGAGCGCGGCGGAGCGTCGGCGGAATCGCGCGCAACACCGCGTGGCGTTTGATTTTTACAAGGAACTGTCCGGCCTCGCTGACGCTGACATTCAACGGTTGCAAAGCGAGTTGTCAACCGTGCCGCTGCCAGTGAGGGCGCACGCGGATGCTTACCGTCGGCTTGGAAAAATTTTCTCGTGGCGCGACGGCCACCTGCGCGAGCGGCGCGGGCTGTGGCGGCGGCTCAAGGATTTGCGCTGGATATTTGCCGACACCCGGCGCTGACGATGACTGAAATTATTTTACAGGGAGACCGTGGAGTTCGTGAAGGTTTTAAGAAGATAATCTCAATGTTCTCCATGGTCTCCCTGTTAAAAAATTCAAACTGACGCACTACCGGCGGCGTTGGCTTGACACGCGCTCTGGCGGAGGCTAGCATTAATCGGCATGAAGAACGATATGTCCAACGATAGCCCGTCCGCGCACCTCGCCAGAGCTTGCGAGTTGGCGCAGCGGTATTATCAAAAATTTTACGCGACGTGTTTTTGGTTTTGCCCGCCGGAGTTGCAAATCAACTCACCCGACGCGCTGGACACGGTAGTGGAAGGTTTGCGCTCCAACGGCGGGCGGGCGGGATGGAACGCCGCGCGGGAAATTATGTTATGCCTGTAACACCGTTTCAAAAGGAAGTGCTGCTGCTGCTCGCGCGCCATCGCGCGCCGGATTCGCATGTGGCGGGCGGCTTGGCGCTGAATTCGTTTTTTCCCGAAGGCCGGCTGAGCCGCGATGTGGATATTTTTCATGACACCGCCAGCAGTGTGGCGCGGTCGGCGGCGGCGGATGTTGCCACGCTTGAACAACACGGTTACCGGATTGAATGGGCAATCAATGACACGAATTTCAAACGCGCGAAAATTTTGAAAAACGAGCAACACGTGACGATTGACTGGACGCACGACTCGGCGTTCCGCTATTTCCCCGCCGAGCCGGACGAAATGCTCGGCTGGCGGCTGCACCTTGCCGACCTCGCCACCAACAAGGCGCTGGCGCTGTCGGCGCGCAGCAAGACCCGCGACCTGTTTGACATCGTGCTGCTGGACGAAAAATATCTGCGCCTGGAAGCCATTATCTGGGCGGCGTGCGGCAAGGACGAGGGTTACAATCCGCAAATGATGCTGGAAATGATGAGCCGTTTTGCCCGTGTCAGCGCCGGTGAACTGGAAACTTTGCAAGCGCCAATTTCGCCCATCGAACTCAAACGGCGGTGGATTGACATCAGCGACCGCGCCATGCGCGAAATCAAAAGCCGCACGCGCGAGGACTACGGTTTTTTGTTGTTAGACCAAACGGGACATCCGCGCTGGCACGGCGAGGCGGAAAATTTGCGCCCGCATTACGCCAGCGTCGGCGGTGCCGTGCCGCTGCCCGCTGACGGTCTTACGCTGACCGCCGGTGAATTATAACCGGACGCCAGCCATGACTGAGCCAATTCACATCGTCCTCGCGTCGGATAAAAATTTCGCAGTGCCCGCCGGGGTGGCGTTGGCCTTGATTTTGCGGCACAGTGCCGAACCAGGGCGGCTGTGTTTTTATGTTTTGTCACCGTCAGCGACGCCGCTGGATGCGCGCACGCGGGCGGCGTATCAAAAGCTGGTCGCTGACGGCGGGGCGAAACTTGAGTGGGTTGAATATGACCGTCAGCGGCTGGACGGATTGCGGGTCGAGGGGCATTTGGCGGCGGCGACTTATGGCCGGTTTTTGATTCCCGAATTGTTGCCGCGGCTGGAGCGCTGCCTGTATTTGGACGCCGACTTGGTGGCGCTGGACGACCTCGCCGCGTTATGGGACGAAGATGTGTCCGGCGCGGCACTGGGCGCGGTGCATGATTGGGAAAAATGTCACGGTCAGCGGCAGCGAAATTATTTCAACGCCGGCGTGCTGCTCATGAATTTGCGCCGCATCCGCGAGCGCGAGCTTGACCGCGAGTGGTGGCGGGTGGCGCGCGAACGGGCGAACGGCGCTGATTATGACTACGCCGACCAAGGCGTGCTGAACGCGGTGTGCGCGCGCGACTGCCAATGGCTCGACCCGCGCTGGAACATCCAGACCGGCGCTCCGCTGACGGTGAGACCCGGCATCGTCCATTTCACCGGACGCGGCAAGCCGTGGCAGTTCTGGCTGGGGCATGATTTTCGTTACGCGGTGAATGCCAAAAAAATCGAACAGGAACTGGGTTGGCGGCCCGCGGAGGATTTTCAAAGCGGCTGTCGTAAAACCGTCAAATGGTACTTGGATAATCGGCCATGGTGGCAAGCCATCTTGCGGCGCGGCTGCCGTTTGGAACGACTGGGAAGGGCCGGGGTCGAGCCTTCCCGGGAAGGGCGGGGAGACGGTAATTGACTTTGTGTGCGCGAGGATGATAAAAAGTTTATCAGTTAACCTTTAAGACCCGTGAAATTCTCCGTCCTCATCAACAATTACAATTACGGGCGCTTTGTGCGCGAGGCGGTGGACAGCGCCTTGGCGCAGACTTTGCCGCCGCATGAAATCATCGTGGTGGACGACGGCTCGACGGACGACTCGCCGGCGCTGCTGCGCGAGCGTTACGCCGACCGTCAGCGGGTGAAAATTATCGCGCAAAAAAACGGCGGCCAATTCGCGGCGATTGCGGCGGGCATAGACGCCGCTGATGGTGACATCGTGTGTTTGCTGGACGCTGATGATCGTTATCAACCGGATTACCTCGCGTCACTGTCAGCGTTGTACCAAGAGAAGCCGTGGATTGACTTGGCGTTTTGCCGCTTCAATCTCATCGGCGACCCCGCGTGTTTCGGCAAAACGCGCAACGCCATCTGGGGCAAACCGGCGGGCGATTACGATTACGGTACGACCGCCGTGCTGACGTATTTTTATTTCAAGCGCCGCGGCACGTTCATGATCGGCAACGTCACCTCCTGCCTGTCGCTCAGGCTGGACCTGGCGCGGCGGTTGCGGCTGGGCGAGGCCGGGCGCCGGTGGGCCACGCCGATCCAAGCTGACTACGCCCTGCTGCTGGGCGCGTCCATGCTCGGCGCGCGCAAGTATTATTTTGCGCGGGAACTGGTGGATTATCGCGTGCACGGGAAAAACCACTGGGCGGACTGCCCGAAAAAAAGCGCGGCCGAGCGCCGACAGAACCGCGAGAACTACAAGGTGTTGTTTGAGTTCTACCAGCGCGCCAGCGGTCTTACCGACGAGCGTGTCAAGGATTTGCCAGCCGAGACGTTGACCGTGCCCGCACCGACGAAGACCCATCGCAAAACCTACCAGCGACTGGGAAAATTTTTCCGTTGGGAAAACGGACGTCTGCGTCAGCGAGTGCCGCTGTTGAAACGGTTTAAGCGATTTAAATATCTGTGCTGGATTTTTCCCGGAAAAAACGGCTGCTGACGATGAAGTTTTCCATTCTTATCAACAACTACAATTACGGGGCGTATGTGTGCGAGACGGTGAACAGCGCATTGGCGCAGACCTCGCCACCGCATGAAATCATCGTGGTGGATGACGGTTCGACGGACGACTCCCTGGCGTTGTTGCGCGAGTGTTACGCTGACAATCAACTGGTGAAAATCATCGCGCAAAAAAACACCGGGCAGTTCGCGGCCATCGCGGCGGGCATCGACGCCGCGACCGGCGACATCGCGTGCCTGCTCGACGCAGACGACCGTTACCGGCCGGATTATCTCGCGTCGCTGTTAATGTTGTATCGGGAGAAACCGTGGATCGACTTGGTGTTCTGCCGGTTCACGGCGGTTGGCGGCGAGATGAAAAATCCGGTGTGGCTGTCGCCGCCGGGCGACTACGATTACGGCCGCACCGCCCTGCTCGCCTATTTTCATTCCCATGCTTATTCGCACTGTTGGATCGGCAACGTAACCTCATGTTTGTCGCTGACATTGACGCTGGCGCGAAAACTGGAATTGCGAGCGCTAGGCGAAGGCGGTGGCGCTCGAGTGCACGCGGATTACGCGCTGTTGCTGGGCGCGTCGCTGCTGGGGGCCAGAAAATATCACCTGTCGCGCGAACTGGTGGAGTACCGGCTGCACGGCGGCAACCGCTGGGCGTCGCAAGGCGGAGTAACCAACGAAGAGCGGCTGGTGCACTGTCTTACCTTGAATTACCATGCCCGGCACCTAGGTGCGCGATTGCTGGACTTGTTGCCGGAAGAACTGGCGACCGTGCCCACGCCGTTGGCCGCGCACCGCGCCTGTTACCGAAAATTGTGTCGACGTTTTCGTTGCAAAAACGGCGCACTGGTGGAAAACCGACTCCGGCGCTGGCGACACGGCATCATGGAATGGCTGGGATTGCGCCGTCGCTGACGGTGACTACCGCTCGTGGCAAATCTTGAATTTCTCAAAATACTCCCGGCGCAATTCCAGCAAATAATCAACTGCATCCTCGATTTCGCACGAAGTATCGCGACCGGGAATGACGTAGTGGGAATACAGAATGTAAGCGATATACACCAGTTCCTCCAAAGTGCGCGTGCGGGTACGGCGCGGACATTTGATTTGGTCTCGTGTCAACCCCCAGCCGGCATAAAACGGTAGGCCGTACACATGCACTTCCTTTCCGGCCATTAGCGCCTCCACGCCGAGCTGGCTGCTGCACACATACACTTTGTCCACGATTTCCAGCAGGGAGAACGGATTGATTTCCATGGCGACGGGGTAGATATTTTTCTCTTGCCGCACCTGCGCGTAGTAGGA
>JAISDC010000033.1 GCA_031265105.1 Verrucomicrobiales bacterium
GCTGGCGGTGCCGGTGACGGTGATGGAGCCGCCTTGGCCGCTGTCGCTGTTGACGTTGAGGTTGAGGGTGCCGGTGTGGTCGGCGTTGCTGACGGTGATTTGATGGTCGCCGATGTTCAGGGTGCCGTGGTTGCCGAGGTGGCCCAGGGTGCTGTCCTGGCCGAAGGTCCAATGGCTATCGCCGTCCACAATGTTCAGGTCGCCGCCGGTGAAGGCGCCGGTGCCGGTGGAGTGGTTGTTGAGGGCGATGACGAGGGAGCCGTCTCCAGCGTTGATGACGTCGCCGGTCAGGGTGCTGTCGTTCAGGTTCACGGTCAGCGAGCCGCTGCCGCTGTTGGTGAGGTCGCCGCGGAGGCCGGTGCCGCCGTTGACGTTGACGATGTTGTCGCTGACGGTGTCGCCCAGGGCGATGATGCCGCCGGCGGCGGCGGTGTCCGCTTGGTTGAAGGTCACGCTGCCGGTGCCGGCGGCGGTGCCGGTGAAGTGGAGCAAGTCCCCGCCGCCCGCGCCGGTCAGGGTGCCGCCGTTGACGGTCACGGTCGCGCCGTCGCCGGTACCGCTGACTTGCAGCAGCGGGGCGGCGCTTTCGACGGTGACGGCGGTGTTGTTCAAGGTCAGCGCGCTGAGGTCGTTCACCGTGAAGGCGGACGAATCCTCGCCGGCGGTGCGCAGTTCGCTGTTGGTCAAGGCCAGGGTGGCGGAGGCGACCATCCGCACGCCGTCCGCGCCGCTGCCGGTGGTGGTGATGGTTATCCCGTCGAAGGTGCCGTTCATCGGGCCGCCGTTAAACCAAATCCCGTGGCTGCCGTCGCCCTCGGTGGTGATGGAGCCGCCGCTGAATTGGAAGTTGCCGAACATGGCGGTGATGCCCTGGGAGTTCACGCCGGAGGTGTGGATGGCGACGTTTTGCAGGGTGTAGATGGAGTTGCTGCCCATGCAGTGGACGGCTCTCGCACTGTCACCGTAGGTCGTGATGGAGCCGCCAATCATGGTGAACGAGCCGCCGGAATGGTACTGCCCATAGACGCCCGCGCCGGCGTAGCCGTGCGTGATGATGGCGACATCCCGCAAGACCGCAATGCCCGGTTGATAAACGAAAAACATAATGCCCCGGCCGCTGCTGCCGGATGCCTCAATACTGCCGCCGTTCATGAACAGCCGGGAGGTGCCGCTGCCGAAGGCAATGGCGGTGCTGTCGTTCAAGCTGCCCGTGGTGCTGACATGGGAGTCGGTCAAGTTTGCCGTGGAATTATTGTCGAGATAGATAGCGCGATAGTTGGCGCTGACGGTGCTGCTGAACAGGTTGAGCGTGCCGCGGGCAATGCGTGCGCCATATCGCCCGTTGCCGGTGGCGGCGGTGCCGGTGAGGGTGACGGCGCTGCCGGTGACGGTCCAGGTGCTGGAGTTTGTGAGCGCGGCGTAGTTGGTGCCGCTGTTTTCATAATGCGTGTCGCTGACGGTGGTGTTCGACGTGACGACGAGGTTCTGCGCGAGCACGTTCAACGCGGAGACGCTGAGGGCGCAGAGGGTTAATATTAGGGTTTTGGTTATGGGTGTTTTCATAAGGATTTTAATGGCCACAAAAAAACACAAAAAGCACAGAAAGAAACGGGGTTAACAAAGTTTTGTGGGTTCTGTGTTTTTTTGTGGCCAAGGTTTTGGTTGATTGGTGGTTAGATTTTTTCTTCCTCGACGGTGATGTCTTTGCCGACGATGACTTTTTCGACGACTGGTTTGCCGACCATTTCTTCGCCGCGCATGACGGTTAGTTCGTAGGCGCGGATTTCGGCCTGGGCGGGGATGGGGCGGCGGTCGATGTAGGTGCTGTGGTCACTGACGGTGAGCAAGACCCATTCGCCGTGGTTGATGGAACAACGCAGGCGGGCCAGGTGATAGCCGCGCGGCAAGGTCCAATGCAGGTGGGTGTATTCGCCGGTGAATTGCACGTAGAGTTTGCCGAGGATGTGGTCGGGGCTGAGGGTGGCGTCGGGTTGGTAGGTGACGCCCAGGAGGTCGAGGTCGGCCTGGGTGTGTTTGGGGTTGCGCAGGATGGTGTCGGTTATGGTGTCTTCCAGCCAGAGCAGGCCGCCGTTGATGGTACCGAGGGTGTCCAATAAGGCGCGGAGGCGCTGGGTGTCGGGCATGGTGACGAGGTCGCCGTTCTTTTGGGTGACGACCAGCAGGCGGGTGTCGCGGAAGCCTTTGGTCAGTTTTTCCAACTCCACGATGATGTCATTGAGCCGGCCAAACCCGGCGGCGCAGTTGGTGATGAGGCCGATTTCCGGGGAGGGCAGGCCGAGGCGTTCCCGGATGCCGGGGAGGACGCCGACGTATTGGGTGAAAAAGTCCCGGATGCCGTCCCAGGTTTTGTGGATGTATTTCTTGGTGCTGAATTTCAATTGAATGCTCATATGTTAATTTCCTGATGGTTGATGGATTACCTTTGATATCGGCGGCCACGCCGATAAAAAAACTTGCGCCGCGGCCCTTGGCCGAGACCGCGCGGCCCAAAACCGAGGAGGCTCGGCCACGGGCCGAGGGGGGGTAGGCCGCGGGCCG
>JAISDC010000054.1 GCA_031265105.1 Verrucomicrobiales bacterium
CCAAGTCCACTTTCCACGGCGGAAAGTTGACTTATTTTGCTTCCAAGTCCACTTTCCTAAAACCCTAACCAAATGAAAGATAAGCAGTTATGAATACCGACTACATCCCATCCCGTTTCAACGACCTCGTCGTTTGGACGCAAAACCTGTACTCCAACCTCCTCCCCATCAAAGGCCAACTCGGCGTCTCCGACGCGGAGATGATGTACCTCAAACAGTACGGCGACGACCTTGCCGACGCCGCCCAGTTGCGCCAGCGCGCCGAGGACTTGTGGCACAACACCGTCGCCTATTGCGACCTGCTCACCGACGGCCCCGAAGGCAACGTCGCCTACCCCGTGCTCGACTTCAACGCCACCGCCGCCTCCCGGCGCGGCGGCTTCAAACCCTTCGTCCGCCGCCTGGCGCGGAAAATCAAAGCCGCCCCTTATTACAACGAGGACATCGGCAAACTGCTCGGCCTGACCAGCAGCACCCCCGGCCACGACTTCACCAACGCCCAGCCCGACTTGCACGGCACGGTGAACCATTTGTACAACCTGTTAAGATACAAAAAAGGCGCCGCCGACGGGGCGAACATCTACTGCCGCGCCAGCGGCGTCGCCGACTACACCCTGCTCGGCTACACCCCGCACCCCGAATACCAGCACAACCTGCTCCCCGCGCGGCACACGGTGCAATACGACTATTACGCCGTGTACGTTTACAAAGGCCGGGAAGTCGGCACCGCCAGCAAAACCCTGACCTTGCTCGTCCAAGGCGTCGAAGCCCCGGAACAGCCCTGAGTTGGCTGGCCGATAGCTTCATTAACGCAAAGGCGCAAAGGGACAAAGGCGCGAAGGTTTTTTGAATTTTTTACAAAGAGGACATGGAGTTATTGGAGCAAGGTTAGTTACAATTAGCAGCCCCCCTCCAATTCCTCCATGTGCTCTTTGTAAAAAAAATTCTTCGCGCCTTCGTTCCTTCGCGCATTTGCGTTAATGAAGCTGCCTTGGCGTTGGATTTTGTTTCCTTGCAACTTCTCCCAGGCTGGCTTAGATTCTTTCCCCTTCGCCGAAGTAGCTCAGCGGTAGAGCAACGGTTTCGTAAACCGTGGGTCGTGGGTTCAATCCCCATCTTCGGCTCCAATGTTCCCACTTTTATCGCAGCCGGGCGGTGAATTCGGCCGCCAGTTGGCGGTAGCTGTGCGCGCCTACGCCGTGGGGGTCGTATTGCAGGATGGATTGCCCGAAGCTCGGCGCTTCGCCCAGCCGGATGGAGCGCGGGATGATGGTGTTGAATACTTGGTCGGGCAAATGCTGTTGCAATTCGGTCATGACTTGCTGGCTGAGGCGGGTGCGGGCGTCGAACATGGTCAGCAGCACGCCGACCAGTTGCAGTCCCGGATTCAAGCCCTGTTCCCGCATGCGCTGGGTGAGGTCGAGGATTTTGCTGATGCCTTCCAGGGCGTAAAATTCGCTTTGCACGGGGATGAGCAGGCCGTCGGCGGCGACCAGTGAGTTGGTCATCAAAATGCCCAGCGACGGCGGGCAGTCCATGATGAGGTAGTCGAAGGCCCGCTGCTCGCGCAACGGTTGCAGCACCTGGCGCAACTGATGTTGCGGCTGGTCGAGGCTGGCAATCTCGATTTCACAGCCGACGAGGTCGAGTTCCGAGGGGATGATGGACAGGCGCGCGTGCGCGGTGGGGCGGATTTGCTGTTGCGCCGGGCGCTCGCCGATGATGGCGCGGTAGATGCTGCCGCCGGCCTCCGGGGCGAGGCCGAGGCCGCTGGTGGCGTTGGCCTGCGGGTCGAGGTCCAGCAGCAGGGTCGGCTGCCCGGCCTCGGCCAGCGCGGCGGCGAGGTTGACGGCGGTGGTGGTTTTGCCCACCCCGCCTTTTTGGTTGGCGACGGCGATGAATTTCATGCGGAGGCGTATGATGGCAAGTGGGGGGGAAAATGCAAAATGCAAAATGCAAAATTAAAAATTGCAGTGCAAAATTCAAAATGTGACGGGGCCGAATGGCGGGGCTAATTTTGAATTTTGCTCTGCAATTTTGCTTTTTGCTTTTTTCATTTTGCATTTTTACCTAGCTTCAGGGACGGCATTATGATGATTGAAGTTAAAAATCTGCGCAAAAGTTACGCCGGTTGCCAGGCGGTGCGGGACATCAGTTTCCGCGTGGCCAAGGGGGAGATTGTCGGCTTGTTAGGCCCCAACGGCGCGGGCAAAAGCACCACCATGCGCATCCTGACCGGTTATTTGCCGGCGACGGCCGGGACGGTGCGGGTGGCGGGGCGCGATTTGTTGAATGAATCGCTGGCGGTGCGCCGGCGGGTCGGGTACATGCCGGAGAATGTGCCGTTGTACCCGGATATGCGCGTCGCGGAGTTCCTGGCTTATCGCGCCGCGCTCAAGGGGGTGCCGCGCCGCCGGGTCAAGGCGCGGGTCGGCGAGGTCATGGCCCGGTGCGGGGTGGCGGAGGTCGCGCGCCACATCATCGGCGCCTTGTCGCGCGGTTACCGTCAGCGGGTGGGGCTGGCGGACGCGCTGGTGCATGAGCCGGAATTGTTGATTTTGGACGAGCCGACCGCCGGGCTGGACCCGAATCAAATCCGGGCGGTGCGCGAGTTAATCCGGCAATTGGGCCGGCGGCATACGATTTTGTTGTCAACGCATATCCTGTCCGAGGTGGAGATGGTGTGCCGCCGGGCGATTATCATCAATCGCGGCAAAATCGAGGCTTCGGACACCTTGGAAAATCTGGCCAAGCGGGTCAAGAGCGGCGCCTTGTTTATCGAGGTGCGGGCCGCTGACGGTGAGGCGCTGGCGCGGGAATTGCGGGAGCTGCCCGGCGTGTCCACGGTCAGGGTCAGCGGCGGGCGGGACGGCTGGGTGGCGCTGGAGTGCGCGGCGCGACCGGGCGGGGAGGTGCGCGAGCAGGTGGACCAGTTCATCAAACAGCGCAATCTGCCGCTGCGGGAATTCCGTTGCGGCAAGGCGTCGCTGGAAGATGTGTTTATCGAATTAATCCAGGAATAAATCACCGGTATTGGCAAGCATATGACACGCGCATTTTGGGTTTTATTGAAACGCGAGCTGGGGGCGATTTTTCTGTCGCCGGTGTCGCACGTGATTTTCGCCCTGTTCAATTTGGTGATGGGCTTTTCCTTTTGGTTTTGCGCCGCTTACATGGCGCAGGGGGCGCGGAACGTCACCGTCATGCAGATTTTTTTCATCATTTTTTATTTCTGGTTCTGCCTGATTATCATGATTCCGATTTTCACCATGCGCCTGTTCGCGGAGGAATACCGGTCGGGCACGATTGAGCTGCTGATGAGCGCGCCGGTGCTGGAGTGGGACGTGATTTTGTCCAAGTTTTTCGCCAGCGTGGCGCTGTACGCGGGACTCTGGCTGCCGACGCTGGTGTATTTGTGGGTCTATCAGGCGCTGACCCGGCATCAGGTGCCGGTGGAGTGGGGGGCCTTGGGCGCCAGTTACCTGCTGGTGCTGGTCATCGGGCTGTTTTATGTCGCCATCGGCTTGTTTACCTCCTCGCTGACCAAGAATCAAGTGCTGGCGGCGTTTGCCTCGTTTGTCATCATCGCGCTGCTGTTCTTCACCGGCTTCCTGGGTTTTACCGCCGCCGGCACTGGCGAAGGCACCGCCAGGCTCATTGATTACCTTGCCACCTTGAAACACATGCAGACTTTTGCCGGCGGGGTGTTCGATACCCGCCCGCTGGTGTTTTATCTCTCCGGCACAGGGCTGTTTTTGTTTTTAACCTATGTCGTCATCAGCCTGCGGAAGCTCAGGTACTGATGACGCCGGCGATTTTTTCCAGCTATGAACGACAAACAACCGGGTAAATTGCAGTGGAAAATCAATCTGTTGCTTGGCTTGCTGCTGGTGTTGGCGCTGTATGTCAGCGTCAACGGCGTGGCCTTCCGGCATTATTACCGGCACAACGTGCTGCTGGCCTCCGCCTACACCAAGGTGGGCGGCCAGACGGTCAATCTGCTCAAGGGCCTGTCCGCGCCGCTGACCGTCATCAATTATGTCAGTGACAGCGCCGACCCGGTCGCCGGGTTGATTTTGCACGATGTCGAGGTCCTGCTGGATGAGTATGCCTATTACGGCAATCAGGGCCGGGGCAAGGTCACGGTGCGCCAGGTGAACCCGTACGCCGACTTCGCGGCCGCCCGGAAGTTGGCGGAGGAATACAAGCTAACCACGCAGGAGAACGTGCTGATTGTCGGTTATCAGGGGCAGCACCGGATTTTGAACTACAGCGACCTGGCCAATGTGGACACCTCGCAGTTGCAGTTCACCGGCGCGGCGCGCCTGGTGTCCTTCAAGGCGGAGGACGCGCTCAGCTCGGCGATTCAATCGCTGGCGCAGGGGCGGCAAACCAAGGTGTATTTCCTGGCCGGGCACGGCGAGTATGATGCCGACTCGGACGACCGGGACAATCAGGGTTATTCGATTTTGAAATCCTATCTGGAGCGGCAGAACTCGACGGTGGCCAAGCTGAATCTGGTGGCGATGCCCCAGGTGCCGGCAGACGCGGATTTGCTCATCTGCGCCGGCCCCAAGGGCCGCTACAATGCGCATGAGCTGACGGTGCTGCGGAATTATCTGCGGCAGGGCAACGGCGGCAAGGGCGGGCGTTTGGTGCTGCTGCTGGACCCCGACACGGTCAGCGGCCTGGAGGATTTCGCCGCGGAGTACGGGGTGAATTTTCAGGACGACATGGTGATGGCGAAGTTCGCCACCCTGGGGCAGACCAAGGTGGTGCCGAACGCCATTGTAAATATTTACGCCGCGCATCCGGCCGTGGAGTGGCTGAACAAGAGCGGCCTCAGCGTCAATCTGGGGCCGATGCGCTCGCTCACCGTCAGCGGCAGCGTGTCGCCGGACGGGGCCGCGACGGTCACCCCGCTGGCGCAGGCTCCCGACTTGTTCTGGGGCGAGACCGATTACCGGGTGTCCAACCTTGAGTTTGACGCGGCCAGGGATTTCGCCGGGCCGCTGAATCTCGCGGTGGCGATTGACAGCGCCAGCGTCGGCGGCGGCCAGGTGCAACTGCAAGGCGTCAAGATGGTGCTGATTGGCGGCGGGCAATTCCTCATCAACCAACTGCTTGGGCCGGAACAGGTGGATTTCTTCATTAACCTCACCAACTGGATGATGGAAGGCGGCAAACCGCTGGGCATCGCGCCGAAGGTGCCGAAGGAATTCACCGTGACGCTGGCGCCGCGGCAGACGACCACGCTGACGCTGGTCTTGCTGCTGTTCCCGGCGGCGGGCCTCGTGATGGCGCTGCTGGTGTGGTTCAAACGGCGCGGCTGACGGTGACGCGCGCCGCGCGGAGATTTTATGCGGACGAGAACACTCATTATCCTGACGCTGATTACGCTGACCGTGCTGGCCGGCATCCGGTTTTTCGCCAGCCGGCTGCCCGGCACCGCCGAGCGGGAAATCGCCGCGCGGCAGGTGCTGGGGCTGGTCACCGCTGACATTGACCACCTGGAAATCACCTCGGCCAAGGGCGCCTTTGTGTTTCACAAGGATGAGCAAAATGCCTGGCAGTTACAGTCGCCGATTAAATATCCCGCCAATGGCGAGGCGATTGGCAACTTGCTGTCGCAATTGTCGTTCGCGGAACGCAAGGCCACGCTGGATAAAACGCAGTCGGACGATTGGGAGCGCAGCCTGGAGCAATTCGGTTTGCAAACCCCGGAAACGACGCTGAAATTGCGCGCCAAGTCCGGCGCCAGTTACGAGCTGGACCTGGGTCGGGAAACCGCCGTGGCCGGCACCCGCTACGCGCGGACGGTGCAAAACGGCGCGGAAACCTATCTCGTGGTGGAGCAACGCCTGCTGCCGTTCATGCAACGGAGCCTCGACCAATGGCGTAGCGACGCGGTGTTTGGCTTTGCCGCCGACCGGGTGCGGGGTTTGTCGCTGCATCAGGAGGCCAGGGATGTGGAGATTAAAAAAGTTGGCGCGGAGTGGAAAATTTCCAAGCCGCTCACCGCCAACGCCGATGAAAACGAGTTGCGCGTTTTTCTGGCCAACTTGCTGGGCTTGCGCGCGGCGCAATTTGTCACGGACAATCCGTCCGAATACACCAATTACAATTTGCATTCGCCCTACCTGGTGCTGGACGTTTATTTGGACGCGGACCCGGTGTCCCTGCGTGTCGGCAAAGTGGAGGCCAATGGCGAGACCAAATATTACGCCCAGCAGACCGCGCGTCCGGCGGTGTTCGCGCTGCCCGTCCCTACCGTGGATTTCATCGCCAACTTGCTGGATTTGGTCCGGGATCGCCGCATCGTGCCGCTGATTGACGCTGACGAGGTGGCCGCCGTCAGCTATCGCCGGGACGGTCTGGCAGTGGACTTGATTCAACCGTCAGCGGCAGCGGGCTGGGAACTGGCCGGCCCGGAACCGCTGCCGGTGAACGCCGCCGAGGTGCGGGCGCTGCTGGCCAGGCTGGGCAACGCCCGCGCCGTGAGTTACCAATTGGCGACCGACGACAACCTGGTCGCGCTGGGGTTGAAAAATCCGGCGACGCAAATCACGCTCACGTTGCGGAATGACGCGAGCCACCAGGCGGAACCTCAGGTTTATGTGCTGAAATTCGCCGCGGCGGAGAAAGGTGTCGTCGCGGTGGCCAGTTCTTTCCGCGACGACATTGTCAGCGTGCCGGCCGATGTGCTGGTCGGCCTGCCGGAGCAACTGACGGACTGGCTGGACCAGACCGTCAAAATCTGCGAGCCGTCGGCCGCGCTGACCGTGACCTGGCAACACGGCGCGCAAAGCGTGACCCTAACCAGGGATTCGTCCGGCAATTGGCCGCGGGAATTGGCCGGTCAAAAAGTTGACGAGACCGCCTTGCGCCGCCAACTGGACTTGCTGGCCGGCCTCAGTGTGGTCGGCTGGCGGACGGTGACCGACCGGGATTTTGCCAATCCCGCGCTGACGCTGACGGTGACGGGCAGTCACGGTCAGCGGGTCCTGGAATTCAAATCCGTAGCCGGGCTGGACGGCTATCTCGCCCGTTTCGCCGGCGCCGAGCACGGCTTCACGGTCAGCGCGGCGGACTTTGCGGTGCTGAACCTTGCGCCGGTGGAACCCGTGGCCCGCTGACGATGCCCCGCGGCCCGGTTTTTTTGTGATCGTCAGCGGCAATATCTTGCGTATCAACCGAGGTTGCCTAAAATCCGTCCGATGGCGGATTCTGGCCCGAGCCTTATTAACAAAAAACGGACACGTCCCAGGACGTATGCGGTGGCGGTCTATCTGGTGATCTTGTTTGTGCTGGCCGAGATTGCCATGCTGGGGGTGATTTTATGGTTCCGCCAGTCGAAGGTGAAACTGGAAACCATCGCGCCGCCGCCGCCCGTCAGCGCGCCGGCCTTGAATACCAAGGCGCCGGAAGTGCCGGTGCCCAACCTGCCCAAGCCGGAAATTGGCGGGCGGCTGAACGTGGTGCCGCAAAATGAACAAATCGTCCGCGAGGTGGAGCAATTGAATGCCGACGCCCGGAATTTCCGGCAAAACGGCGATTTTTCCCTGGCGGAAACCGCGCTGAATCAGGCCCTGGAACTTGACCCGAACCATCCGCGGACCCTGGCCAACATGGCCATGTTGCAGGAGGCGATGGGCAACAATGAAAAGGCGCTGGAACGCTGGAAAAACATCATCGCGCTCGGCGCCGGCGCCGGTAAGACCGTCCAGTTGGCGCGCGAGCGCGCCGCCATCATCCAGCAGCGGGTGACGTTGGAGCGGCTGGCGAAGCAGCGCGAAATGTCGCTGTTCACCCTGAAGCGGCAACTGGTCATCGTCAGCGCCACGGCCACGCCGGCGGTCGTGCGGGACGACACGCCGGAAGTGCGGGTGGACTTTGCCATCAAGCGGGCCGACGCGAAATTGCGCGTGGACATTGGCCGGATGAAAATCCAGTTGTATTTCTACGACCAATATCCCGACGGGCGCCTGGTGCCCGCCAAAAAGCTGGCGGCCGCCTTTGTCAAAGACCCTGACTGGGTGCAGGCGGACACGGAGATTTTGCGGGCGCGCTACGAGTTGAATCAGGATGCGAGCGGTCGGCGACTCCATTACGGTTATCTGCTGCGGATTTATTATAACAACGAATTGCAAGACGAACGGGCCGAGCCGGTGGAATTATTGAAAATCTTCCCGTCCGGCAATCCCCAGCAGGTTGATTGACCGCGGGAGCGGATGCCAAAAAATCCTTTGCGCCTTCGCCCCATTTGACCTTTGCGTTAAAATTTGCCAAAAAAATAATGAAAACCCTTGCTTTAATTGGCGATTAATGTAACGTCGCAATTGTTATCGGAACAAACCTAATGCTTAACTACTACCTACTATCTACTACCTACCAAGAAAGTAAGGCCCGTTAAAGCAAAGCGAACCCCGATAACCCGCTGAAGATGATAGACATAGGTCATAGAATCGAAGCATCGCGCTCACGCGCTCACGCGCTCACGCGCTCACGCGCTCACGCGCTCACCTATTGCCGTTAATTTCTCGGCAAGGCTTTACTCGCTCCATTCCCCTTGCGGCACAGTCCGCCCGCCAGC
>JAISDC010000088.1 GCA_031265105.1 Verrucomicrobiales bacterium
GGGCCCCCGCCCCCGCCCCATTCCTCCACCCGCACCCAAAAACACCACCTCGCCACCGGCCGCCCCCCCCCCCTCGGCCCCCCCCGCCGCCGTATCACCCGACAACACGGTGGGGGCACTGGGAGCGCCGACTTCCAGCCGGCAGAAGGCAGCAGAGCCGGCAAGATGCCGACGCTCCCAGTGTGGGGCCATGGTGCGAGTGCCTGGGAGCGCCGTCGTGTGGCAGTCTTGCGTCGTGGGCGCGAAGCGCTTTGGAGTGCGGCAGTCCCCTGCCGCTTTCTTCGACCTCATGCGGCACCCCCCAAAGCGGCACAGGAGTGCCGCACTCCAAAGCGCTTCGCGCCGCCGTATCACCCAACAGCATGGTGGCCGACACAATTTTCCCCTACACGGCATGGAGCGCCGTTCTCCCGAACGGCTGGCTTTAAATGGGCGGCGCAACCGCGTTACCAAGCCACTCAGGAGCTACCGCACCGGCTCCAGCTTGATGTAGTCCAGCGCGAACCGCGCCTCTCGCTTCGCGTCCACCGCCGCGTTCCGGCCTGCCAACTCAATCCGCAGCACATGCTCGCCCGCTGACAGTGACCGCTCGCCCAGCGTCACCGGTTCGCCCGGGCGCGTTTCCGCCGCGTAACAATCCACCGGCGCACCGAGTTGTTCATCGTCCACGCTGAATTGATAAATGCCGTACTCCGCGCCCTGCGTCAGCCGCGCCACCACGCGATACTTGCCGCTGACCGTCACCGGCAGCAGCAATTCCAGCCGCTCCTCGCCCGGCGCGCGTCCCGTGCTCCACGCCAGCACCCAGTCGCCGCTCCACAATCCCGGCTTGAAAAACCTGCCGTAATTCGCCCACGTCGGCGCCGGTTCCGGCCAGCGCGCGGGCACGGCGCGCGGGAATTTTTGCGCCAGCGCCTCGCCTTCCAACGCGCCCGGCTCGTGATAATCCGCGACCGGCGGCGTGAAGTAACCGACGCGCTCGCTCACCGGCAGCGGGCGGTACGGGTCGTCACCGCCGGCGGCCAGATACCAGTACGCCACCGCCGCGTACAACGCCAACTGACGATACGCCAGCGGCTGGCCGGGTTCGGGCGAGGGAAAATATTTCTCAATCGCCGCCTCGAAACTAGTGTGAAACGGCACATTGTCAGCGATGTGCCAGCGGATATTGTCAATGTTGCCGGTGTTGAACTCGTTCAGCGGCTGCGCGTGATAGGGCCGCGCGAAATAGCCCGGCGCGCACCAGGCGTAGCCGAAATAATCCTCGCTGCCGGTGCCGAAGCTCGATGGAAATTTCTCCCCGTCCACGAAAAATTTCTCGTCGCCCTCGCCCCACCACCAGCCGCGCGGGTTCCACACGTGCAGCATCACGCCGACCAGTCGCCCGCGGCCCTTGGTCACCAGCAGCGGCCAGTCGATTTTGCGGTCGGCGCGCTCCGGCAGGAAGGCGTCGCGGTGCCACTTGGCGTGAAACCTGCCTAACTTCTCAATATCCACCGTCAGCGGCGCGCGGTCTATCTCCCACCGCATCGTCACCGGCAGCGGGCCGTCGTTGCCGACCTCGATTTTCGCGCCCCGGCCGAACGGCATGTACCAATAGGCGTACATGGTCCCGTCCTCCAGCAGGCCCGCCGCCAGCGTGCGGAATGGCGCCGCGCCGCCGATGACGCCGAAGAAATCCCCCAGCGGCGACCACACCGCCGGCTCCCGCTCGCCGTCCCAGGTGACGCTGACGGTCAGCTCGCGCAGCAAGGTTTGCGCCGCCAACGGCTCCCGCGGCAACTCCAGTTTGACGCGCAATCCCGTGATGGCGCCGCTGCCGGTGAACTCGCCGACCGTCGCGCGACCGCTGCCGGTCACGGTCAGCGTCTTGCTTTCCGTGGTCTGCCCGGCGCGTTGCGGCGCGGGATTTTTGCCGAGATTTTCCGGTGCCAGCGCGGCATCGGCGGCGGTCAGCGCCGCCTGGTCCGCCGCTGACAATGGCCATTGGAATTGCGGCAAAACCGTACCCGCCGGATACAGCAGGTAATTCACCTCGAAATACTGACCCCAGCCATGCTGCGTCAGCTTGCCGTCGGCCTCCCGCACCTCCCGGTCGCCGACAATCAGGCAGGATTGGTTGAACGGAATCGGCACAAAATTATTCGCCCCCGGCGTGCCGCGAGTAAACAGCGTCTCCTCGCGTACGCGGAGATAAACGAGGTTATCCCACGGCCACAACTCGCGCCGCTCGAAGAATTGGTGAAACGGCAATTCCAGCGCCGGAGTCGTCGCGCCGTCAAGGTACACGCTGATTTTGCCGCGACCGGGCAGCGCCGACCACAGGCGCCAAATCACGCCCGCGCCACGAATATCCGCCAGCACCTCGCGGCCGTTTTCCTCGCGAATGAACCCGCGCCCGTCGCCGTTGGCGTCCCACTTGACGTATTCGTCACGCTCAGCGTCATACTTGCTGGCGCGGTCATAACTCGACGCCTCCGCCCCCCGCTCATCATCAGTCGGCGGCACCGCCAGCCGTTCCAGGTCGGTCAGCCGGCGCACCAAGTCCGGATAAGTCAACGTCTCCGCCACTGACAGTGAACTCACCGTCAGCGCCCCTAACAACCATCCCACTGTCATCATGTTACGCATATGTTTATTCATAAAATTTGGCCGTCCGTCAGTTTTTTTTAACGCAAAGGCGCAAAGGAACAAAGTACGCAAAGAATTTTTTAAAGCATGTTAAGCATAATTTATTTAAAAAATCTTTGCGTTCTTTGCCTCTTTGCGCCTTTGCGTTAATTTCTTCACGTTCACCGCGCCGGCTCCAGCTTGAGATAATCCAGCACGAAAAACAAACCGCTGCGCTGCACGCGCGTCACCTGCTCGTTCTCCCCAACCAAGTCCACCCGCAGCGTGTGCTCGCCCGCTGACAGTGTCACCACGCCCAGGTCCGCCGGCGGGGCCGCCTCCTGCGCCGGCGCCCACAAGTCCTGCGGCGCGCCGAGTTTCTCGCCGTCGAGCGACAACTGGAACGTGCCGCCGTTCTCGCTTTTGGCGAAGCGCGCGATGACGCGGTATTTGCCGCTGACCGTGACCGGCAGTTTCAGCAGCGCGTATTCCTGACCGGGCGTCTGCCCGGTGCTCCACTGGAGCGCGCGGTCGTTGCTCCACACGCCGCGCTGGAACCCGCTGGCGCTGCTCGGAATCCACATGTAGCGCAGCCACATCTCCCGCGTCTCCGGCAGCCGCGCCGGCACCGGCGGTTTTTTCCACACCAGCGATTCGCCCTCAATCGCGCCCGGCTCGTTGTAGTCCGCGACCGGCGGCGTGAAGTAGCCGACGCGCTCGGTCACCGGCAGCGGGCGGTACGGGTCGTCGCCGCCGGCGGCCAGGTACCAGTACGCCACCGCCGCGTACAACGCCTGCTCGCCGTAGCCGGCGTTGGCCGCGTTGTGATTCGGGAAATATTTTTCCAGGCTCGCCTCGAATTGTTTCTGGAACGGCACATCGTCAGCGACGTGCCAGCGCAAGTTGTCAATATTGCCGGTGTTAGCCTCGTTCAGCGGCTGCGCGTGCAGCGGCCGGGAAAATTTCTGCGCCGAGCACCACGCGTAACCGAAATAATCCTCGCTGCCGGTGCCGAAGGTCGAGGGAAATTTCTCGCCATCGACGAAGAATTTCTCATCGCCCTCGCCCCACCATTTGCCACGCGGATTCCACACGTGCAGCATGGTGCCGACGTAGCGCCCGCGCCCCCTGGTCACCAGCAGCGTCCAGTCGATTTTGCGGTCGGCGCGCTCCGGCAGGAAGGCGTCGCGGTGCCATTTCGCGTGAAACCTGCCTAACTTTTCAATAGCCACCGTCAGCGGCGCGCGGTCGATTTCCCACCGCATCGCCACCGGCAGCGGGCCGTCGTTGCCGACCTCGATTTTCGCGCCCCGGCCGAACGGCATGTACCAATAGGCGTACAGCGTCCCGTCCTCCAGCAAACCCGCCGTCAGCGTGCGGAACGGCGCCGCGCCGCCGATGACGCCGAAGAAATCCCCCAGCGGCGACCACACCGCCGGCTCCCGCTCGTCGTCCCAGGTGACGCTGACGGTCAGCTCGCGCAGCAAGGTTT
>JAISDC010000125.1 GCA_031265105.1 Verrucomicrobiales bacterium
GGACAAGCCGGTGACCATCGAGCGGCAGGGCCTGGGCAACATCAGCGTCAGCGGGGCGGTGGCGCTGGATTATTACCCGGACGGGCATCTGGCGGTGAAGGGGCCGGTGGACAGTTCATTGTTGGCGGAGGCGCTCAAACCATCGGTGGCCGTCAAGGGCAAGGACGAGAGCGGCGCTTTTGCCCAATTGCTAAAACTGGTCGGCCTGCGCACGGAAGACGAGGCGCTGCGCGCGAATGCCTGCCAGACGCGGATGCAAGTGGCGGACGTGTACGTGTGGGACGGCTTGGGGTTGTTGCGCCGCAACCACGAGGTGTACGTGATCGAGCCGCACATCAGCGGCGGCGTGGCGGTGTATGTCGCGCGCATCGGGGATTTTCGGTCGGGCCGTTATCTCATCAACGACATGCTCGGCACCACGCTGATGGAGATAGACGGCGGCAAAATTCGCTTCAACACACTGTCAGCGTTCGGCTTGCCGGTGAAAAGAACCCAGGAAATTCCCAAACCGGACACCGCCGTGCCGAAAGTGCCGACGCGCGGACGGCCGCGGTGATCCGGTTTTAAATTGGGGAAGGTTACTGACCGTCAGCGGACACAAACTCATTTTAAACCATGTTAATGATTAATGAAAAAAATCCCTATTTTACACAACAGATATTGTGCGAAGTAAATACTGGCTGTGAATTATTGGATTAAACCCCATCGTTTGGTGATTGGCCAGTAAACTACCAAGGCGGTGCCGACCAGATTTTCCCTTGGCACGTATTTCCAATAACGGCTGTCGAGGCTGTTGGCGCTGTTGTCGCCCATGGCCCAGAATTTGTCTTCGGGAATATAAACTTCATCGTTGGCGGATACCAAGTACGCTGCCGCGTTTCCTTGAGGCCAAACATATCCGTTATAGCCGTTTTGCTTGGAATAGATGCGTTCAAAGGCCCGTCGATGAGCCAGAATCTGTCCATCGGAGTAAAGATACGGTTCTTCCAGTCGCAAGGTCACTCCGGGAGTGCCGACGCAGCGTTTGATATAATATTGCGTGACGCCATCGGTTTGATTTTGCAAGCCGGCGATGTCCCTGGTGGTAAAAACAAAAACCTCCCCCTGTTTGGGCAATCGGAAATGATAACTCAGTTTGTTAACAAATATGTGGTCGCCGGCTTGCACTGAGAAATTGGTAATGACTTCGCCTTTTTTATAGGTCGTCCTGAAATGCTGCGGCAGCATCTTGATAAACGAGGTGTAATCGGTCCACAACTTGTACTCTTTGCCGGCAAATTTCACTATGGTGGTGTCGATAAACAGATACGCCGGCCCGGGACGAACACCCTCGATTTTGCCGTCTTCCGGCGCGAGCAAGGTATGATAACTCTTGCCGCTGACGGCGTAATCAAGGATTCTTTTCAGGATATTGGGCGACCTTTTTTCAACGGATTCCGGATAGATGCCCCATAAGGTGGGTTTCATGGAGTCGGTTGGAATTTTAAAGGGCTGAACAAAATAGCAGCGCAAGGCAAAGGCCACCACCAGCGCCACGAACAACACCTCGATGTTTTCAGCCCATGAATTGGACTTGGTGCAACCCGGCCAAAAGCGTTCCAATTGCCCCGGGGTCTGCTCAAGCAACTTGGCGGCCGCGTCTTTGGGCAGTTGGCCGCTGACGATTTTGGTCAGGTCGGTTTTGAGCGCCGACACCTTTTCCAAGTCATTCGGGTTCAACAAGTCACGGGAATAGTTCCACTTTTTCTGTAGAAACTGTAAAAAGTTTTTGGCTTCCTTTTTGTTTGGCATAAAAATCGAGTTATCCGGTTTAATTGGAGGATTTTAGCACTTCAAGAAACGCCTCCTGCGGGATATTCACCTTCCCAAATTGTTTCATCTTCTTTTTGCCTTCTTTTTGCTTTTCGAGCAGCTTGCGTTTGCGCGTGATGTCGCCACCGTAACACTTGGCGATGACGTTCTTGCCGACGGTTTTCACGTCCTCGCGGGCGACGATTTTGCCGCCGATGGCCGCCTGCAACGCGACTTTGAACAACTGCGGCGGAATGACTTCCTTCAATTTCGCCGTGATTTGCCGGCCACGGGCAGCGGCTTTTTCGCGGTGCACGATGGTCGAAAAAGCGTCCATTGGCTCGTCGTTGACCAGAATGTCCAGCTTGACCAGGTCGGACGCCCGGTACGGGGCGAACTCGTAATCCATCGAGCCGTAGCCGCGCGTCATGCTTTTGATTTTGTCGTTGAAATCCACCAGAATCTCGTTCAGCGGGATGTCAATGGTCAGCATCACGCGCCGACTGTCGAGCGATTCGGTATGCAAACATTCGCCGCGCCGGTCGCGCACCAATTGCAACACGTCGCCGATATTTTCGCCGGGAATCATGATGAACGCCTTGACCATCGGCTCGCGGATTTCCTCGATAAAGGTCGGGTCGGGCATGAAGGTCGGGTTGTCCACCTCGACGATTTCACCGTTGGTCTTGAGCACCTGGTAAACCACGCTCGGATAGGTGGAAATAATATCCATCTCGTATTCGCGGCGCAGGCGTTCCTGGACGATTTCCATGTGCAGCAAACCGAGAAAGCCGCAGCGGAAGCCGAACCCCAGCGCGACGGAATTTTCCTGGATGAACGTCAGCGCCGAGTCGTTGAGTTGCAGCTTGCCGAGCGCCACCTTCAGCGCCTCGAAATCGGCGCTGTTGATGGGATAAATGCCGGCAAACACCATCGGGTGTACTTCCTTGAAACCGGGCAGCGCGTCGGTGGCGGGCTGGACGCTGCTGGTGATGGTGTCGCCGATTTTCAACTCGGCGGTGGTCTTGATGTTGGCGACGACGTAACCGCTGTCCCCTGCCCGCAAAATCTCCGCCTTGAGCGGCTTGGGCGTGAAAATGCCGACTTCCTTGACCTCGTATTTCTGGTTAGTCTGCATCAGCAACACCGGCGTGCCGGCGCGCAATTCACCGCTGACCACGCGCACATAAGCCACCACGCCGCGGTAAGTGTCGAACACCGAGTCGAACACCAGCGCGCGCAATTTGTTGTCACCCGCTGACGCTGGCGGCGGCACGCGCTGGATGACCGCCTCCAAAATATCCTCGATACCGATGCCCGCCTTCGCGCTGGCCAGAATCGCCTCCTCCGCGGGAATGGCCAGGATGTCCTCCAGTTGCTGTTTCACCGCCTCCAGATTGGCGTTAGGCAAATCAATCTTGTTGATGACCGGGATGATTTTCAGCCCCTGCTTGACCGCGAGATGATAATTGGCGACCGTCTGCGCCTCGACTCCCTGCGCCGCGTCCACCAGCACCACCGCGCCCTCGCACGCTGACAGTGACCGCGACACCTCGTAAGTGAAATCCACGTGGCCGGGAGTGTCGATCAGGTTCAGCTTGTAGTTGTTCCCGTCCCGCGCCGTATAATGCATCGTGACCGGATGCGCCTTGATGGTGATGCCGCGCTCGCGTTCCAGATCCATCGCGTCCAGATATTGGTCCTCGATTTCCCGGTTGGACACCGTGCCGGTGCGCTGCAACAAACGGTCGGACAACGTCGTCTTCCCGTGGTCAATGTGCGCGATAATGCACAAATTCCGTGTCAGCTTGCTTGGCATAATAAAAAATCAACCCGCGGCGGTTATCTCGGTGGCCTTGCTGCGCAAGTTGGCGACCGCCTCCCGCATGTTTTTCTGCTTGAACAAAAAAGTGCCCGCGACGATGACGTTGGCGCCGGCCGTCACCGCGAGGCCGGCCGTGTCGTTGTTCAACCCGCCATCCACCTCAAGGTCCACGGTCAGCGCGTGTTCGCGGATATATCGGCGCGCCGCCCGCACTTTTTCCAGCACTTCAACCATGAACGCCTGCCCGCCAAAACCCGGATTAACAGTCATGCACAGCAGCAAATCAATCTGCGGCAACAGCGGCAGCGCGTTTTCCACCATCGTCAGCGGGTTGATTGCCAGGCCGGCGCGGCAACCCATGTCGCGGATTAACTCCAGGGTCTGGTGCACATGATGACGCGCCTCCAGATGCACGGTCAGCACGTCCGCGCCGCTGTCAATGAAACTGCGCGCGTAACGGTCGGGCTGCTCGATCATCAAATGCACGTCCAGCGTGGCTTCCGGCGCGATGCGCCGCAGGGTGCGCACCATGTCCGCGCCGAACGAGATGTTGGGCACGAAATGCCCGTCCATGATGTCCAGGTGCAGCCAGTCCGCGCCGCTGTCCACGGCGCGCCGCACCTCCCGGTCAAGGTTGGCGAAATCCGCCGCCAGGATTGACGGCGCGATGATGAGGGGTCTGGGAGCCATGCTGGGTTAATTCCGGTGTTTTTCAATCAACTCAAACTCATAGCCGTCCGGCCCGTCAATGAAGGCAATCACACTGCCGCTGCCGGTGACCGTCGGCCCGTCCGACAGCGGGTAACCCAGCGCCGCCGCGTGTTTGGCGAACTGCTCGACGGAGTCCACCGCGAACGCCAGGTGCGTCAAATCCGCCGGCACCCGCACCGGCCCGCTGGCGGGATAATGGCACAGCTCGATTTCCTCCTCACTGTCAGCGGCCTTGAAAAACACCAGCGTCGAGCCGCGCGGCGAAGTATGCCGCCGGACTTCCCGCAACCCCAGCACGTCGCGGTAAAACGCCACGGATTTTTCCAAGTCGTTGACCCGGTACCTGGTGTGCAGAAGTTTGGTAATCATAAGGCGAGATATATTACGCCGATTTACGGCCAAGTGCAAAACGCAAAATCAGCAAATC
>JAISDC010000157.1 GCA_031265105.1 Verrucomicrobiales bacterium
CGTGGGAGCGCCGACGTCCCCGACGGCCCCTGCCAAACCCCGCCCCACGACCTGCCGCCTAGGTCGCGACCCGGCGGGCCGCGCCAGGCCGTCGGGGACGACGGCGCTCCCAGGGGCTGACGCCGGGGTCTAAACTGAAAGCGCCGACTGTACTGGGAGCGCCGGCATCCTTGCCGGCAAACTAACCCTGGCAGGTGAACCAGCCGGCTGGAAGCCGGCGCTCCCAGTGCTGACGCAGTTTTTTTACCGGGAGAGCATGGAGTTCACGGAGTTTTTTAAAAAAAGAATCTCCACGTTCTCCATGTTCTCCCTGTAAAAAATTCTTTGGTAAAATACACCGTTTTTATGTCGCATCAACTTATTGAGCTAGGCAAGACCCTAAAATATTGCCCGGAGGCTGTGCAGCACGGCTTCGTAAAAATTGCCCTCCAGCGGATGATCGCGCAGGAATTGCACCGGCAGTCCCGGCGAGCCGAAGTACGGGCGGAACAGCCACGTCAGTTGCGCGCCGACAAATAAGTTCCCCGCCAGCCACACGAAAAATACCAGCGTCCCGCGCGCCCGCGTCACCGCCAGCGCCCGTACCTGCGGCAGGATTTGACGGTGCGCCAGGATGCCCGCCAGCGCGATGCCGGCGGTATGCAGCAGTAAAAACGCCGGATACCAGATTTTATAATCGTCACCGTCAGCGGCGGGCGCGTGCCACGCGAGGAACCACGCCACCGGCGCCAGGCCCAGCAAAATCGTCCCCATCAACCCGAACGGCAGCACCAACAGCCGCAGCGTTTGCCGACCGCCCAGGCCCGTGCCGAGCGCGCCGGCGAGCAAGGAATTGAGCAAGGCGTTGACCGCCAGCGTCAGGAAAATCACCAGCGGCAGTTTCACGCCGACCATCAGCCCCATGACCAGGCTGCGCGCGCCGCCGAGGCCGAGGCCGTAGGCAAAATTGCCCAGCGTGGCGACGCCGGCGATGAAGATGAGCCAGCGCGCGCCGCCGCGTTGCAGGAAAGTTTGCAAGCCGTCGCCGCGCCCGCGACAAAGTTCGCCGAGTTGTCCGCTGACCGTCACGCGGCGCATTATTGCCGGGCAGCGGGGAAAGTCAAATGACTATATCGCGGCACGCTGACGGTGAAGGTGAAGGTGAACCACCAAGACACCAAGGCACAAAGTATTTTTTAAATTAAACTTCGTGCCTTCGTGTCTTGGTGGTTCAAAAAAATGAAGTCAATCAATAAACCGCCGCGTCAGCTCACCGTAAGCGTCAATCCGCCGGTCGCGCAAGAACGGCCAATGCTTCCGCGTGTGGTCAACGTCAGCGAGGTTCAGGTCGGCGACGAGGACTTCCTCGCGGTCGTGCGACGCCTCGCAAAGCATCTCGCCGAACGGGTCGCAGGCGAACGAGCCGCCCCAGAACTCCAGCGGCCCCTCGGTGCCGACGCGGTTGACGCTGACGGTGAACACGCCGTTGGCGATGGCGTGCGCGCGCTGGATGGTGCGCCAGGCGTCGTGTTGCGCGCGGCGGACGGCCGGCTGCTCGCCCGTCGCCCAGCCGATGGCCGTCGGGTAAAACAGCATCTCCGCGCCGCGCAACGCCGTCAGCCGCGCCGCCTCGGGATACCATTGGTCCCAGCACACCAGCACGCCGAGGCGCCCGAATTTGGTGTCGAACACCTTGAAGCCCAGGTCGCCCGGCGTGAAATAAAACTTCTCGTAAAACGCCGGGTCGTCCGGGATGTGCATTTTGCGATACACTCCCAGCAGCGCGCCGTCAGCGTCCAGCACGGCGGCGGTGTTGTGATACAGCCCGCCGGCGCGTTTCTCGAACAGGCTGGCGATGATGACCGCGCCGCAGTCTTTGGCCACCGCTGACAGTGCCGCGGTGCTCGGCCCGGGAATCGTCTCCGCCAGGTCGAACTGCCGGTAGTCCTCCGTCACGCAAAAATAATCGCTGCGAAACAGCTCCTGCAAGCAAATGATTTGCGCGCCACCGTCAGCGGCCCGGCGGCACAGGGCGGCGGCCTGGCGCAAATTCTGTTCCACGGCGCGCGCGCTGGCGAACTGGACGAGGCCGACCTTGACGTTGCGGTGAGGGCGTTTGGACATGGCTGGAATGGTTGACGCGAATCGCTTTTTGCGCAAGCAAGAAACCGCCGGCGGACGGTCAGCGTCAGCGCGCGGTCTGCACATTGTCATACAATCGCAAACAGGCGCGGGATTTCCCTGCGCCGCGCCGCCGGCTAGTCTGCCGGCATTCTATGCTTTCCCAAATCAAGGCGGCGGCGGTGGTCGGGGTGCAGGCGCATCCCGTGGAAGTGGAAGTCAACGTGGGGGAAATCGTCTCCAAGGGCTTGCCGGAGTTCGTGGTGGTCGGCCTGCCGGATGCCGCGGTGCGGGAATCGCGCGACCGCGTCAAGACGGCGTTGCAAAACAGCGCCTACTGGTATCCGTCCGGCAAGGTGACCGTGAATCTCGCGCCGGCGGACTTGCGCAAAGCGGGGCCGAGCTTTGATTTGCCGATGGCGCTGGGCATCCTGGTCGCGGCGGGGCAATGCGTCCTGCCGGCGGCGCGGGAAGGGCGTTTTCTGGCGATTGGCGAGCTGGCGCTGACCGGCGCGGTGCGGCGGGTGAAGGGCGTGCTGCCGATTGCGCTGCTGGCGAAAAAGCTGGGGTTGGCCGCGCTGCTGGTGCCGGAGGAAAACGCGGCGGAGGCGGCGGTGGTGGCGGGACTGCGGGTGCTGCCGGTGAAAAATTTGCGCGCCGCGGCGGAGTTTTTGGAAGGCAAGGCCGCCATCAGCGCGACGCCGCACCGGACGGATTATTTCGCCGCTGACCGTGAGCCGGACCCGGAGTCGGATTTCGCCGACGTGCGGGGGCAGGAAAGTGTCAAGCGCAGCCTGGAGGTGGCCGCCGCCGGCGGGCATAATCTGCTGATGATCGGCCCGCCGGGGTCGGGCAAAAGCATGTTGGCGAAACGGTTGCCGGGTATCCTGCCGCGCATGACGCTGCCGGAGGCGCTGGAAACCACCCGCATTCACAGCGTCGCGGGGCGGCTGCCCGCCGGCCGGGCGCTGGTGGCGACGCGGCCGTTCCGCGCGCCGCACCACACCATTTCCGACATCGGGCTGGTCGGCGGCTCGACGCAACTGCTGCCGGGGGAAGTGAGCCTGGCGCACAACGGCGTGCTGTTCCTGGACGAGTTGCCGGAGTTCAAGCGCGGCGCGCTGGAGGTGCTGCGGCAGCCGCTGGAGGACGGCCAGGTGACGATTTCGCGGGCGGCGGGGACGGTGACGTTCCCGGCGCGCTTCATGTTCGTGGCGGCGATGAATCCCACGCCCACGGGCAGCGGGGGCGACGCGCGGCAGGGCCGGGTGTCAGCGTCAGCGGTGCGGCGGTACTTGAACAAGATTTCGGGGCCGCTGCTGGACCGCATTGACCTCCACGTGGAAGTGCCGGCGCTGCCGCACGAGCAGATGTTGGCGGCCCCCACCGGGGAGACCTCCCCGCAAATCCGCCGGCGGGTGGAGGACTGCCGGGCCGTGCAGCACCGGCGCTTTGCCGGGAAAGCGATTTGGTGCAACGCGCAAATGAGTCCGCGGCAACTGCGCGCTCACGTGCCGCTGGACGAGGAATGCCGGGCCTTGCTGCGTTACGCGATGAACGACCTGCAACTAAGCGCGCGGGCCTACGACCGGATTTTGAAAGTGGCGCGCACCATCGCGGATCTGGCGGGACGCGAGCAAGTCAGCGCGGAACACCTCAGCGAGGCGGTGCAATACCGGACGTTGGACCGGCAGATTTGGGGTTGAGTGGTGGTAGGAAGTTTTTTTTAACCACGGATGGACACGGATGAACACGGATATTATTAAAAATAAATTAATCTGCGAAAATCTGCGTAATCTGCGGATTAACTATCCGTGTTCATCTGTGTCCATCCGTGGTTAAAAAAAACGAAAATTTTTCACCCCTCAAAATATCGTCCCTATTCCTGACCGTCAGCGGCACGGGTCAATCCAACTCCCCGACCATGTTTTCCGGCTGCACCCATTCGTCGAATTGTTCCGGGGTGACGTGGCCGAGTTTCACCGCCGTCTCCTTCAGCGTGGCGCCTGTCCGGTGCGCTTGTTGCGCGATCTCGGCGGCTTTGTAGTAGCCGATATGCGGGTTGAGCGCGGTGACCAGCATCAGCGAGTTGTCAACGTGTCGCCGGATGTTGGCCTCGATGGGTTCGAGGCCGGCGACGCATTTGTCGCTGAAGCTGACGCAGCCCTCACCGATGAGCCGGGCGCTGTGCAGAAAGTTGTAAATCATCACCGGCTTGAAGACGTTCAACTCGAAGTGCCCGCTGGCGCCGCTGATGTTGACGGTGACGTCGTTGCCGAGGACTTGCGCGGCGATCATGGTCAGCGCCTCGCATTGCGTGGGGTTGATTTTGCCGGGCATGATGGACGAGCCGGGTTCGTTGGCGGGGAGGCGCAACTCGCCGAGGCCGCTGCGCGGGCCGGAGGCCAACAGGCGGAGGTCGTTGGCGATTTTCATCAGGCTGACGGCGACGGTTTTCAACGCGCCGTGCGCCGCGACGATGGCGTCGTGGGCGGCGAGGGCCTCGAATTTGTTCGGGGCGCTGACGAACGGCAGGCCGGTGAGCGCGGCGATTTTTGCCGCGACGCTGACGGCGAAGCCGGGCGGGGTGTTGAGGCCGGTGCCGACGGCGGTGCCGCCGAGCGCCAGTTCGGACAGGTGCGCGAGCGAGTGGTTGATCGCGCGCAAGCCGTGCGTGAGTTGCGCGGCGTAGCCGCTGAGTTCCTGGCCCACGGTCAGCGGCGTGGCGTCCATGCAATGCGTGCGGCCGATTTTGACCACGCGCATATATTGTCGCGCCTTCATCGTCAGCGTGTCGCGCAGCCGCTCGAGGCCGGGGATGGTGGTGGTCACGAGCATTTGATAGGCGGCGATGTGCATGGCGGTCGGGAAGGTGTCGTTGGACGATTGCGATTGGTTGACGTCGTCGTTGGGGTGCAAAAACTTGCCGCGGTCGGTGAGCCGGCCGCCGCGCCGGACGTGGCCGCGGTTGGCGATGACTTCGTTGACGTTCATGTTGCTCTGCGTGCCGCTGCCGGTCTGCCACACCACCAGCGGGAAGCTGTCGTCAAGCTGGCCGGCGAGGATTTCATCGCACACGCTGCCGATGAGGTCGGCTTTTTCGCGCGACAACACGCCGAGGTCGCGGTTGGTCAGCGCGGCGGCTTTTTTCAACATAGCGAAGGCGTGGATGATTTCGCGCGGCATTCGGTTGATGTCGCGGGCGATGTTGAAGTTGTCAATGCTGCGCTGGGTCTGCGCGCCGTAGTAGGCGTCGGCGGGGACGCGCACTTCGCCCAGGGTGTCTTTTTCGATGCGGTAATTCATGCGAACAAGATAGCCGCTGACAATGGAAAAGCGAGACGGCGATAAGAACTCCGGCCACGAAGACGCGAAGACGCAAAGAAGTTTTTTTACAGGGAGTTCATGGAGAACATGGAGTTTATTTTTTAAACCCTCCATGAACTCCATGTTCTCCCTGTAAAAATTTCTTCGCGCCTTCGCGTCTTCGTGGCCGGAGTTTGCGATTGGAGTTTTGTTTGGCCGCCGGTAAGCTGGCGGCATGTTCAAGCCTGAGGATTATTTGGATTTGACGCAGACTGAGCACGGCGCGCTGTTCGCGGGCGCTGAATATGTCTGGGATGCGTTGCGGCAAATTCCGCTCTACCTGCAATCCCGTCTCCAGCCGGCGATGCGGGGGCGGGTCAGCGGCCAACCGTTTATCGGCGACCGGGTTTATATCGGCGCGGGCACGGTGATTGAACCCGGCGCGTATGTGGCCGGGCCGGCGTGGATTGGCCGGAATTGCCATGTCCGGCACGGCGCGTATATCCGTGAGAATGTCATCGTCAGCGACGGTTGTGTGCTGGGCAACAGTTGCGAGTTCAAGAATTGCGTGCTGTTCAACGAGGCGCAGGTGCCGCATTTTTCCTACGTCGGCGACTCGATTCTGGGCTATCGCGCGCATCTGGGGGCGGGCGTGATTTTGTCCAACCTGCGGCTGGACCGGCGGGAGATTATCATCAAGCATGACGGGCAAACCTTTGCCACCGGCCTGCGCAAGTTCGGCGCGGTGGTCGGCGATTGTGCCGAGGTCGGTTGCAACGCGGTGATTAATCCCGGCAGCCTGCTGGGGCGACGATCAGCGGTTTACCCCGCGTTGTCCTGGCACGGGGTGCTGGCCGCTGACGGAGTGGCAAGCGGCGCGACGGTTTGAACCCGCCGCCCCGTCCCGCGCGGTTCAATTCGGTTGCCTCGGGCGGCTTTTCATCTAGGGTCGAATTTATTCCTATGCATTGGTTTGATATGGCTTGGCAGTTGCTGGTGATTGCCGTGTTGGTGTTCATCAACGGCTTTTTCGTCGCGGCGGAGTTTGCGATTGTCAAAATCCGCGCCAGCGAGTTGAAGCCGCTGCTGAAGAAGGGCAACGACCTGCGCGTCAGCCTGGCGCTTCAGGCGGTCAATCACCTGGACGCCTGCCTCTCCGCCACGCAACTCGGCATCACCCTCGCCAGCCTCGGCCTCGGCTGGCTGGGCGAGGGGTATGTCGTCGCCTGGCTGGAGCCGCTGTTTGACCGCCTCGGCATCACCGCCGACGCCTCGCGGCACAGCATCAGCGTGGTGCTCGGCTTTTCCTTCATCACCTTTTTGCACATCATCTTCGGCGAACTGGCGCCGAAATCGCTCGCCATTCAGCGGCCGAAGGGCGTCTCGCTGTGGGTGTCCGGGCCGCTGCTGCTGTTCTATTATTTGTTCTACCCGTTCATTTGGACGCTGAACGGCACCGCCAATTTTTTCTTGCGCCGCGCGGGTTTGGCGCCGGCGTCGGAGAGCGCGCACGGGTTTTCGTCGGAGGAACTGGAATATGTCCTGAGCCATTCGCGGCACACGCATCCCGGCGACGCGCTGATTAACAAAATCATGGTGCGCTCGCTGCGCCTGCGCGACACCAACGCCCAGCAAGTCATGCTCCCGCGCGACCGGGCGGTGGCGCTGTGGCTGGACCGCGACGTGGAGGAAAACCTGCGCATCGCCCAGGCCAGCGGCCACAGCCGGTTCCCCGTCTGCGCCGGCTCGATGGACGACGTGCGCGGCATGGTGCTGGTCAAGGAATGGCTCTGGCAAATCCAGGCGCTCGGCGGCAACGCGCCGTTTGAGCCGCTGTTGCGCCCGGTGCTGACGTTCACGCTGCTGACGCCGCTGCACGCGATGGTCGAGTTGTTCCGCACCTCGCGCAGTCATCTGGCGGTGGTGCTGGATGAGAACGGCAACATGGCCGGGCTGGTGACGTTCGAGGACGTGCTGGAGGAAATCGTCGGCGAAATCCGCGACGAGCTGGACATTGAGAAGGGGCCGATTTTCAAGCAGACCGAGAGCGTTATCATCGTGGACTCCACGCTGCCGATGCGCGAACTGCGCGCCGAGACCGGCTGGGACTTCGAGTTTTTGCCGAAGGAAAGCGTCGAGCAATGGTCCATCCGGCAGACCGGTCGGCTGCTGCGGCGCGGCGAGGTGGTGGTGCTCGGCGAGTTTGAAATCGCGGCGCTGCAAACCCACGCCACCGGCCTGCGCCGCGTCTCCATCACGCGCCTGACGCCGGAGCAACTCGCCGAGCGCGAGGCCGCCGCTGACGATGAGTCACAGTCGGAGGAACGCTGACCATGAGCGGACGGCGAACCATTCCACGACCGGTGGCGCTGGCGCTGACCATGCTGTTAGCGACACTGACACTGTCAGCGCAGCCGGCGGAGTCAACCGCGCCGCCGCCGCCGGCGGTGTTGCCGTCGGGCACCGGCACGATTGAACAACAGGCCGCTGACGGTAACCAGGACGCGCAATTCAACATGGGCCTGGCGGCGCTGGACGACGGCGACGATGCGGCGGCGCGCGACTGGTTTTATCGGGCCGGTCGGCAGGGACATGCCGACGCGATTTTTCATTTCGCCGAACTGTGCTACCGCCAGCCCGCCAAGCGGCGACAGGCGCTGGTCTGGTTGCAAGCGGCGGCGCAGCAGGGGCATCTCGCCGCCCGCGCCGCCTACGGCGTGGCGTTGTTGCAAGACGCCGCCGCCCGACTGGACGACGACCAGAGCGCGCCGCCGACGAGCGGAGAATGGTCGCCGCTGCCGGTCGGCGCCGCCGCCAGGGACGAGGCGATCCGGCAGTTGTTGCAGGCCGCCGTTGAGGACAATGAGAAGGCGCGACTGGCGCTGACGTTGTACGGCTACGAAAACCGCGAGGAAATTCAAGCCGCCGCCGCTGCCGGTGACACGCGGAATCAGGTGCTGCTCGCCTTCTGCCACCTGAACGGCTGGGGCGTGGCGCGGGATCCCGTCGCGGCATTCCAGTGGGGCGGCAAAGCCGCCGCTGCCGGTGACGCGGCGGGGCAATGCCTGCTGGCCTACCGCTATTTGCACGGCGACGGCGCGAAGGAGGACGCGGCGCTGGCGCTGAAAAACTTCCGGCTCGCCGCCGCGCAAAATTACTCCGCCGCCGAGGCCGCGCTCGGCACCTGCTACCTCAACGGCCAAGGCGTGGCGAAAGACCCGGCCGCCGCGCTGGGCTGGTTCCTGGCCGCCGCCTCGCACGCGCACACCGGCGCGCAAAACACCGTCGGCTACCTGAAACTGAACGGCCTCGGCACCCAGCGCGACCCGGTCATGGCGGCGGAATGCTTCACCCTCGCCGCCCGCGTCGGCAACCTCGCCGCGCTGAGCAACCTCGCCATGTGCTACCTCAACGGCCGCGGCGTCCCGCGCGACGCCGTCCGCGCGGCGCGCTACTACCGGCGGCTCGCCGCGCTGGGCAACGCCGAGGCGGCGCGCCTGCTGGCCATGTTGTACCTCGCCGGCGACGGCGTGGAAAAAAATCCCGCCACCGCGCGGCAATGGCTGCGCCAGGCCGCTGACCGTGGCGACCGGCTGGCGCTGCTCAGCCTCGGCATGGTGTACTTGAACGGCGACGGCGTGGAGCGGGACGCGACCGAGGCGTTCCAACTCATCACCCGCGCCGCTGACGGCGACAACGGCCTGGCCGACGCGCAGAACAAACTGGGCTTCTGCTACCTCAACGGCCTCGGCACCGCCGCTGACAGTGCGGCCGGCGTCGCCTGGTTCAAAAAATCCGCCGAACGGGGGCATCCCGCCGCGCAAGCCAACCTCGCGCTGTGCTACGAACGCGGCGTCGGCGTGGCAAAAGACTTGCCCGCCGCCGCACACTGGTACCGCAAAGCCGCCGAGCAAAACTATCCCGAGGCGCAATACAAACTCGCGCTGCACTATTATAATGGCGCCGGCGTGAAAAAAAACCTCGGCGAAGCCATCAAATGGGCGCAACGCGCCGCTGACAGTGGCTACCCCGACGCCAAAAAAGCGCTGGAAGTGATGCAAGCCGACCAGGCCGCCGGCCGCTAATTTTTAACCACGGCTGGACACCGATGAACACGGATTGCTTTTTTTATTGCCGCTGTGCCACTGACAATTTTGCCCGTGCCGTGACGCGGTTGAACGGTGCGACCGCTGCGCTACCCAATAAAATCTTTGAACTTTGCGTTTTGAATTTTGCCTTCTCAATCATACACCGTCTCCGGCGGACGCTTGCTGGCCCACTTGAGATATTTTTGAAACGACTCCTCCGCCAGCGCCACTTCGACGGACTCCAGCCGCTGCGAGCGGGTCTTGGCGACGCGGTGTAACTCGGCGTGGCATTGCAGGCAGATGACGATGTCGTTGAAGTTTTTTTCCCATTTCATGCGCTTGTGCAGCGAGTGGGTTTTGTCATGCATCGCGGGGCGCTGGCAGAAGATGCAAAGTTCCACCTTGTCGCCGCGCTCCCGCGCCTCGATTTCATCAAGCCGCTGACGCTCGGCCTCCTCCTGCTGCTTGCGCCTGCTTTTCGCCATGAAAAGTCAGCGTAGCTGGCAAATTCCAAATTCCAAACTCCAAATGCCAAGAAAATCCCCATATTCAAATTCCAAATTCCAAAAAAATCCGTGTTCATCCGTGTTCATCCGTGGTTGAATATCCCGCTCATGATTACCCGTTATTCGCGCCCGCTGATGGTGTCCGTGTGGACCGAGGAAGCCAAACTCGCGCATTGGTTGGAAATCGAAACGCTCGCGTGCGAAGGCATGGCCGCTTACGGTCACATCCCGAAAAAGGACGCCGCTGACATTCGCAAAAAGGCGCGCTTCGACCTCGCGGAAGTCCGCCGGAACGAGGAGCGCACGCAGCACGACGTGCTGGCGTTCCTGGAAAACGTCGCCACCTACGTCGGCCCCGCCGGGCGATGGATTCATCAAGGGCTGACGTCGTCCGACTTGCTCGACACCACGCTCGCGCTGCAAATGTGCGCCGCCGCTGATATTCTGCTCGCCGACTTGCGCGAGTTGCAAAAAGTCGTCGCGAAAAAAGCGCGGCAGTACAAATTAACGCCGATGATTGGGCGCTCGCATGGCATCCATGCCGAACCCATCAGCTACGGCCTGAAACTGGCGCTGATGTTCGAGGAATTCAAACGCGCCGAGGCCCGGCTCCGCGAGGCCCGCGCGCAAGCCGCCGTCGGCAAGCTCAGCGGCGCGGTCGGCACCCACGCGCACCTCGACCCGCGCGTGGAGACTTACGTGTGCAAAAAACTAAAATTGCAGCCCGCCAACATCAGCACGCAAATCATCCAGCGCGACCGTCACGCGCATTTCATGACCACGCTGGCGCTCATCGCCAGCAGTATTGACCGCTGGGCGACGGAGTTCCGTCACCTTCAGCGGACGGAAGTTTTGGAAGTGGAGGAATATTTCGCCGCCGGACAGAAAGGCAGCAGCGCGATGCCGCACAAACGCAACCCCATTATCGGCGAGCGGCTCAGCGGCTTGGCGCGGGTCATTCGTGGCAACAGCGTCGCCGCGCTGGAAAATGTCGCGCTGTGGCACGAGCGCGACATCTCGCACTCGTCCGCCGAGCGGGTCATTCTCCCCGACTCGACCATCTTGCTCGACTACATGCTCGACAAATTGACCAAGCTGGTGGACCAGCAACTGGTCTATCCCGAAAACATGCGGCGTAATTTGGACCTCACGCGCGGCCTGTATTTTTCGCAAAGCGTCCTGCTGGCGCTGACCGACCGCGGCATGGCGCGCCGCGCCGCCTACGAGACCGTGCAACGCAACGCGATGGCGTGCTGGCGCGGCAACGGCAAGCCGTTCCTGGATTTCCTGCTCGCTGACGATGAGGTGCTAAAGCTCATTCCCGCGGGGGAGTTGAAAAAAATCTGCTCCGTCGAACGCCATTTCGCGCACGTCAATAGCACCTTCAAAAAGTGCGGGTTGTGAACGTCAGCGGGTGGCGGTTGATTTTGGTGCCGGAGCATTGCAAATTATTATGGTCAACGGCATGGAGTGCCGTTGCTCCCGAACGGCTTTAAATGGGCGGCGCTCGCGCACTGGCGCGAACTCAAGTGCGCGTTGGCTTGCGCTAACAAAAAACTACCATAGCCGCCGGTCACATCATCAGCGGATGCGCTTTGGGTTGAGCAAAGCCGGGCGCTGACAGTCTGGTGTCAACCGCCGAGCCGCACGGACAGTTGGCACGTCGTGTCATCGCCGGGTTGCAGATTGACGGACCAGCCGAACAGCAGGCAGTTTCCCTGCCGGATCAGCGGAGCCTGCCCGTCCGCCTCGCTCTGGCTGTTGATCGGATAAGACCACACGGACATCGACGCGGGCGAGGCGAACGTCAGCCGGAGTTTGTCTGACAGCCGAATGACCACCTCTTGGGCCAGGTCCTCATACCAGGCGCAGGCCAGGCTGCGCGCCTTGCCGCCGGCCAGCGCCAGTCCATCGTCAGCGTCCCGCGTCGGCACCGTGCCGAGGTTCACTTCCACGGCAAAACAGGAATTCACCGGCAGCGGGCTTTCATTTTTGAGCCGGTACCGCACCTGCAATTCGTCGCCGTCCCGGTTCCACCAGTAGGTCTTAATTACCCGCACGGGCTGGTTAACCCTGTTGGCGAAATAATTGCCCAGCCGCTCCAGTTCGATTTCCAGGCCGCCGTCACTCCGGGCCGCGCCGATGAATCGGTAAACGCCGCTGACGAAGTCGCCGCCCTCGCGGAATTGTCCCTGCCGCAATTCCTCCGTGGTCACATGGCGGTTGACGAACCGCTCCTGGAACAGGTGCCGCTCATAGGGGTCAACCGCCACCGCCGAATTTTTCGGGCCGGCGGTTTCCGCGGCCGCGACGGGATCGGTCTCCGGGCGGCGGGTCAGCGTGTTGGCGTAATTCCACCGGTCCGCCAGCAGTGAGAATTCAATGCAGCAGCCGCCGTAGGCGGGATTGACGAAAAAAGACAACTTATTATTAAACGCTAAAATTTCGTCCTGGTCGTCGGCGGTGAAATCGCGTTTCTCGAGCCGCCATTCCGGCGCGTCGCCCAGGATGAGTTGTTGCGCCGCCAGCAGCCGCTCCCAAATCGCCTGCCGCAGGTGCGGCAGGTAAATGCCGCCGGAGGTGCCGTGCCAGTACGCCGTGTTGCATTGCGCCTGCCAGAGCAAGTCCTGCGCCCGCGCGCGCGTGTCCGCTGACAGTGACGTCGTCGCTGACGATGCTAGGTGCGCCTTCAGCCACAGCCCTTTTTTCTCCATCAGATTGGACTCGAAATACCGCGCCCGAAATCCGCCCCACGAGCCGGCGCGAAAAAACGGCAGGAAACGGTTGGCGTCATGGCGCTGCTGGAGATTGTCCAGCGCCCAGGCAAACCGCTGCCGGCTCTCGTCCGGCAGCGACCACATGCCCAGCTCCGAGCTGGGGCCGGCGGGAATGTAGCAGCGCCCGCACGGCGGCTCGTCGTTGATTACTTCCGAGAAAGTCCGCAATCGCAGCCAGTCGCCCGCCTCGCTGAGGCGGCTGAACAACCGCTCCATCGCCCCCGACTGCTGAATCCGCTCGTGGCTGCCCGGCCACACGCCCCAGCGTTCCGCGTAATTGTCCACGGTCAGCGTCAGTCCCAGCCCCCGGTTGGCCATCCGCCGCAGATACACGATCAATTCATCCGGCGCGCCGTACGGAATCAGGCGATACAAATTCGGGTCGCGCGCAAACAGCCGCAGCACATGACCGAAATACTCAGTGACATGATAGCCGTGCAGCCGGGATTCCGGCACTCCCGCCTGCAACATCCGTTCGTTCCGCACGATGGTATAACTCAAGCCCGCGCGGCGGAAAGTCTTGGCCAGCGAGTTTTCCCACACTCCCTCGGCCAGCCATATGCCCTGCGGCGTAATGCCCAGGTTGGCGTCCAGCCACTCCAGCATCAGGCGCAACTGCCCCTGCCGGTCGTCCTCCTCGATTTCCGCTAGGATTGGCTCATAAAAGCCTGTTGCCAGCAATTCCACCTGCCGCCCCGCCACCAGCCATTTCAACTTTTCCAAAAATTCGGGATGTTGTTCCGCAAAAAAACGCAGCAGCGGCCCCGAATAGGAGAGATTGAATTTCAATTTCGGATGCCGCTCCACCGCGTTCAAAATCGGCCAGTAACAGCGCTGGTAGCATTCCTCGAAAATATGCGGCAGATTCCCCACCGGTTGATGGTGATGCAACGCCAAGGCCAGATTGACATATTTCATATAACTTACCCAACCGCTGACCGTGACGAAGGCTCACGGTCAGCGCGCGCTCCCCTAGACAAACCAGTTTTTCAGGCCAAATCGCGCCGACGGCCCGCTGAATTCAATCAGGCCCCGCTCCGGGCATTGTTCCACGCCCACGCCCTGGTCGAGAATCTGGATAAAAAACGCCATCGGCGCGCCGTCGCCCGTCACGCCCAGCAACGACAGCGGCACCGCGCACTCGATGCGCGTCTTGTGCTTGGCGGTGAAACTTTCCCCGGTCAGGCAATAAATCACTCCGTCAGCGCTGCTCGCCACCTCCGCCCGGTAATCGGCAAAACCGTTGTCGCGCTTCAGCACCAGCCGCCGGTGGCAGGGCTTGCAAAAATCGAAAATAATGTGGTCGGGCGCCCGCTGCCGGTATTCGTAATGCACATAGAAGTTTTTTTCGTCGAAGCCGAAATAAATCGCCCGGCTGACGCGGCCCGACTGGAACATCGCGGTCTGCTGCATCGCTACATCCAGATGTCCCGCGCCCAGCCAGTCAAAATAACCGCTCGTCTCGCCGTCAATGGCCGGCGAAATATACGCGGTCGGCGCCACGTAAGTCACCGCGATGCCGCGCTGCCGGATGGGCACATCCAGATATTGCGGCACCGTCGCGCGCGCCAGCGCGTACACGTTTTGCAAATGCTTGCGGAACAGCGCGTCGAACAAAAAATCGCTGTCGTTCTGAAAATCCGGCCCGTACCACCAGAACCAGTCGCTGCCCTCCGCCGCGTAAATTTCCAGCCACGCCGCGCGGCGCGCCTCCTCGCTCATGCCCGCTGCCGCGCCCTGGAGAAATTCCCGCGTCCGCCCCAGCCACTCCCAGGCGCGGTTTTCCTCATGGTCGCCAATCCAGATGTCAAAATCGCCATTAATCCAGGAACCGGTGTGCAAGGCGCTGACCGTGGGCAAATCCCGCGTCGCGTCAAAATAATCGCCCAGCCGCCGCGTGCGCAGGTTTTTGCTGACCGTCAGCGCCGTGTAAAAGGCGGCGAGAAATTCCTCCCCGCCGTCGCTGAACGCCTCCCAGGGATTCTCGCCGTCCAGCGCCAGCAGCACCGCGCCGTTGGCGTGTTTCACCGCGCCGGCAAGCTGCTCCAAATGCTCGGTCAGGAACCCGACCGATTCCCGCGCCGGATTGCGCGCGGCGTTAAAACCGAGAAAGTCCGACAAAGGCCGCTCCCGGAACAATCCTTTGGCTTGGCCGCCCGCGCAGTGGAACTGCCAGCCCTGGAACAATTCCAGATGATCCACCGGGCGCGCGCTGTGCGCCGGGTCGAGCCGCAAACTGCGAAACAAAATTTCCTCGTCCGAGCAAAAATATTCGATCCCCGCCTCCTGCAACAGCGGCAGCAATTCCGGCGCGACCGAGCCTTCCGACGGCCACAGTCCGCGCGCCGGCCGCCCGAACACCTGCCGGTGCAATTCCTGCGCCATCGCCAAATGCTGTTTCACGTCCTCCGGCGCGCTGAACCGCGGCGGCAATTCGCGCCCCGGCATGCAACGCCGGGCAAACTCGGTGTCATAGACCAGCGGCATGATTGGATGAAAAAACGGCGTGGTGGTCAGTTCCACGCGCCCTTCATCCTGCGCCGCGCGGTAAAATTCCAGCACGACGCCCAGCGCCTCCTGGTGCAGGTCCAGCACGCGATTTTTTTCCTCCTCGGTGAAATCACGGCCCTTGTCCTTCAGCGCCCGCAATTCGGGATGGCGCTGGCAAAGGCTGAACCCGCACCAGGCCAAGTTGAACCACGTTTGCAAATCGAGAAAATCCTGCGTGGTGAAGCGGGACACCGCCTCGCTGACGGTCTGGTCGGTGACCTTGCGCCCGCGCAAATCCAGCAACTGGGCGTAACGCGGGTAAACGTCCACCCCGGTGGTCCAGTTGATTTTGAAAAAATTTTCCAGGATGTTGCGCTTTTCCGCCAACCCCAGCGCCGCTGCCGGTGTGCGCGACCAGTCTGCCCACAGGTCCTTCACTTCCCGGCGCTGCAACTCCAACAACTGTCGCACCAGCACCGGGGCGAAGTTGAAATTCAGGCGCGCCGCCGGGTGACGGTTCGCCATCTCGATCATGTCCAGATACCCTTTCACCGTGTGCAGCCGCACCCACGGCATCAGCGCCGTCCGGGTCAGCGGATCGACGTAATACGGCTGGTGCAAGTGCCAGAGCAGCAGGACGTCAAGCATCGGTTTTCACCTCCCGCAAAAATTTAGCCGAATCTTCCGGAAACATCGGGTTAATGTAAAAGCCGGTGCCGAACTCAAAACCCGCCACGCCTGACAAGCGCGGGAAAATCTCGATGTGCCAGCGGAAGTCGCTCTCCAGCGTGTCCCAGTTCTCGCTCTTGCGCAGCCGCACCGGCGCGGTGTGCAGAATCAGGTTGTAATCCGGCCGCTCCAGCCCGACCCGGTAGGCCAGCAGCACTTTGCGCAAAATATCCGCCAGCAACACCAGTTCATGGTCAGTACACAGGTGAAAATGCGCGCGCTGTTGCCGCGGCAGAATCGTCACCTCGAACGAGAACCGGCTGGCAAACGGGCAGAACGCGCCGAACCCGGCGTTCTGGAACACCAGCCGCTCGCCCGACTTGAGTTCGGCGCGCAGGATGTCCTCGAACAAATTGCGGTCCTTCTGCGCGTAATATTCGCGCGCCGCGTCCAGTTTTTCCCGGATGTTAATCGGGATCACCGGCAGCGCCATAATCTGCGAATGCGCGTGCCGCATCGAGGCCCCCGCCAACGCGCCGACGTTCTTGAACGCGAACAAATACCGGAACCGCGCGTCCTTGGCCAAATCCGCCAGCCGCGCCCGGTAGGCTTGCAGCACGTTGACGATGTTCTCCAACGGCTGCTGCTCCAGCTCCACCCCGGCCAGCGGCGTCTCAATCACCACCTCGTGCGCGCCGACGCCGCTCATCTTGTCATACAACCCGACCGCGTCCTTGCGCAACTCGCCTTCCACCCGCAGCGCCGGAAAACTGTTCGGCACCACCCGCACCTTCCAGCCCGGGCCGTTCGGCGCGGTGCCGGAGTGGCGCACCGCGAACACCTCCGGCGGCGTGTAGCTTTCGCGACCCTCGGCAAACGGATCCGGCTCGTCAGCGGGTTCCGGCGGATGCTGGTTATACTGCAACGGTCGGCGCAAGCGTTCCGGGCTGAACACCACCCAGCGCTCGACGATTCCGTCTTTTCTGATTTCAGGCATTGGCTTAAATTTCAAGTTTCAAGTTTCAAATTCCAAATAAATTCCAGATTTCAAATTCCAACCGGCAACCGCTGACCATGACCACAGTGGGGCATGGTCAGCGGTTGCAAGCGGAAACTTGGCGGCTGGAAATTTCATGCGGTCCCTGTCAGTTGCGCGTAAATCTTCTCATATTCCGGCACCCGCCGCGACCACGAAAAATCCTGCCGCATCCCGGCCAGCCGCAGCACCTGCCATTTTTTGGCGTGCGGGTATAATTCCAGGGCGCTGACGATGACGCGGAGAAATTCCTCCGCCGTATAATCGCTGAACGTGAAACCGGTCGCACCGTCAGCGACCGAGTCGGCTAGCCCGCCGACCTTGTGCACCACGGGCACCGTGCCGTACCGCATACTGTACAACTGGTTCAAGCCGCACGGCTCGAAACGCGACGGCATCAGGAAAATATCCGCCGCCGCCTCGATGCGATGCGCCAGCCGCTCGTCAAAGCCGACGCTGACACTGACCTGCCGCGGGCAACGCCGCGCCCAGTCCCGCAACTCCGCCGCATACGCCGCCTCGCCCGCCCCCAGCACCACCAGCCCCGCCCCGCGCTCCACCAACAGCGGCAGCGCGCGCAAAATCAAGGCGATGCCCTTCTGTTCCACTAACCTGGAAATCACCGCCAACAGCGGGCGCTCCACCAGCGTCAGCGGCAGGCCGAGTTCCTCCAGCAGGGCCAGCTTGTTCCGGCGCTTGCCCGTCGTGACCCGCCGCGCGTCGTAAGGCGCCGCCAACAACGGGTCGGTCGCCGGATTCCACCGCTCCGTGTCAATGCCGTTCAAAATCCCGGTCAGCGCGCCGGCCCGCGTCCGCAACGCCCCGTCCAGGCCGCAACCGTGCGGCTCGGTCAGAATTTCCCGCGCGTAACCGGCGCTGACCGTGGTCAGCACGTCGGCCAGCAGGATGCCGCCCTTGAGCAAATTCATGCGCCCGTAATACTCCAGCGCGTGCGGCTTCAGGTAAAAGCCTGGCAACCCGGTCAGCGCAAACTCGGCCGCCGGAAAAATTCCCTGATACGCCAGATTGTGCACGGTCAGCGCCGTCTTGAACGGCAATTGGCCGGCCCGCACCAGCGCCGGAATCAGCGCCGCCTGCCAGTCGTTGGCGTGGATGATTTGCGGCCGCGGTGCCAGCGTCAGCGCCAGCGCCACGACCGCTTGACTGTAAAAAATGAACCGCGCCGCGTTGTCGAAATAGTCACCGTCAGCGGTGCCGTACAACTGGCCGCGGTCGAAAAACTCGTCGCGCTCAATGGCAAACAGCGTCACCCCGTCGCGCGTCGTCCCCTGCCAGACCGGCGCTGACAATGGCCGCCCGCCCAGTGCCACCGTCAGCGTCAGCGGCGTCCGCCGCAACTCTGCCGCCGACTCGCGCAACTGCCGGTACAACGGCAGCGCCACCGCCACACTGTGCCCCCGCGCCCGCAACGCCGCCGGCAGCGCCGCCAGCACATCGCCAAGCCCGCCCGTCTTCGCATACGGGGTCAGCTCACTGGCCGCGAACAGGATATTCATGCTGGGCAAGATTAGCAAAGCACATAGTCAGCACCAGTGAATTATGTGTGAACAGCCATCGGTAACAATGCTTGCGGCGGCATTTATTCGTAATTAAACTCAGTAGTTACAGTAACACCAGCGGAAACCTTTTCCGGCGGCTGACGCTCGCTGACAATGGGTTTGGGGAAATCGCCGACTTGGAAAAGTTTGCCGCGCAGGCTTTCGGTGAGCAGGGCGTTTAGTTCCGGCTGGACGCTGACGGTGTATTCGACGATCCACAGCAGTTCGAGCAATTCCGTCGTCAGCGCCGCAGTCCAAGCGACGGGGCGAATATCGTCGAGCGGGCTGCTTTTTTTGCCGCGCCGGTTTTTCATGCGAAAGCCGAGCCAGTTTTTCACCACGTCGTAACCGCTTACGCTGAAGTTCCATGCAGCTTCGGAGATCGGCGTGAACTCGCCGCCGTCCACGCGCAACTCGCCGCCCACGCGTAGCACACCATCGGCGGCGGTCACGCCAGGCTTCCATGAAAAATCATCGGGATAATACCCACAGTCAGCGGGAACGGCTTTGATACAGCGGGCGAGGCCGTTGAGTCGTTCACCGTCAGCGGCAAAGCGTTCGCCATAGGTTTGCCAGAACAATAGCCGACGTCCGGCGCTGACAACGCGCTGGAATAATTTCGTGTTTTGAGTGATAGGCAGGCGGGGACCTGGGATGGAGAGTTCTTCAGAAAAATTTTCCGTGTAAGCCGGCGCAGACATCACAGCGAAGGCGTAGGCAAAAAAATCTTCGGCGCTGACGGTGATGTCTAGCGCGGCGCTGAGTTTGTCAAGCACACTGACGGTGATGTTGGGGACCGTCGCCGCCGTATCACGCCACAGCGGGATGATGTCTTTGCCGCCGCGATTACAAAAATAATCCATATCCGGCGGATGAACGCTGACAGTGACAGACGGACCGACTCCCAAAATCTTTGTCAATAAACTTGCCATGTAAATTTGTTTGTCACTGTGAGAGGCCCATAATGCGGGATTCATTCTTCCGCCAATTCGATTGTCTGCGATTGCATATTGACGGTCAAAAGAACGAAATCCATAAGGGACAATTTTCAATGGCGGCACATCTTTTGACAATGATGCAATGGTGTCTAGACGTTTGAATGGTGAAAACAATGAGGTGTACTGTTTAGATATTTTTCTGTCATCGTCTTCATGAAAAAGTTCCATTTTTTTATCGGGTGGCGCTGACAATAATGTTTTCCAACGGATTTCAAGAACTTCTTTAATTTCAGCTATGGGCCACTTACGCTCAAATTTTACTCCGCAACATTGCCACGGAAACAAATCCGTTAGCAGCGGAAAGGAAAAGTAATTACCGCTTTGTTTTGGCAGCAACGGCGCGTTAGCGTCAGCGAAACATTCTTCCCAGTTAACATCAGCGAAGGTTTTGATGGATGCGAGTTTTTTCAGTTTTTCCTCGCAGGTGCCGGTGATTTTCGCGTAGCGCGTCACCGCCAGCGACTGTTTTTTCTTCACCGCATGACGCACGCCAACCGCAATGCAAACCGGCGTCTGGATGGCGAACACGTTTTCGGTTTTATTCGCGCCCTTGTTGTCGCCCTCTAAATCGAGAATCCACAACTCGTCGAACGCCTCGCGCATTTTTTGGCGCATTCCAGCGAAGCCCGGTCCGCGCAAATAGCTCGACGCGGTGATGTAGCTGACGATGCCGCGCCGCTCGGCGTAGCCGTTTTCAAACATTTTCCACAGTGTCCAACGCCAGAAATAAACGTAGAGGTTGTAAAGGTTTTTGACATGCACGCCATCCACGCCGGCGGTGAAATCGCCGAGGATGGGCGGGAGAAAATCAGCTTTGCTACCGTCAGCGTAGCGCGCCCAGTCGCCTTTGATGTCGCCGATTTTATCAGGATATTTGGCGCGTGCCTTTTCTTTTGCCAAGTCGCCGAAACGCACCCATTTACCGAGCGAGCGGGCACCGTCAGCGGCGCCCTCCCGAAAATACGGTGGGTTGCCCATGCAGACGAAGACCGGTTTCTCGGCTTTTACACTGTTGGCGCGCGCTTGCTCGTCCGTGAGTTTTTTGCCGAACAAATTGGCGCGCGGCGGGTCGGCGAACGGTGACTCTAGCGTGTCAGCGAGCATCACACGCAGACCGTCAGCAGGCAGTGAAGCGCCACTGGCGGCAAGCAAATTACCTAGTCGTAGGTGCGCGACGGCGTAGGGACCGACGAGAATTTCAAAGGCGTTCATGTTGTGCGCGCAAGTCGTGGCGTGACTGGCCACCGCACCAGTGCCGTAGCGTAGCTTCGCTTTTTGCAAGGCGCTGACAATGGCGGCGAACGGATACGCGCCGGTGCCGGCAGCGGGGTCGAGAAACACCACGCCATCGTTGGCGAACGTCAGCGGCTTGTGGAATTTTTTCTCCAACAATTCGGAAACCAGATTGATTTGGCAGGCGATGACTTCCTGCGGCGTGTAATAAACGCCATGTTGCTTGCGTAATTTTTCATCGTACTCGCCGAGAAAATCCTCATAAAAATACAGCCACAGGTCGTCGTGTTTGGCGAGTTGGTCTGGTTCGACGCTGCCGATGACGCGCTCCAGCAGGCTGACGGCGATTTCAATTTCTGCGCGCGCCGCCGGTTGCGTGAGGATGCGAAGCGTTTGCGCGAGCAGACCGTGGCCGCTGTCCAGTTTTTTTGCCGCGTGCTCGGAATCGAGCTTGGTCTCGCCGCTGATGCGCGCCAGCAGCAGCGCGTAAGTCAGCGTTTGCGCGTAGATGTCGGCGAATTGTTCCTCCGATTGATGCGGAAACAAATACTGGCGGATTTCTTTGCTCAGTAAGGTCAGCGCGCTGTCCTCGCGCCTGACGGCAGCCAGCGTGTCGGCGCGGAGCAGCCGGCATAGCGGCGCGAGCGTTTTGGCAAGCTGGCGCGGAGTACGCGGCGGAACGGGATGCCAGCCGAGAAAGTCCATCAGCAGCGTGTGCAACGCTGACAATGTGTCGTCGTCAAGCGCGGCGGTACCGTGTTCGATGATGCCATCAAGCCGGACGAGCACGGGCTTGTTGTTTTGCCCGGTTTGTTGGCCGCTGCGGTAAAGCGCCCATTCGACGGCGTCGGTGTAAAGAATGTTGGGCAGCATGGCAAATTTTTTCCACTGCGCGGCGTCGCGTCCCTTGAAATTACGGACGCGCGCGCCATGCCCCGGCGCTTTCAACTCGGCAAACCCGCACAGCGCGCCGCTGATCATGACGCCGATGTCAGGACGCCCCTCGACATCCGGCACCGGCACCTCGGTTTTGCCGCTGACGTTGGCGGCGGCGGCTTCAAGCAAGTCAAGCACGGGGCGCTTGAGTTGGTCTTCCGGTTGGGCGGGCAGGCTGGCGGAAAAGTTTTTGTGTAGCGCATCGGCGAAGCGATGCGCGGCTTGGCGGAAATGGGCGGGCAGGTTCATCGTCAGTGTCACGCGGGAAAGCATAAGGAAAAATTAATGGCAGTAAAATGAAAACATCAGAATATCACCGTCAGCGATAGCAAGTATCCAACTAAAACAATGTGCCGTTCCGACGACGGCACGGTTGTACTATTACGTTGACCGCTGATGTTCAGCGCCTATATTTAACAGCGTTCTATTCCAGAACCCGGCTCTTCTGGTGAAGGCCGGTCTTGTTCGGTTCGCCGTGGCCGGAAGAAGAAAAACTCCACGGCAAAATTGAACCCTTAAAGGAAAACTGTTTATGAGTATCAAAGTTGGTATCAATGGTTTCGGCCGCATCGGCCGCCTGGTCTTCCGCGCCATCGTGGACCAAGGTTTGCTCGGCAAAGAAATTGACGTGGTCGCGGTGAACGATTTGGTTCCCGCTGACAATCTCGCTTATCTGGTGAAATACGACTCCACCCAAGGGCGTCTCAACGGCACTGTCAGCAGCGAGAAATCCTCGCCCGCCGCCGCCGAGGATGACACGCTGGTGGTCAACGGCCAGAAAATCAAGTGCCTCGCCATCAAGGAAGGCCCCGCCGCGTTGCCGTGGAAGGCGCTGGGCGTGGACTACGTCATCGAATCCACCGGCTTGTTCACCGACGCGACCAAGGCCAAGGGCCACCTCGACGCCGGCGCGAAGAAGGTCATCATCAGCGCCCCCGCGAAGAACGAGGACCTCACCATCGTCATCGGCGTGAACGATGACAAGTATGTCGCCGAGAAGCACCACATCATCTCCAACGCGAGCTGCACGACCAACTGCCTCGCCCCCGTAGTGCATGTGCTGTTGAAGGAAGGCTTCGGCATCGAGGAAGGCTTGATGACCACCGTGCACAGCTACACCGCCACGCAAAAAACCGTGGACGGCCCCAGCCGCAAGGACTGGAAGGGTGGCCGCAGCGCCGCCATCAACATCATCCCCTCCACCACCGGCGCGGCGAAAGCCGTCGGCCTGGCCATCCCTGAGGTGAAGGGCAAGCTCACCGGCATGTCCTTCCGCGTGCCGACGCCCACCGTCAGCGTGGTGGACTTGACCGTGAAGACGGTGAAGGAAACCAGTTACAAGGAAATTTGCGCGGCGATGAAGAAGGCCAGCGAGACCTACCTGAAAGGCATCCTCGGCTACACCGCCGACGAGGTTTGCTCCAGCGACTTCATCCACGACAATCACTCCAGCATCTTCGACGCCGGCAGCGGCATCGAGTTGAACAGCAAGTTCTTCAAGCTGGTGAGCTGGTACGACAACGAGTGGGGTTATTCCAACCGTTGCGTGGATTTGTTGAAGAAAATCGCGAAATAATCCGGCAGACTGCCAAGCGAATAGCGGCCAGGGAACTCCCCGGCCGCTATTTTGTTTGGGGCCGCGCGCGCGCTTTTGCATTTTCGCGGCGGCGCGTCTGTGATTTAATGTCCGCATGAAAATCATCCGCTACGCCGACGCTGACGGTCACATCAAATTCGCCGCACTGTCAGCGGACGGTTCGGCACGGGAACTTGACGGCGATATTTTCGGCGACATCACCGTCAGCGGACGGCCCGCTGACGTTCGCAAACTCCTCGCCCCGCTCGACCCGCGCGCGGTCCTGTGCATCGGGTTGAATTACCAACAGCACGCCATCGAGACCAAGTGCGAAATCCCGCGCCACCCGATTTTGTTTTTCAAAAATCCGTCCGCCATCCAAAATCCGGGCGACCCGATTGTGCTGCCGGCGGCATTGCCCAGCACCAAGGTGGATTACGAGGTCGAGTTGGTCATCGTCATCGGCAAGACCTGCCGCAACGTCACCGTCAGCGCCGCGCCGGATTACGTGCTAGGCTACACCTGCGGCAACGACGTGTCGGCGCGCGACTGGCAGAAACACGGCGGCGGCGGGCAATGGTGCCTGGCCAAGACCTTCGACACCTTCGCGCCGCTCGGCCCGTGCCTGGTCACGCGCGATGAAATCCCGCACCCCGGCGCGCTGACGGTGGCCACGCGCGTGAACGGCGCGCTGTTGCAAAATTCCAACACCACCGACATGATTTTCAGTTGCGCGGAAATCATTTCCTTCCTGAGCAAAGTCACCACGCTGTTGCCCGGCACGGTGATTTTCACCGGCACGCCGGAAGGCGTCGGCATGGGCCGCACCCCGCCCGTGTGGCTGAAGTCGGGCGACACCGTCAGCGTCGAGATTGAAAAAATCGGTACGCTGACCAACCCGGTGGTGTGAGCGTCGGCGTTATGAAGATAACCGTCAGCGCCAGTTCCAAGCCGAACAAGCAATCGCCGCTGTTGCTGGCCTGGCTGTTCATGGTGCTCGGCGCGACGCTGACGGTGTGGATGTGCCGGCCGCTGGTGAATGTCGCGCGCGCGAAAAATTGGGTCGAAAGACCGTGCGTGATTTTGGCCTCGTCGGTCGAAACGCACACGGGCAGCAAGGGTTCGACTTATGCGGTCAACGTCAGCTACGAATATACAATTGATAGGCAAAAATTCACCGGGGCGCGTTATAAATTCATGTCCGGCGCCAGCAGCGGTTACGCGGCAAAGGCGAACATTGTCCGCGCACTGCCGCCGGGCAGGGCAACCGTGTGCTACGTCAATCCCGCCGACCATGCGGAGTCGGTGCTCGTGCGCGGCCTGACCGCCGACATGGCGCTGGCCGCCGTCCCGCTGGCGTTCGCCTTGGTGGGCCTCGCGCTGCTGGTCAACCGGCGGCGCCGGCGACTGCCCACGCCGGTGCTGGGCGGTGGCTTGACGTTTTTGCTTGGCGCGGGAGCGCTGGGCGTTTTTCTCGGCACCGAAGGCACGCGCCCGGTCAGTGTCAGCGGCTCGACTTGGGTGTGGTGGTTCATGGTCAGCGGCATGATTTTTTTCATCATCATCGGTGGCTGGGTGATGATTAATTATTTTCGCGAATTAAAGCCGCCGCCGGTCGCCGCCGGGCCACTAATCTTGCGCGAGTCGGCCGCGACTCGCTGGGCGCTGCCGTTGCTGCTTGGCGCCGGGTTGTTGCCAGTCAATTTTGCCTTGTATAAATTCGGACTGGCCGGTGGCGTCCGATGGGAACTGTGGCCGGGGTTCGTCTGCGTGTTGTTTTTTGATTTCATTTTCCTGTTCATACTGACCGCGCGTTTTGCGCCGAAACCGCGCCTGACCTTGCGCGACGGCGCTTTGCGCGCGGGCGGCAAACTGGAGTTGGAATGGGATTTCGAGCGCGCCGACCGGGTCAAACAATTCGCCCTCTCGCTGCAAGGCGCTTACCAGGACTACGACCAAAAACACCCCGACATTTTCGCCGAGCACCCGCTGTTGCCTACCACCGACGACTTCAAACAAATCCGCCACGGCACGCTGACCTTCAATCTCCCCGCCGCTTTGCGCCCGACCAGCCGCGACGCTGACGGTCAGGTCGTTTGGAAAATCGTCGCCGAAATCACCACCGGCCGGCGGCCTCTTTCCACCACCAAGCGCGAATATCCCGTGACCGTCAGCGGCGCGGGTTGACGTTGACGGTCAGCGTTGGTCATCGTCAGCGGTTTTCTTCCGCCGGACTGTGTGCCTGAACTTCAACACGGCAAAATCAATTTCCATGCTGGTCTCCGCGTCCGTGACCCGCAGTTCCTGGTCGAGTAAATCGGCGAGGATGGCGCCACTTTTCTGCATCAGTGATTTTTGCTCGGATTTTTCCCGCACCGCTGACAATGAGGCAACCGTGCGGGACAACTCGCGGAGTTTGGCGAAGGTCTCCACAATCGCCAGCGTGGTTTGCGTCGCCTTCGCGCTTTTCAAGATGGTGGCCAGCATGTACAGGCCCTTTTCGGTGAAGGCGACTGGCAAGGCGGGTGAATATTTTAGTTGTCTGAGGTGGTCGAAATTTTCGACCACCTCATTTTTTTCGTCGCGGGTCAACTCCAGCAGGTATCCCCTGGGAAACTTGTCGGGATTGTTTCTCACGGCCTCATTGACTCGCTTGGTTTCCACCGCATACAACGCCGCCACATCACTATCCAGCAGCACGTGCTGATTACGGATTGGCAAAATCCTTTTCTCAATCTGGCTGAAGTCAACGATTGCTTTCATGCTGCCGCCAAGGTTGAGCGCGCTGACGGTCGGAATCAACAGTACCGGTGTAAACTTTGTTCAGCATTCACCATCCGCGCAAACATCCGCGCTGCCGCTGACGTTCACGCCAGCTCCCCGTTCCGGCTCATGCAGGTGAAAATCAGCGCCCAGAAACATGTCAGTAGCGCGGCCACCGGCAGCGACATGAACGTCCGGCGCGACCGCTGACAGTGTTTGCGAGCGGCGCGGGCTGACAGTCAGCGTGGGTCACCGTCAGCGGTTTTCCTCCGCCGGACCGTGTGCCTGAATTTCAGCACGGCAAAATCAATCTCCATGCTGGTTTCCGCGTCCGTGACCCGCAACTCCTGGTCGAGCAAATCGGCAAGGATGGCGCCGCTTTTTTGCATCAGCAATTTTTGCCCGGATTTTTCTCGCACCGCTGACAATGAGGCAACCGTGCGGGACAACTCGCGGAGTTTGGCGAAGGTCTCCACAATCGCCAGCGTGGTTTGCGTTGCCTTTGCGCTTTTCAAGATGGTGGCCAGCATGTACAGGCCCTTTTCGGTAAAAACAATGGGCAAAGCAGTTGAATGTTTCAACTGGTTGAACCGGTCAAAATTTTTGACCAGTTCATTTTTTTCATCCTGGCTTAGTTCCACCAGGTAGCCCTTTGGAAATTTGTCAGGATTATTCCTGACCGCTTGGTTGACCTCCTTGGTCTTCACCTCGTACAACGCCGCCACGTCATAATCCAGCAACACCTGCTGGTCGCGGATGAGTAAAATCTTTTTCTCAATCTGGCTGAACTCAACGATTGCTTTCATGCTGCCGCCAAGATTGGGCGCGCTGACGGTCGGAATCAACAGAGCCGGCGTAAACTTTGTTCAGCATTCACCAACCGCGCAAACATCCACGCTGCCGCTGACGTTCACGTCGATTCCACATTCCGGCTCATGCAGGTGAAAATCAGCGCCCAGAAACATGTCAGCAGCGCGGCCACCGGCAGTTGCAGCGCGGTGGGCATGAAATACACCACCGCCGTGCCCGGAATCCACACGCACCACACCGCCACCATCAGCGGCACGTAACGCTCCAGCAGGAAATTCACGGAGCCGATGTCCCGCCACGCCCGCCGGGCAAAACCCGCGTCCCGCCACGCGAACACCACCAGAATCCAGCCGTTTTCCACAAAACTGTACCCGAACTGGTCGGCCGCCACTTTCTCCGCCAGCGTCAGCCAGTCGCCGCCCGCGCCGAACCATTGCGCCTGCAGGCGGTAGAACCAGTCCGAACTCACCCCGTGCAGCCCCCACACCAGCGCGCCGAACCACAGGTTGTGCGCGTTGCGCGCCGTCACCCGCCAATGCTGGAAAAACACCACCCGCAGCAACTCCGGCAGCAGCGCCGCTGACAGTGCGTAACTGACAAACCCGAACGGATAACCCGACCGCGCCTTGAGGTCGGCCACCGCCTGCAACGCCGCGCGAAAGCCGGCGGACAGTTCCCACGCCGCCAGGAACACCACCAGCAGCGCCCACAACACCAGCCCCGGACGCAGATTGGTTCGCGCCGCGCGGCCCGCCAGTTTGAGTGAATCCCGCAAGGTCATCGGCAGCGACATTAGCGCCCGGCGCGACCGCTGACAGTGAAATCTTGCGCGGTTATCCGCTTAACATCTTCATGCGCTCCATGATCTCCCTGTCAAAAAATCCAAGCTTTCCTTGCGCGGGCGGGAACCGCTATCCTCCCCGCGTGATCAAAGTCGGCCTCATCTCCCTCGGTTGCGCGAAGAACCTCATTGACGCGGAGGTGATGGCCGGTCATCTGTGCGCGGCGGGGATGACGCTGACACCGGACTCAGCGTCAGCGGACGCGCTGGTCATCAACACCTGCTCGTTCATCGACCAGGCGAAAAAAGAATCCATCGCCGCCATTCACGGCGCGGTGGACGAGCGCGCCGCCGGTCACCGGCAGCGGCAGAAAATCATCGTCGCCGGCTGTTTGTCGCAACGCTTCCGGCAGGAATTGCCCAGCCTCATGCCGGCAGTGGACGCCTTCATCGGCCTCGACCAAATCCCGCGCATCGCCGCCATCGTCAGCGACTTGTTCGCCGCTGACGGTGCCGCCGTCGGCCGCGATTTCGTGACGGCCAGCCCGCGTTACATCCCCGACTACGACACGCCGCGCTTCCGCCTCACGCCGCGCCATTACGCCTACGTGAAAATCGCCGAGGGTTGCAACCACACTTGCAGCTTCTGCGTCATCCCGCAAATCCGCGGGCGGCACCGCAGCCGTTCGCAGGCATCGGTCGTCCGCGAAGTGCGCGACCTCATCAACAGCGGCGTCCGCGAAATCAACCTGATTTCGCAAGACACCACGTATTTCGGCATGGATCAATGGACCGGCGCGCGCCCCAACCCGCGCTCCGGCGTGGACAGCGCGCGCGGCGAGTCGCTGGCGTCGCTCATCCGCGAACTGGACACCATCAGCGGCGACTTCTGGCTGCGCCTGCTCTACACCCACCCCGCGCACTGGAGCGACGAACTCATCCGAGCCGTCGCTGACAGTGAGCACGTCGCGCGTTACGTGGACCTCCCGCTCCAGCACATCAGCGACCGCATGTTGGCCCGCATGAAGCGCGAGACCGACGGCGCCTACATCTGCGGCCTGTTGCAAAAACTGCGCGCCGGTATCCCCGGCCTCGCCATCCGCACCACCTTCATCGTCGGCTTTCCCGGCGAGACGCAGGCCGACTTTGACGAGTTGCTGGAATTTTTTGACGAGGCGAAATTCGAGCGCGCCGGGGTGTTCGAATACTCGCGCGAGGAAGGCACCCGCGCCGCCAGGCTCGACGGCCAGGTGCATCACGCCACCCGCCGCGCGCGCCGGCACCGGGCGATGGCGCGGTTGCAAAAAATCTACCAGGCCACCAGCAGCGCCCAGATCGGCCAAACCCGGCGCGTGCTGGTCGAGCAGCCCGGTATCGCCCGCACCGAGTGGGACGCGCCCGGCATTGACGGCAGCGTGTTTGTGAATCGGACGCTGCCGGTGGGCGAGTTCGCCGAGGTCACCATCAGCGGCTGGCGCGGGTATGATTTGATGGCCGCAAGGTAAAACGGGCTGTTTGAATTTTTTACAGGGAGACCATGGAGTTCATGAAGGTTTTAAGCGGATAATCTCAATGTTCTCCATGAACTCCCGGTGAAAAATTATCCGCGCAGACGGCGGCAACCGATCAGCGTGCCGAGACCGACCACGATCAGCGCCCAAGTGCCCGGCTCCGGGATGGGAATGGCCCACGCCGTGACCGCCGCGATGCCTACGCTGGGATCACCGAGGCCAGTGATCCCGAATGTCTCTATCTCATTCACGAATGTTAGCGTGTCACCTATGTTGCCCGAGACGGTCAGCGTCAGAATCCCAAAAGTATTTCCGATTCCCGTACCGGCGCTGGCGTTGGCGTCGAGGGTAGGCAAAACTTGATCATTCAAAGAATATTCGGCGCTGGCACTGTCCGCTCCGGTCAAGGTTGCTGAGAGATTCGCCTTTGCATTGTAGTTCAGGAGATAAAAACTGATGGTCTCCTCGGGCGCGAACAAAGTGGTGGTCAACGAGAGGGTGTAACCATCCTGGCCGTATCGAATATAAGTGCCCACTTTGGTTCCCGCAACATCAGTTTGGGCTGGTCTGTTATATGTGGAACTGGAACCGTCGTAAGTGGCATTGCTGTAACTGATGGTCAGCGGGAGGGAGGTCGTGGTGCGAAAGCCGCCCTGAACGCCACTCGGAGTTAGCGTTAGAGTCAAACGGGAGAATTCACCGATATTGGCGCTGTCAGTTGTCACGGCTCCATAAGTATCATTATTAAAATCGCCTATGCCAATGATTCCGTAATACGCAAAGGCATCGGCCTCATTAAGGTTGACGGTGATGTTGCGCGGCATCTCGTCAAGAGAACCCAAGATCGAAGCGGCGTGGACAGTGATTGGCAGCGCCCCCAAAAGAACCAGCAGTTTCAATGTTTTCATGGCATTTCTCCTCAGTTTCATGGTTTTATTGGTAATCATAACACTCCTTCATTTGGGTTATAACAGACTGACTGCCGACGTCCGACACGCCGGCCACATTGGCAAGAACAACAGGGAAAAAACTACTTGCAGTTCCGTTTACGTTAACCCAAGCGTTTGTTAGAGAACGCTGGAACGCTGGAACGCTGGAACGCTGGAACGCTGGAACGCTGGAACGCTGGAACGCTGGAACGCTGGAACGCTGGAACGCTGGAACGCT